>CAZXRH010000084.1:0-9571 GCA_964642575.1 uncultured Halanaerobiales bacterium
CCTTTATGGGATGGCAATATTATATTATGTTGCTACAACTTATCAACCAATTTTATTACAGGGAGACGTGTTTTTAAATGGTATATCCAATAGTATTATTGCTTGGATAGCATCAATGGTCATTTTCAAAAAATATGTAAATGAATTTTTAAAGCAAAAAAAGATTGAAAGTAAAAATAAAAAACTAAATGAAATTAATGAACAATTAAGAAAAATGTCTACTAGAGATAAACTGACTGGAATTTATAATAGAAGAAAACTAGAGGATATTTTACAGGATGTTTATCAAAAAGCTGAAAGATATAATAATGAATTTTCAGTAATTTTGCTTGATCTGGATCATTTTAAAAAAATTAATGATAACTATGGTCATCAAGTCGGTGATCAAGTTTTAAAAGAGGTAAGTTCAATATTGTTAGATAGTATAAGAAATGTAGATTATTGTGGTAGATGGGGTGGAGAAGAATTTCTTATAATTTTACCGGAAACTGAGTTAGGTTCTGCGGTTACTTTAGCAAAAAGACTTAGAAAAGAAATAGAGGAGCACATATTTTCAAAAATTGATATATTGACAAGCAGTTTTGGAGTTGCTTCATACTCATCCAAAAAGGAAATTAAAGATATTATCAAAGAAGCTGATGAAGCGCTCTATGCTGCAAAAGAAAACGGCAGAAATAGAGTAGAGAAGATGGATTAAATGTAAGAAAGAAATTAATATTTTTAAAGTAATGACTCCTAAAGATCTGATTATAAGATCTTTAGGAGTCATTTTTTGTTTATAATAGTAAAAAACATTTAAAAAAGCCCAATTAATAGATATTAAGAACCAGATTTTATTGAGTTTTAAAAATTTTTTTAAATTTTGAGCAGGAATATAAGAAAAAATGGCTAATATATAAAATAATGGTGCAGACCAATATAACAAATTGGAACGCACTAATATCATAAATAGTCTTTATAATATTATATTTGCAGCAAAGCCATAAAATATAAAGATTATATAGTGATTTCTTAAAATCAATAATAAATGGTACATACAAATATCCTTAGGGGGTGGGTATAGAGCAATACAAATATTTATTATTTTCAAAATTAACAATTTTCAAATTAAAAGGGAGGAATAAAAAAAGTGAAAAAAACATTAATTATCATGTTGGCTGCGGTATTTCTATTAACAGGTGCAGTAAGTGCACAAACAGAGTGGGTTACTGAAAATAGAATAGGTAATCCTGACGCAGAAAATGTAATTACAATGACTATTCAGCAGTTTAGTTATTGGACATCTTCATATGAAGGAAGAGCTAATTATTTAAAAGAGGCTTATGAAGCATGGGCAAGAAGAAATCCTGATTATCAAATTAGAGTTACTTTAGGATCAAAAAATATTGGTGAAGGTATGGTTAAGATAATTGAACAGGCTAAAGTTGGCAATGAAGCTGACATAGCTCAAATTGATTCCTTTTTCTTACCAAGATTTTATCCTTATCTTAAATCAATTGATAATTATTTAACCGAAGAAGAAAAAAATGATTTCTTTGGATTTGTACGTGAGGGTATGACTAACAATGATGGCGAAATAGTTGCTATCTGGAATGAAACAGATGTTAGGGGCTTATATTATCGTAAAGATTTAGTTCCAGAAGCTCCTGAAACCTGGGATGAATTAATTGATGTAGCAAGTGAAATTAGTGCTGCTGATAATAATGTGGATGGTTATGTATTCCCAGCTGGTCGTGGAGAAGGAACAACTTTTAGTATTTTACCATTTTATTGGGCACAGGGGGGTAAACTTGTAGATGAAACAGGTAGACCTGTCTTTAATGAAGGAGAAAACAGAGAGTACTTCATTGATATCTTAAACTTCTTGGAAGAATTAGTTGCTTCTGGTGCTAGTCCTTCCCGAGTTACTTCATATAAAACTTTAGGAGAATTCAATAATGAAGTAGCAGCTAAGTCTGCAGCCATGTTCCCTGGTGGTAACTGGCAGAAAAATATGTTCTATGATATAGTATCTGAAGAAGAAGCAGACAAATGGGAAATTGCTCCCCTACCACAAAAAGAAGCTAATATGAGTTCATCTGGTTCTGGTGGTTGGGTATTTGGTATCTTTACTGAAGATGAAGGTAAAAAAGCTGCAGCTGTTCGTTTCATTAAAGAAGTATATATGAATCCTGAATGGTTTGAAATTTCTGGTTATCTACCTACTAGAAACAGTGTATTTGAAAATTACTACCATTTCAGAAGTAACAAATATCAACAACAGTTCCAAAAGTTCTTACAAACTTCTGATGCAAGACCTGGATTCCCTATTTATCCAACAATTTCAAGTGAAATACAAGTAGCAGTAGCTGACGTAATTACAGGCAGTAAAACTCCCGAAGAAGCGCTAGATAATGCTTGGGATAATGTAATGGAACAGTATGAAAGTATGTAAATAGCTGTTTATAGGGGAGGAGCCCTAACGGGCTTCTCCTTATCAATAAGGAGTTGAAATTTGATGTTATTGAGTAGAAAAAATAAAAGGTTTGCCTTTTTTCTTCCCATGGTGGTCTGGCTTTTAGTATTTTTACTTTATCCCACTCTGGATTTAATAAGACTCAGTTTTAAAGACATCGGTTTTGTGACTGAGGGTACTTCTGGTTATACCTTTGAAAATTATACCCAATTGTTTCAACACAGTGATTTTTATACAATTTTAAGAGTTACCATAATATTTGTTTTCTTTAGTGTTCTTTTCCAAATGTTTTTAGGCTTTGTTTTAGCCCGGGTAATGGTGGCTGGTGAAGATCGCGGTTTAGTAGGTACTGTTGTTGTAAGAACTTCTGTCTTAATAGGTTGGGTTATACCAGGAGTAGTTGTTGGTATAATCTGGAATCTGTTTTTGACTGAATCAACAACGGGAATTTTAAATTATTGGTTAAACGCCTGGGGGATTGGTCGTTTACCATTTTTATCAGATCCGACCTGGGCTCTAATATCAGTAACTGTTGCTAATATCTGGAGAGGTACTGCTGCTAGTATGATAATGCAGTATGCTGGCTTAAAAGTATTACCAAACGAACTGCATGAAGCGGCTGTGATTGATGGTGCATCTTTTATACAGGAAACTTTATATGTGACAATTCCTGCTATGAAACCGGTATTATATACTAATTTAGTTCTTATTACTATTAAAACGGTTAATACTTTTGATTCAATTATTGCCCTTACAGGAGGCGGACCTGGCCGCAGTACAGAGGTTTTAGCCTTAAGTGCTTATTTAAGAGTATTTAGACAGTTTGACCTAGGCAGTGGTGCAGCGATTGCAGTCATATTATTTGTTATTAACTTAGTAATGACTCTAATATATTCCAGAATTATTGATTTTGAGGAAGAAAAGGGGAGAGCAGCATGAAAAGAAAAGAAAGATTAATTAATATTGGTATATACATATGTTATGCAATTATAATTATGGCTTTTTTATTTCCCCTGATCTGGATTATCTCACTTTCTTTAAAAGATCTGCAGAACTTGTTTTCAGTTCCACCCGAAATTATTCCGAAAGATCCAGCTTTTAGTAATTTTAGGAAGGTATTTGATCAGTCCAATTTAGGAAGATATTTATTTAACTCTGTAAAGATTGTTTTCTTTACAGTGGTAGGAACTTTAATTATTTCAGTGCCGGCAGCCTTTAATTTTTCAAGATTGCGGTTTAAACTTAAAAAAAGTATGCTTTTTGGAGTATTGATCTTTCAGATGATGTCCCCTTTAATTATTGCCATTCCCTTATTCAGATATTTTAATGCATTAGGTATTCAGGATAGGCATTGGAGTTTAATCTTAATTTATATTGCTATTGAAATACCTTTTCAAACCTGGCTTTTAAAAAGTTTTTTTGATTCTATTCCCGAAAGTATTGATGAGGCAGCTGAAATAGATGGTTGCACCAAACTACAGACCCTAACTAAAGTTATTCTGCCATTATCAGCACCGGGCTTAGCTTCAGCTATTATTTTTGCAGGAATTCATGGCTGGTCACAGTTTATTATCCCCTTTGTGTTATTAGATAGTCCTGATCTTTATCCAGTGGCTGTGGGGATTTTAAATTATCAATCAACTGTTGAAACTATATCAACCCACTTTTTAGCAGCAGCCAGTGTAATTTCAATCATTCCTGCCGTAATATTATTTATAACAATGCAGCGGTTTATCATTGGAGCACTTACCGCAGGAGCAGTTAAAGGATAAAAGAAAGAGAGGTTAAAATGTATAATACAGGATTTGTACATAATAAATTAGGTAAAACCGATGGAGTATCACTTGAAATAGATAAATGGAAAGATGTTTTAGAAAAGATGGGCCATAATGTATATTACTGTGCAGGTAATGATGATATAGAGGGCATATATACGATACCTGAATTATCTTTTGCAGAACCTTTAACCAAGAAAATACTTCATAATGCTACAGTTAAATATGAAGATTATGAAGATGAAGATAAATTAAAAGAAGATATTTTCAAACAGGCAGACAAGATAAAACCTGAGTTAATTAAATTTATAGATGAATTTGAGATTGATATTTTAATTCCCAATAACTTACTATCGGTAGGATACAATATCCCTGCTATGGTGGCTTTACATGATGTCATTAAAGAAAAACAAATTCCTACGATCAGTCACAACCATGACTTCTATTTTGAAGACAGTGATGAGGTTCACCCTACGAGTGACATGATCTTAAATATTTTAGATAGATACTCTACCCCAGATTATGCCTGGGTTAGACATTTAGTCATCAATAAAATAGCTCAAAGAGAATTAGAAAAAAGAACTGGTATTAAGGCTAAAATAGTACCTAATGTTTTTGATTTTTCTCAAAAAATATGGACAAAAGATTCATATAACAAGGATTTTAGAAATACTATCGGAATAAATGAAAATGACCTCATGTTTTTACAGGCGACAAGAATTTTGGACCGTAAGGGTATTGAGACTGCTATTGAATTAATTTCAGAATTAGAAAAAGAAGAAAATAGAAAAAAATTATATGGTAAACTATATGATGGAAGAGAGTTTCATAAAGAAGATAATATTGTTTTAGTTCTTTCAGGCTATCTAGAATCTTTTGGGATTTCGGGTAGTTACTACGATAATTTAGTTAAGAAAGCTGATAGACTAGGAGTTAATCTCATCTATGCTGGAGACCGAGTTGAACATAAAAGAACCAAACGAGACGGACAAAAAATATACTCTCTCTGGGACAGCTATGTAGAAGCCGATTTTGTTACTTATCCTAGTCTTTGGGAAGGTTGGGGTAATCAATTGATTGAAACTGTTTTTGCCAAAAAACCGGTTGTTATGTTTGAATACCCAGTATTCAAATCTGATCTAAAAAATGATGGTTTTGAACTGATTTCTTTGGGTGATCAAATAGCTGGCCATGATCAAAATGGTTTGGTTGAAGTACCTAAAAAGAATATTGCCCAAGCTGTGCAAGAAGTAATTAAGCTTTTAAAAGATGACACTAAACGCCAAGAAATAATTCAAAAGAATTATAAAATCGCCGAAAATAACTATTCATTTGAAGTTTTAACTGATATTATAAAAGAAATACTTGCTGATTTAAAAGAAATGACTAATATTTAAAGAGGTGTTTTAAAAAATGAGAATTCTTTATTTGGACCTTGATACTTTGCGCCCTGACCATTTAGGGTGTTACGGATATGAGAGAGATACATCTCCTAATATTGATCAGATTGCAAATGAGGGAGTGCGATTTGATAATTATTACTGCAGTGATGCACCCTGTCTGCCTTCTCGAACTGCCTTAATGACAGGTCAGTTTGGTATACATAATGGGGTTGTAAACCATGCAGGTGAGGCGGCTGAGTTACGTATGGAAGGGGCGGAGCGTGATTTTAGAAGTAGATTGACTTATGAAAGTTTGCCGGGTTTTTTAAGGGATTCTGGTTTTAACACAGTTAGTTTCAGTCCTTTTGCGGAAAGACATGGAAGCTGGAATTTTTATGCTGGCTTTAATGAAATGCATAACACAGGTAAATATGGTATGGAATCAGCTGAAGATATTACTCCTCTGGTCATGAAATGGATTGAAAATAATGGGGAAGAAGATGATTGGTTTTTACATTTGAATTATTGGGATGCTCATACACCTTATCGAGCTCCCGAAGAGTTTGGTAATCCTTTTGCGGAAGAAACTTTACCAGATTGGTACAGTCAGGAACTAATTAATCAACACCGTAAACTGGTTGGTCCCCACAAACCACAGGAAATTAGTATGTATGATAATGAAGAAGATCCGGCTTTTCCCAGACATCCCGGGGAAATTAAGGATATGGATGATCTTAGAAGAATGATTGATGGTTATGACTGTGGTATAAAGTATTTAGACCAACATATAGGAAAAATACTTGAAGCTTTAAAAGAAAAAGGTGTTTTTGAGGATTTAGTGGTGATTATTAGTGCTGACCATGCCGAAAACATGGGAGAATTAGGTATTTATGGAGAACATGCTACAGCTGATCATGCTACCTGTCGGATTCCGATGATTATAAGATGGCCGGAAGGTGCTGAAAATGTTGTAGAAAAAGGACTTCATTATCAGCTTGATTTAGGACCTACTCTGGCTGAACTACTTGGTGAAAAGCCACCAGAGGTTTGGGATGGACAAAGTTATGCTTCGGCTGTATTGGAAGGTAAAGATAGTGGTAGAGATAGTCTAGTACTTAGTCAATGTGCTCATGTCTGTCAAAGGTCAGTTCGCTTTGGAGACTGGCTATATATGAGAACATACCATGATGGTTATCACCTGTTTCCCAAAGAGATGTTATATAATATTAAAGAAGATCCCTATGAAGAGCACAATTTAGCAGATGAACAACCTGATCTTTGCCAAAAAGCAGTATATATTTTAAATGAATGGCATGATGAGATGATGATGACTATGCCAGATGGCTATAAAACAGATCCAATGTGGACGGTATTAAATGAAGGGGGTCCTTACCATGCAAAAGGACATTTACCTGCATATATTGAATACTTAAAAAAGACCGGCAGAGAATATGCAATACCAGAATTAAAAAAGAGACACCCTGGAGAATTTGAGTAGATTTAAGTTGAGAGGGAGGTAGATAACCTTGAACGATAATATAAACCGTGATCTTGATAAACCCCTTTACCAGCAGATGAAGGAATATATATTAAAAAAAATAAATAGTGGAGAATACCCATCCGGTGAAGTTATCCCAACTGAAAGAGAGCTTTCCGAAAGTTTTGAAGTAAGTAGGTATACTGTCAGGAGGGCTATTACTGAACTGGTTCATGCCGGATACTTATATCGGGTACAGGGGAAAGGGACCTTTGTATTTGATGGTAAACCTAAGGATAAAGATAATCATAACAAAATGATAGGGGTTATAGCCCCTACCTTTGATGAAGAGTATTATATTAAGATTATAAATGGAATTGAAGAATATATCTGGGATTTTGGCTATACCTTAGCGTTTAGCAGTTCTAATGATGATTATATCAGGGAAGCTGAAAATATTCAGCGTATGAAAGAAAATAAGATTGCTGGATTAATTATCTTACCGGCAGAAGATCAGGAAGATAGCACTGCAATATCTGATTTAAAAAGCGAAAAATTTCCCTTTGTCTTAATCGACCGTAGATTGGATGACTGTGAAACTGATTGTGTGATGTCTGATAATATAAAAGGCGGCTATCTAGCGGCAGAGCATTTAATAAAATTAGGACATCAAAAGATAGCATTTGTGAAAGAGGAGTATAGTAAAACCAGTAGTATTCATGATAGATTATTAGGTTATAAAAAAGCACTCCAAGATTACGGTTTAGCATTTAACTCAGATTTGATCTTTTCAATTAATAAAGAAAAACAGTCTAAAAAAGTTATTTTTAATAAGTTATATGAATTTATTAAAACAAAAGAACCATCTGCGGTAATTTCAATACATGACTTTCTCGCTATTAATTACATAATAAAATTATGTCAACAAAAAGATATAAATATACCCGATGATTTATCTTTAGTGGGATTTGATAATTTAGAAGCAGGTAAACATTTAATGACACCATTAACAACTGTAACTCAATACCCCGATAAAATAGGTTATAATGCAGCTAAATTAGTTTTAGATAAAGTTGATAATGAAACTGGACTTATACATCAAATATATTGTCCTGTCGATTTAATCAGTAGGGGGACATGTAAACCATATCAAGAAAAGTAGTTTATATTTTGCTAAATAAATATTATAATAAATATAGTATTAAAGAAATTGGAATTTTTATTGGAGGTAATAATCCTTGCCAGCTTTAAACTTAATGATCAAACCAGTTTCCAGCAACTGTAATATGCAGTGTAAGTACTGTTTTTACCATGATTTGGCTGAAAGCAGAACAGTTGCATCTTATGGAATTATGGATGATGAATTACTAGAATTAATAGTAAAAAAAGCTTTTTTATCCGCAGACCAGTCAGTTAGTTTTTCTTTTCAAGGTGGTGAACCTACTTTGGCTGGTCTGGATTTTTTTAAAAAAATGATGGAATATGTTAAAAAATACAATAATGATAAATTAGAAGTGAATTTAGCTTTACAGACAAATGGACTTGTTATTGATGATAAATGGGCAGATTTTTTATCAGCTAATAATTTTTTGGTAGGCCTTTCTATTGATGGTTATAAAGAACTCCATAACTATTTTAGAAAAGACCGCAATAATGAGGGTACATATAAACAAGTTATCCAGACGACCGAACTTTTTAAAAAATATTCGATAGATTTTAATGTCCTTACAGTTATTACTGACCAATTAGCCAGACATATCAGAAAAGTTTATAGAGATTATAAAAACAAGGGATTTAAATATCTGCAGTTTATTCGCTGTTTAGATCCACTAGAAGTTGAAAGTAATGATTATTCACTCTCTGTTGAAAACTATCAATTGTTTTTAAATAACTTATTTAACGAATGGTATAAAGATATTAAAGATGGTAAGTATATTAGTATCAGATTCTTTGATAATGTGGTAGGAATGTTAATGGGGAGACAACCAGAAGCCTGTGAAATGAAGGGTAACTGTAGTTTTCAAAATATTATTGAGGCGGATGGTAGTATATATCCCTGTGATTTTTATGTAACAGATCAGTGGGAATTAGGAAATATTAAAAACATGAAATTTTCTGAAGTGTATCAGGTTGAAAAAGCAAAAAAATTTATTGAGGATTCAACAGATTTTCCTGATCAATGTAAGGAATGTAAATGGTTAAATTTATGCCGTAATGGCTGTAAAAGAAATAGGGATGATGATAATGTCAATATGTATTGTTCATCTTTTTATAATTTTTTTGAGAAGAATATAGATAAAATGATTGAGTTAAGTAAGATTTTTATAAAATAATTATAAAAAATGATTTAAAGAAGATACCCCAAGTATTAAGGGTATCTTCTTTTTTATTTATAAAGCTTATTTTTTTGAATAAATATAAAAAAAACTTGACATTATACAAATGATTATATAATATTAAGATATATTACTGATATATCAGT
>CAZXRH010000085.1:0-9533 GCA_964642575.1 uncultured Halanaerobiales bacterium
GCTTTAAAGTCAACCACTGGATAACTTGCTAAAACTCCATCGTCTTTAGCTTCAACAATACCTTTTTCTACAGCTGGGATATATTGACTTGGAATAGCCCCACCAAAGATTTCTTCATCAAATTTAAATCCTTTACCTCTAGGTAGTGGTTCAAATCTAATCATAACATGACCATACTGGCCACGTCCACCAGACTGCTTTTTATATTTTACTTCTGTAGAAACTTTCTTTCTGATAGTTTCTTTATATTCAACTTTTGGTTCTGCTAAGTTAAATCCAACATCAAACTTTCTTTTACAGATATCATTAACTACTGATAAGTGGACAGTACCCATTCCATTTACCAATAACTGCTTGGTTGATTTTTTGTATTCAACTTTGAAGGTTGGATCTTCTAAAGAATATCTTTGAATGGCAGAAGACATCTTTTCATTGTCAGCTTCATCCGCCGGTTCAGCTGCTTTGATTAACATTGGTTCGGGAAATTGAATTGGTTCAATTTTAACTTCAAGATCATCTTGGGTGATTGTATCAGATGTTTCTAGGTCATCTAATTTCGCAACAGCTCCAATATCTCCAGCAATCAGTTCTTCAACTTGTTCCTGTTCAGAACCATTTAATTTATAGAGTTTGCTTACTCTATAATTGTCCCTGGTTCTGGGTAAATAAATTTCTTCACCTTTGTCTATACTACCAGAATAAATTCTAAATATTGATAATTTACCAATATAGGGGTCAACCATTGTCTTTCCAACTATACCAATAAATGGACCTTCTTCTGTAGTTTCATAATCTTTTTCTTCTTCACTAGCAGTTACCTTTAAGGTTTCTCGGTCAGCTGCAGAAGGAGCAAGTTTTATAAGATAATCCATGAAAGTTTTTACACCAGAGTTATGAAGTGCTGAGCCTGAGAAAACAGGCACTATTTCTTTACTTAAAACACCTTTTAATAAGGCTTTATGCATTTCTTCATCGGTAATCTCTTCATCTTCTAAGTATTTCATCATTAATTCTTCATCTAATTCAATAATTGATTCAATTAATTCTAGTTTATAATTTTCTAAGATTTCCTGTTGATCATCATTTAAATCAGATTTAGATTCTTTACCATCTTGAAGTTCAATAAATTTCTCACTCAAGAGATCTATTATACCTTTATAATCGTCCCCTTCTTTATAAGGGATGGTAATAGGAAGTAAGGTATCTTCAAAATTTTCTTCTAGTTCATTAAAAACCTCTTTGAAAGTAGTTCCTTCCTTATCAAATTTATTTATAAAAACAAATCTGGAATTATTGTTTTCAACTGCTATATCCCAAACATAGTTTGTATTTACCTCAACCCCAGAATCTGCGTTAATTAAAAGTACTGAACTTTCAACCATTCTAGTAGCACTAGCTACTTCCCCTCTAAAATCTGCATATCCAGGAGTATCAATTAAATTAACTTGTTTGTCATTCAGCTTGAAAGCAAAATAGGAACTATTAATTGAATACTTATGTTCCTTTTCTTCAGGTATAAAGTCTGATTTTGTAGTACCTTCATCTACATTACCAATTTGTTCAATCTTTCCCGCATTAAATAATACATCCTCTGTTAAAGTAGTCTTCCCCGCACCTCCATGGGAAATAAATGAAATGTTTTTAATATCTTTTGTCTTATAATTACTCAAAATTTTACACCAACCTTCCTAATTCTTATATTAAAGCTTTTAAAGATAGCCATGCACTCTTTTTTAATTCTATCTCAACATTATAAATCCTGCTTAAAATTTGTAATTATTTTTAATTATTCAGTAAATTTTAAATATTATTAAATTCATTGTGGAAAGCAAACTCTTCAAGATCTTTTCTAGGAGGTCTTTCTTTTTCTCTATTAGCCTGTTTTTCTGTTAACTCATCTCTAATTTCATCTGAATGCTTACCAACTATTACCAGGGTAATAAGTCTGTAATCATCAGGTATAGACATTACTTCTTTAGCTTTTGATTCACTATAACCAGCAATAGGATGAGCAACAAGACCCATTTCTGTAGCTCTAAGGACTAACATAGAAGTCGCAAGGCCTGTATCAAAAAGATAGTATTCTCTTCCACCTTTAATTACACAGTCATCATCTTTTTTGGCTGCAACTCCAATAATCATTGATGAATTATAAGCCCACTCATTATTATTGGATAAAGTTTCATGTAATTCATCTAGTTTTTCTTCATCACGTACAAAAACATACTTCCAGGGCTGATTATTAAAACAGGAAGGAGATAAAGAAGCAGATTTAGCTAAATCTTCTACCATTTCATCTGTAATTTCAATTGGATCTAAAGAACGATAAGCGCGTCTTGTTTCAATTGCTTTTTTAACATTCATTTTTGATTTCAGCTCCTTTTATAATTTTTTCACCTACATTCTTACCTAAATTAAAAGCTTTGCCCATATTTTCTTCTGTAGGTGCATATTGATTTTTGATCTTGGGTTCAACTACATTTATATTACATTCCTCAGAAAAATCATCCATTCTTTTCAAGGAACCTCCACTCCAGCTGTAAGTACCAATAAATCCGAAGAACCTATTTTGGATCCCACGGTTTTCTAAAGCTTGAATTAAAGCTTCCATAGGTGGAAATAACTCATTGTTATAGCTGCAACTTGCCAATATGACGCCTTTATACTTCCAGATATCACTAATTAGATATGATTTATTAGTTTTAGAAGCATCATAAAGTTTGACATCTTTAACACCTGCAGCACTTAGACCAGCTGCTGCTTCTTCTGCGATTTTTTTAGTGTTCCCATACATTGTACCATAAACTACTACAGCACCCTCTCTAGCTTGAAATGTGCTCATCTCATGGTATAGATCAATAATATATTCGGGATCTTCTCTCCAAACAGGTCCATGTGTAGAAGCGACCATATCAATATCTAGTTCTTTTAGTCCACTGATGTGTTTAGCGGCTAATGGTGAATATTTTCCCACTATATTTGAAAAATATCTAATGGTCTCATCTTCATAAAATTCAGGATCAATTTCATCATCAAATATAGAATTATTAATTGCTCCAAAGGAACCAAAAACATCACCTGAAAAGATAATTTTATCTTCTTTAAGATAAGTCATCATTGTTTCAGGCCAGTGAACCATTGGTGTAATATGAAACTCAAGAGTTTTTTTACCTAAATCTAAGGTCTCACCATTTGCAACTTCTTTTATATTTTCTGTTATATCATAAAATCCTTTTAAAAACCCAGTAGTTTTATTATTGCCAATTATCTTCATCTCAGGAAATAGTCTCATCAATTCTTTAATAGAACCAGAATGGTCAGGTTCCATATGATTGATTACTAAGTAATCAATTGGTCTTCCATTAGTAAGTTCCATCAATTTTTCGAGGTATCTTTCCTGATAATCAATTTTGACTGTATCTACTAATACCACTTTCTCATCAACTATCAGATAGGAATTATATGAGATTCCATATGGTAGAGGCCATAAATTTTCAAATAACTCCGTCTCTCTGTCATTGACCCCAACCCAATGTACATTATTAGATAATTTGTTCGAATAACTCATTTTAGCCCTCCTTATTTTTTTACAAATCTTTAATTTTAGCTAATATTTTTTGAAAACTTGTTGGTAATTCTGCATTATATTCAACCCATTGATTAGTCTTTGGGTGATAAAAACCTAATTGATATGCATGGAGCAGTTGATGTTCTAAATCAAAGATATCTGTTTCAGATCCGTACTTTTTATCCCCTATAATAGGAAAACCAAGGTGTGCAAAATGCACTCTGATCTGATGAGTGCGACCGGTTTTTAAATTTGCCTCAAGATAGGTAAAGTTATTATATCTTTTAATCACATTAAATTCAGTAACAGCTTTTTTGCTATTCTCTTTAACCACTGCCATTTTAGTTCTATTCTTAGGATTTCTTCCAATTGGAGCATCAATAGTACCACTATTATATGGTAAAGTTCCTTCCAATATAGTTCTATATATCTTTTTTGTTTTTCGTTCCTTAAACTGTTTCTGCAAATTATTTAAACTACTTTGGTTTTTGGCCACTAATATTGCTCCACTTGTATTTTTATCAAGTCTGTGTACAATCCCGGGTCTTAAGGTGCCGTTTATATTACCCAGTTTATCAGTATGGGCTAATAGAGCATTAACCAGAGTATCAGATCTGTTACCTTTAACAGGATGTACTATTAATCCTACAGGTTTGTTTATTATTATGATATCTTCATCTTCAAAAATTATATCAAGGTCCATTTCTTTTTTTGGCAAATCTAACATTTTGGGTTCTTTTTTGTAGATGATAATATTATCTCCAGTATTTATACTATAACTTTTTTTCTCTACTTTGCCATTAACCTCAACCTGGTTGCGGTCGATCATGCTTTGAATTTGACTGCGGCTCAAGTTATTTTTCATTTCGGCTATATATTTATCTAATCTCATACCGTTATATTTTTCTTGTACTTTTATCTCAAATTCCTTCATTTTTTTATTTCTCCTATATCTTAAACATTTTTTTATATTTTATCATAAACCATTTTTATAAACAACTTGCCACTCGTTTTCTATAATTAATATTTTTTAATACTTTATCTTTAGTTTAACTTATGGTATCATTACAATGTTAAATATAAAAATTGTAAAATTTGTAATAATATTAAGGAGCAATATCTATGGAATTAACAATCACAGAAAACACAAAAATTAGAGCAAAAAAAATATTTATATTAGCACTTCCGGCAGTTTTAGAAATGAGTCTTAATACTATGCTCGGAGTGGCTGATACCTTGATGATCAGTCGTATTATTGGTAAAGAAGGACTTGCAGCGGTTGGTTTTGCCAATCAGATCTTTTTTACCTTGATCTTTATCTTTTCTTCTTTTAATGCAGGTGCAACAGCGATGATTGCCCGTAGCTATGGGGAAAGAAATTATAAAAGATTAAATAAGATAATGGGACAAAACTTGACCTTAAATACATCAATTGGGATTGGAGTATTTATTTTAACATTTTTATTTGCGGGAAATATACTAAGTGTTTATGATATAACTCCACAGGTTAAATCACTTGGGGTTACTTATCTAAAAGTAGTATCTTTTAGTCAATTTTTTATGTTTATCTCTTTTGCCATGGCGGCAAGTTTAAGAGGAGCTGGCGATACTAAGACCCCGATGTATATTACAGGTTCCGCTAATATATTAAATATTATCGGTAACTATGTTTTAATGACCGGTTACGGTATCTTCCCAGAAATGGGAATAGCAGGAGCAGCCTTATCTACCACTATTTCTAGAATGTTAGCCGCTTTTGCATATATACTTGTAGTATTTAATGTAAAGGAAAAAATGCAGTTGAAATTAAGTAATCTCAAATTATCAAAAGAAATATTAAAACCTCTTTGGAAGTTTAGTTATGCGGCTGGTTTAGAGCAGTTATCAATGCAGTTAGCTTTCTTTTTAAATGGAATTATAATATCATTACTTTCTACTACTTCAGAAGCTGCTTTTAGGATTTTAATAAATATTGAATCCATTTCATTTATGCCGGCTATTGGAACTTCTATTGCAACTGCTACCCTGGTAGGAAAACATCTCGGTGAAAAAAACCCCGAAGAATCATTAAAAACTGGTTTTACGGCTGCTGCAATGGGTATTGCTTGGGGATTGTTTATGGGGATAATCTTTTTATTATTTCCAAAACCAATCATCAGTCTATTTACTACTGAACAAGTAGTAATAGATGCTTCTTTAACGACTTTAAGAGTGGCAGGTTTAAATCAAGCCCCTCTTGCCTTTATGATTATTATGGCTGGGGCCTTGCGGGGAACTGGTGATACTAAAGGAGTTATGATTATTACAGCAATGCGGCTTTGGTTTATGTTTGTACCACTTACCTATTTATTTACAATCCTTTTAAATCAAGGAGTAACCGGAGTCTGGTATGCTGAAATAAGTTCATTTGTTGTCTTTTCCTTTGTTATCTTTAAAAGGTTTCAGGCCATGGAATGGACCGAAATTAGAATGTTTGGTTAAAGAAAAAAGAGGGGATCACTCCCCTCTTTATTGTTATTATTTATTGTTCTTCTTTTAATACACTAGCACATCTGTGACAGACATCTTCATATTTATCATCTTCACCCACGGTTGTAGAGTACTTCCAACATCTTTCACATTTCTCACCATGAGCTTCTTCTACAAATACTTTGATTTGTGTATTTTCTCCTACATGTGTTACATCTTCTAATTCCTGTTTTAATTCAACTTGTGATACTATAAAGAAGTCAGCTAGCTTATCATATTCTTCTTCTAAGAGTTCATTTACATTATCATTAAGAGAACTGATCTCTACTCTTGCTTCTAAGGAATTACCAATAATTTTATCATTACGGGCAATTTCTAATGCTTTAGAAACATCTTTTCTGATACTTAAGAGTTCATCCCATTTATCCATGAATTCTTTATCTTCATATCTTTCATCAAATTCAGGCCAATCTGTTAAGAACACACTCTCCGCAAGGTCAGCTTTTTGCATAGCTTCCTGCCAGACCTCTTCTGAGGTATGAACCAAAATTGGTGAGAGAACCTTAACTAAAGAAATCATAATATCATATAGAGCACTCTGAGCAGACCTTCTGCTGTGAGAAGTAGTACCATCAGTATAAAGTCTGTCTTTAATGATATCCATGTAAAGGGAACTCATTTCCACAGTACAGAAGTTATGCACATCATGATATACTTTATGATATTCATAGTTGCGATAGGATTTAGTTACTCTTTCGACAAGCTCTTTTACCTTAATACCAATCCATTTATCTATTTCTTGTCTTTCTTCAAATTCAATGTAATGGTCTTCTTTTATAAAATCACTGGTATTACCCAGAATAAATCTAAATGTATTTCTAATTCTTCTATAGACTTCTGAGTTCTGTTTTAGAATTTTCTGGGAAACTCTCACATCATCTTTGAAATTAGAGGAAGCAACCCAGAGTCTTAAAATATCTGCACCATACTGATCAATAATTTTATGAGGTGAAATAACATTTCCCTCTGATTTAGACATCTTATTACCCTTTTCATCAACTGTAAAGCCGTTTGTTACTACCTCTTCATAGGGAGCTTTACCTTCAGTTGCCACAGCTGTAAGTAGTGATGAATTAAACCAACCACGATACTGATCAGTACCTTCTAGATAAACCTGAGCTGGCCAGTTTAAGTTATCTCTTGATTCCAATACTGCTTTATGAGAGGAACCAGAATCAAACCATACATCCATGATATCCTCTTCTTTAGAGAGATTGCTGCTTGCACAATTAGGGCATTCATATCCATCTGGCAGAATGTCTTTCGCTTCATACTTATACCAGGCATTAGAACCTTCTTTTGCAAATAGTTCTTTAACAGCAGCGAGAGTTTCATCGTTTATTATTGACTCACCACAGTCGTCACAGTAAAAGATAGGAATGGGAACTCCCCATTTCTTCTGTCTAGAAATACACCAGTCGGTTCTTTCAGATACCATGTTTTCCATTCGCTTTTCTCCCCAGGAAGGGAACCATTTAACATCATGGATAGCCTGTAAGGTTTCTTCTTTGATGTCCTCTATGGAAGCAAACCACTGATCTGTAGCTCTAAATACAAGTGGTCCTTTACATCTCCAACAATGTGGATACTGATGATCAATGAAATTAAGTTCCATAAGTAAGTCTTTTTCTTTTAACTTATCAGTTACTTTAATATTTGCTTCATCATAATGAAGACCTTCAAAATCTTCCGCTTCTTCGGTGAAATAGCCTCTTGAATCCATAGGGGCATATACTTCTAATCCATACTCCTGGCCAACAATAAAGTCATCATGACCATGTCCGGGAGCAGTATGAACACAACCGGTACCTTCATCAAGTGTGACGTGTTCACCAAGAATAATTAAGGATTTTCTATCCATAAAGGGATGTCTGGTCTTAATGTTTTCCAGTTCAACTCCCTTAAAAGTTTCACTAATTACTTCATATTCTTCAATACCGACTTTATCCATTACTTCATCAACTAATTTTTCAGCCATAACCAGCTTGTCATCCCCAACTTTTACAACAACATAATCAGAATCAGGATGTAAGGTGATTGCTAAATTAGAAGGAATAGTCCAGGGTGTTGTGGTCCAAATTACCATAAAACTATCAGATGGTTTTAAGTTGACTCCCCCTACTTCTACTTCTTCATCAAAAGGAAACTTAACATATATTGAAGGTGTTCTATCGGTATGGTATTCAACCTCTGCTTCCGCTAAAGCTGTTTCACAGCTTGGACACCAGTGTACAGGTTTTTTACCTTTATAAAACATTCCTTTTTTCGCCATTTCACCAAAGACTTCAATCTGTTTTACTTCATATTCTGGATTTAAAGTGATATAGGGATTATCCCATTCTCCCCAAATTCCTAGGCGCTTAAATTGATCTCTTTGGCGATCTACATATTTAAGAGCATATTCTTTACATTTTTCTCTTAGTTCTGCTACTGAGAGTTCTTTTGCTTTATCTCCCATTTCTTTAGTTACTTTATGTTCAATTGGTAGTCCGTGTGTATCCCAACCAGGTACATAGGGAGAATAATAACCGCGTAAAGTTGAAAAACGGGTAACTATATCTTTTAATACCTTATTTAAAGCATGACCGATATGAATATCTCCATTTGCATAGGGAGGACCATCATGTAATATAAAAGGTTCATTACCTTTTCTATTTTCAATTGCTTGTTCATATACTTCTTTGTCTTTCCAAATCTTTTGAAACTTTAGTTCTCTTTCACTTAAATTAGCACGCATCGGAAAATCAGCATCAGGTAAATTAATCGTTTCTTTATAACTCATTTTTATACAAACCTCCTAAAAGTTTATTGCAATAAAAAAAGGTCATTCCACCCTTCCAGGGGCGAAAAGACCGCGGTACCACCCTATTTTTTACTCATAGGTCTTTAACGCAGATATACGGGTTAATTTACTTAATTCAATTAACCAGCTAAAGAGTGATCTTCATTACTATCAGTGATTACCGGCTTCCACCATCCCGGCTCGCTATTTTAATATATATAGTAATTACTCTCTCCGTCATCGCTTTTAGCAAATTTAATTTTCTTATATTATAAGTTATTTAACTGTCTTAGTCAAGTTCTGCAGTATCAGGAAGTTCATCTATTTCTTCTTGATATTTATCTAAATCTAATTCTTCCTCATCTTCTAATACTTCTAACTGACTTTCCAATAAGTTCCTGAGTCTAATTTTGAAAAACGTTTTTGTTTCTTTTAGTTTTTCAAGTTTTTTATACTCTTCTGCCAGATCTTTTTTTACTTCCTGTCTCATCTTTTTAGCTTCCATATTAGCTTTTTCAATAATCATATTAGCTTCTTCTCTAGCTTGTTTGGTTTGTTTGTCAGCTATTTCTTCAATACTTTTTAATGTATTTTTTAGGTTTTCTTCTATGTTTTCATAACTTTTCAGTTTTTCCTGTAACTTTTCATTTTTTT
>CAZXRH010000086.1:0-9346 GCA_964642575.1 uncultured Halanaerobiales bacterium
TAAGCGATTAAA
This sequence comes from uncultured Halanaerobiales bacterium, assembly GCA_964642575.1. Taxonomy (GTDB): domain Bacteria; phylum Bacillota; class Halanaerobiia; order Halanaerobiales; family M55B127; genus M55B127. The sequence goes on from CAZXRH010000086.1 coordinate 13, forward strand.
AATATTGTTTTTTTAACATAATACTCCTTCAGAGGAAGGAGTATACCAGAAAGTTGACAAAAAAAGTCAGAATTGATATGTTGAAAATAGGATTAAAGGGAGGGTTATAATGGCTGAAAAGAATGATAATCACAAAAAAATGGTTCAAGATTTTAAAAAGAGATTTTATATTTCTTTACTCGTCACTATACCAATCCTCATATTATCTCCTTTAATTCAATCCTTTCTAAATATTGAATTTCAATTTACGGGTAGTAACTATGTTTTATTTATTCTTTCTACTTTCATTTTCTTTTATGGAGGATGGCCTTTTTTAAAAGGATTTTACGATGAAATGTCAGATAGGCAGCCGGGCATGATGACATTAATTGCTTTAGCAATATCGGTTGCATATATTTACAGTAGTGCAGTAGTTTTTGGTCTACAGGGGAGATTTTTCTTCTGGGAATTAGCTACACTAATAGTCATCATGTTATTAGGTCATTGGATTGAAATGCGCTCAGTGATGAGTGCTTCCCGAGCCCTAGAAGAGCTGGCCCGCTTGATGCCAGACACTGCTCATCTACTCAAAGATGGTGAAGTACAGGATGTTAAAATTAAAGAGTTAGATGTTGGAGACAAAATCTTGATTAGACCTGGTGAAAAGATACCAGCTGATGGAGAAATTGTAGATGGAACTAGTTATATAAATGAATCCATGTTAACGGGTGAATCAGAACCCGTAGAAAAAACAAAGGGAGATGAAGTAATAGGTGGTTCGATCAATGGAGATAGTTCACTAGAAGTTGAAATAAAAAAAGCCGGTGATGATAGTTATTTATCACAAGTTATTAATCTTGTAGAAGAAGCTCAAAAAGCAAAATCAAAGACACAGGGTATTGCTGACAAAGCAGCCTTTTATCTTACGATAATAGCTATATCAGTAGGTATAATAACATTAAGCTCCTGGCTTTTAATGGGAAAAGATCTTGCCTTTTCTATTGAGAGGATGGCCACTGTAATGGTAATTACCTGTCCACATGCGCTAGGTTTAGCTATACCATTAGTAGTTGCAGTTTCAACAACTATTTCTGCTCAAAATGGACTGCTTATTAGGAATAGAACTGCTTTTGAAAACGCCAGAAAAATAACAACAGTAGTTTTTGATAAGACAGGTACTTTAACTGAGGGAGAATTCGGTGTAAATGAAATACAGGTATTTAACAATAATCTTGATAAGAAGCAGATATTATCATATGCAGCTTCTTTGGAACAAAATTCTGAACACCCTATTGCAAGAGGTATTGAAAAAGAAGCTGAAAATGAAGATATAAATTTAATGGATGTAAATGAATTTCAAAATATTAAAGGTAAAGGTGTAGAAGGTAATATAGATGGACAAGACTATAAAGTAGTAAGCCCAGGTTATCTTGACGAAAATAATATTGATATTCCTGATGAATTTAATAAAAAAGAAGGTCCTTTTACTATTACCTTTGTTTTAAAGAAAGAAAATGTTATTGGTTCAATAATCCTTTCAGATAAAATTAGAGAATCTTCAAAAGAAACAATTCAAAAATTACAAGAGAAGGGTATCAAAGTCTGGATGCTAACTGGTGATAATGAACAAACAGCTAAATATGTAAGTGATGAGTTAGGCCTAGATGGATATATATCAGGAGTTTTACCACATGAAAAGCAGGAAAAGATAAAGGAGTTCAAAAAAGACAAAGAATATATTGCCATGACAGGTGATGGGGTAAATGATGCACCTGCTTTAGCCAATGCTGATATAGGGATAGCAATTGGTTCAGGCACAGATGTGGCAGCTGAAACAGCTGATATTATCTTAGTAGAAAGTGATCCTGCTGATGTTTTAAATCTTATAGAGTTTGGTAAAGCTACTTTCCGTAAAATCATTCAAAACCTATTTTGGGCAACCGGATATAATGCGATAGCTATACCGCTGGCAGCTGGTGTGTTAGCTGGCTATGGTATTATGATCTCACCTGCCTTTGGAGCTATTTTGATGTCCTTAAGTACTGTGATTGTTGCGATTAATGCCCGTCTTTTAAAGATGGAAAAAAATTAAGTCAGAGGTGAGCTAAATGGCAAATGCAAAAATTCCAACCCGTAAGTTAGGAAAAACAGGTGAAGAAGTCTCGATTTTAGGATTAGGTGGTTATCATATTGGTGAAATGGAAAATAGTGAATCGGTCAAATTAATAAAAAGAGCGATTGATGAAGGTATAACTTTTATGGATAATGCCTGGTGTTATCACCAAGGATTAAGTGAAAAATTAATGGGTAGAGCTTTAAAAGATGGTTATCGGAACAAGGCCTTTGTAATGACGAAAAACCATGGTCGTACCAAAGAAAGATTTAATAAACAACTGGAAGATAGTTTACGTAGACTACAGACTGACTATATTGATTTACTGCAGTTACATGAAATAATCCACAAAGGTGAACCTGCTAAGATAGATAAAGAAGGTGTTTTGGAAGCAGCCTTAAAAGCCAAAAAAGAGGGTAAGATAAGATATATTGGTTTTACAGGACACCGCTATCCACAGTTACACCAAGAAATGTTAGATTTAGATTTTGACTGGGATACAGTTCAAATTCCGGTTAATATACTGGACTATCATTATAGAAGCTTTCAAAATCAAATTATACCCCAGGCTCGTGAAAGAGATATGGCAGTAATTGGTATGAAAAGCTTAGCTAGTGGACACATCTTTAAGACTGATATTACGGTTAAAGAAGCAATTAAATATTCCTTATCACTACCAATCAGTACTTTGGTCAGTGGCATTGATTCCTTTGAAGTACTAGAACAAAACTTAGCTATTGTGAGAGACTTTGAACCATATTCACAAGAAGAATTAGAAAAATTAAGAGCAAGGTTTAAAAAGGTTGCCTATAAAGGGCAGCATGAATATTATAAAAAAGAGTAAATGCTAAGGAGGTATTAACCAATGGTTATTAGAAAAGGTAAAAATCCCAATGGTTTTACAATTCCTGATCAGGATGGTAATGACATTTCGATAAGTGATTATGATGATAAGTATAAACTGCTATCTTTTCATCCTTTAGCTTGGACAGAGCCTTGTAAAAATCAAATGCAGGCAATTGAAAAGCGTTATGAAGAATTTAAAGAACTTAACACTGTACCTTTCGGAATTAGTATTGATCCGGTCCCAACTAAAAAAGCTTGGGCAGGTCAAATCGGATTAGAAAAATTGAAAATACTTTCTGATTTTAATCCTCTCGGTTTTGTTGCTAAAATATTTGATGTATTTGTGGAGGAAGAAAACTTTTCCGGGCGTGCAAATGTTTTATTGAATCCAGAAGGTGAAGTTGTTTGGGCCAAAGAATATGATATTCATGAAGTACCAGACTTTGATGAAGTAATTGCAGCGATAAAAGATGATCAAAATTAATTTATCTATTTCTCAAAACCCCAGCTAGATTAGTTACAAAGTAATAAAAAAAATTAAATCCTCTAAAAGAACAAGTTGTCCAGTTTTTTAATAGGCTGTTATTTATTAGGGGGAGATTATTATGTTAGCAACTACTCAAGAATTAAGGGGTTTTGCAGTAACTAGTGCGGACGAGGAAATTGGTGAAGTGGAAGATTATTACTTTGACCGCAAATACTGGGTAACTAGATATCTGGTAGTGGATACCGGGAACTGGTTAGTTGAACGAGATATTTTAATTTCTCCAGAAGCGGTAGATGAAATTGATTATGGAAACCAGTCCATCAAACTAAATATTTCACCTGAAGAAATCAAAGAAGGTCCTTTTATTGAAAAAGAAGAAAAGCTAAAAAGAGCTCATGAAAGAGATTTAGCAGATTATTTTAACTGGACCAATTACTGGAGAGCGGCTGAACCAACGAATACTGGTATTAGTGGTTTAGTTCCAAACAATTTAGTAAGAAAAATTACAATTGAAGAAAATATAAAAGACAGAGAAAAGGACAGTAACAAAATTCCCGCCGAAGAAGATACTAATTTAAGAAGTGTCAATGAGTTAATTAATTTTAAGATACATGCCATTGATGGATTTATTGGCCATGTAGATAAATTTATAATAGATGACAATAACTGGTTGGTAAGATATTTAGTGGTTGATACAAAAGATTTGCTACCTGGAAAAAAAGTTGTTCTTGCCCCGGAATGGATTACTAATATTGATTGGGTAAGAGAAGAAGTAGAATTTAATCTTAATGTTAAAGAAATTGAAAATGCACCTGAATATGATGCAGAGATGCCAATTTCTGAACTATATGAAACAAAATTATATGAATACTATGATAAAGAAAAATACTGGGAATAAAAAAGAAAACCGCCGCGAGGCGGTTTTTTTAATTTACTCTTCAAATTTTATAAAATCGCCTGGTTTTAAAAGCCTTGAATCAAAACCTGCTTCTCTGAATATTTTATTTAGTTCCATTGCTTCTTGTACTGCATCATTATCTTCAGAGTTAAAGTGGTATGGTATTACAATTTCGGGTTTTATATCTTTAACTAAAGTTAAATATTCATTAAAGAAGTCTTTAAAACAAGCAGTAAACATTAATTTTACTTCTTTTTCTGGTTTGGGATAATCAGCTGAATCAGCAGTATGGTAAATACCTTTGTAATAATAACATACTGACCCTTCAGAGCCATAACAGTCACAGTCTAAAACTTCTATTTTATCTTTTATGGTTTCACCGCTTTTTACTACTTTACCTTCCACATCAAACTCATCGAAAAAGGATTGGGGACCATAAATTTCAGCCTCGGGAAATTTATCAACGATTTCCAGATCAAAATGGTCATCATGTTCATGGGTAACTAATATAATGTCAGGTGTAAGTTCGGGTTCACTTTCATAATTGGGATCAAGTAGGATATTCAGATCATCTTCTATCTCAATACTGGCTTCACCTAAAAATCTGACTTTCATCTTTCATCCCTCCTTGTATTTTTAATATTTTAGATTATTTTAAAAAACCCTTTTTTTATCATTGTAAAATTATTAATGGAGATATTGATATTTTTAAGTACAAAAAGTCCAGATTTGCTTATAACAATTGAATTGATATATAATAATATTAATAGAAGACTAAATAGATAAGAATTTTAATAAACTAGGAGCTGATATTATGAAGAAGTTAAAATATTTAGGTTTGACTATCATGTTAATTTGTTCACTATTTTTTGTGTTTGGTTTTGCAAACATACAGGCACAAGCACAAGAAAATCTATCTTTAAAGATTGGAATTATGCCAGCCGTTGATTCTGCCCCAATCTTACTTGCTCAAGAAAAAGGTTACTATAATGATTTAAATTTAGAGATGAAAATTGACATCTATACTAATGCGGTAAATAGACAGAGTGCTCTGCAGACAGGTAAATTGGATGGTGCTATGACCGATTTAATAGCATTTGTTAATAATGTAAATAATGATTTTCCAATTAAAATTACCACCAGTACTGATGGTAGTTTTCCCTTTTTAGTAAAAAAGGATTTTGAAGAAAAAGAAGAGATAGATATTGGTATGATGGAAATTAGTGTTACTAACTTTCTTTCAGAACAGTTTTTAAAAGATGAATATAAGTTAAATAAAATCTATATTTCAGCCATTCCAGCTCGTTTAGAAATGGTTAAGTCGGGTCAGTTAGATATGTCGATTATCCCAGAACCAATGGCTTCTATGGGTGAACTATCGGGATTAGAAAAAAGGGTTTATGAAAATGAGTATGATTTTACACCAGAAGCTATGATTTTTACTGAAACAGCCCTTAAACAAAAATCAGAGGCTATTGCCCGCTTTCATCAGGCATATAATAGAGCTGTGCAAGATATTAGAAAGAATGATAGTGAAGCGCGTGAGGTTTTAATTAAAAGTCTCAAATTAAAGCCTGCTATCAAAGATCAAATTGTAATGCCTAAATATCATTATACCAGAGTTCCAACCAAAAGCTATCTAAACTATGTCATTAGTTGGATAGAAAGTAAACAAAATGAAGAAATTAATATTCCTTATGAACGTATGGTTGAGGAGCAATTTATAAAAAATGATCAAAGTAAATAATTTAAGTTTTTCCTATGAGAACAAAAAAATAATAAAAGATTTGAGTTTTAATATAAAACAGGGTAAAAGCTGGGCTATTATTGGGCCATCAGGCTGTGGTAAAACAACTTTGGTTTACCTTTTAGCCGGTTTATTAAAACCGGATAGAGGAAAAATCAAAGTTGAGGATCAAATTATTAATGGTATCAGAAAAGAAACCGGTGTAATTTTACAAAATTATGGCCTCTTTCCCTGGAAATCGGTCTATGATAATGTTTCTTTAGGTTTAAAAGTGAGAGATCATAAAAAACAAGCTATGGAAGATAAGGTTTTACAGGTCTTGAATAGAATGAGGATTGAAAAATTCAAGGATAAATATCCAGCTGAATTGAGTGGGGGTCAAAGTCAGCGAGTGGCTGTGGCTCGTTCCCTAGTTCTAAATCCAGACTTATTATTAATGGATGAACCCTTTTCTGCTTTAGATGCGATTACCAGAGAAAAGATGCAGAATTTAATTATTAAGATACATAAAGAAAACGAACTGTCATACTTAATTGTTACTCATAATATTGATGAAGCTGTCTTTTTAGGACAAAAAATAGCTGTCATGAAAGAGGGAGAGTTTATTCATCAGATTGATAACCCATATTTTGGAGATGTTGACTTAAGAGCCAAAGATGAGTTCTTTCAGCTGTGCAAAAAGTTAAGAACAATGATGTCTGAGGATGATTTGTTATGATGAGAAATGACAGCCTAAAAGTTATTTATGGAGCATTGTTCATCATAATTATCTGGTGGATATTGCATCTTGTTTTTAATTCAACTATTATCCCCACTCCGATTACAGTGTTTTCTAATTTTTTTAATATATTTATACCTGTTTTACTACCACACCTGGCGATGAGCTTATATAGGATAATTACAGCTGTAATCTTGGCTTTATTAGTAGGAGTTGCAATCGGTCTATTAGTAGGGATCAATGATAAAATAGATCAGTATATATCACCAATAATTTATCTCATATATCCGATCCCTAAAATTGCTTTTTTACCTATATTTATGCTGTTTTTCGGCTTAGGGGATAAGTCTAAAATAATTTTGATTATGGTAATAGTAATCTTTCAAATTATTGTTACTACCCGTGACAGTGTAAAAAATATTAATCCTGAGTATTTCTACTCCGCTCGTTCTGTGGGTGTAGAAGGTTGGCAGACCTATAAACATGTGATTATTCCTGCTATTTTGCCCCAAATTCTAACTGCCCTTCGGATTACAGTGGGGACCAGTATTGCAGTTTTATTTTATGCAGAAAATTTTGCTACTCAGTTAGGAATTGGATACTTTATTATGAACAGCTGGATAATGGTAAATTACATAGATATGTTCAGTGGAATTTTAGCGATTAGTATCCTAGGTCTCTTAATTTTTAAAGGAATCGATTTATTAGAAGACCATTACTGTCACTGGGTTAAGGTTGGTAATAAAAACAGTATGGATTTTAAATAAAAAGGAGAAAAAGACATGCAAGTTTTATTATATAGTTTATTTGCAGGGGTATCGACCGCTCTTGGTGTCATTGTATTAATATTTTTTGGTAAACCAAAAGAAAAATTTTTAGCTGGACTTTTAGGTTTTGCTGGTGGTATTATGTTTGCAATTTCTATTTTTGAATTACTACCTGAAGCTGTTGAGTTAAGTTCAATGTTGGTTACTGTGCTCTCTTTTATCTTAGGTGCCTTAATGATGTTTAGCTTAGATAGATTGATACCCCATTCTCATTTATCAACAACAGATCATCTTGATATTGAAAATCCTGAAAAATTAAAAATGAATCTATCTTTATTAAGAACCGGTTACTTAATTTTTTTCGGTATAGGCTTACACAACTTACCGGAAGGAATTGCGATTGGTGCAGGCTTTGAATCCAGCCCTGAAATAGGCTTATATATTGCTTTGGCAATAACCCTTCATAATGTGCCAGAAGGTTTAGCAATTGCTGGTCCCTTAAAAACGGCCGGTGTAAAAGATTATAAAATAGTTCTTTTTGCCTTAGGAGCCGGATTAATGACTGTGGTGGGAACGGTATTTAGTTTATTGATATTTAATATTACAAAGATATTTGTAGGTGGATTTTTAGCTTTTGCTGCAGGAGCAATGATATATATAGTTAATGATGAATTGATTCCTCAGTCTAATATTCTTCACAGTCATTATGCTAATGCTGGTATGATCGCTGGACTATTGATAGGATTTATGTTGTTTTAAGAAATGAGATTGCCCTAATAGTTTTATATATTTGATTGATTAAATAAATAAGAGACTATACAGGAAAATACAAAAAAATAAAGAAGTTAATAAGTGATAAAAAAATTAGAATTTAAAAAGGCCTTTACAAACCCAAGGGAGTGTTTTATTAATGAGTAAATATGAGGATCAGGTTATAGAAATTATCAAAGATGGACCTTATATTGCATATAATATAAAAATGATGATCAGCAGTAATGGTGAAGAAATGGATACATCTCCGCGGATGGTTTTATGTAGATGTGGTCACTCTGATGACAAACCATTCTGTGATGGAAGCCATATGGATGTAGATTTTAATGATGAAAAAAAAGAAGATAGAATTCCAGATAAAGTAATAAAATATGAAGGAAAAAATATAACAGTATATGACAACAGAGGTGTATGTACTCATATTGGCTACTGTACTAATCTACTTCCTAAGGTTTTTGATAAGACCCGTTTTAAATGGATTGAACCTGATGCAGCTGATGTAAAAGACATTATTCGAATATGTGAACTTTGTCCTTCTGGTGCCTTAAGCTATAGTTTACCCGGGGGAGAAAGAGTTAAAAAGGTAGGTAATCAAAGAAAGAAAATCAGAGTATCACCTGGACCTTATGGTGAGAATGGCCCCTATGATATAGAAGGTGGTATTGAACTAAAATCAGAACAGGGTTTTGAACCAGAATGTGAAGAACATTATTCTCTCTGCCGTTGTGGGGCTTCAAAGAACAAACCATTTTGTGATGGAAGCCATCGCTATCAGGATAAATTTGCAAAAAATAAAAATGAATAGGTATAAAAGATATTTTCTAAAAGCAAATATCCCTATATATTACAGATAATGTTATACAATAAACTAATTGTAGTATATAAACTTTACAAGATTGCTCAACAATGGTAATATATAAATAAATAATATAAAAATGATTATTCAATGATTCTAAATAACTATTTAGACTAAAACCGGTTGATAATTTTTTGGATTAATTTTATTTA
>CAZXRH010000087.1:0-9329 GCA_964642575.1 uncultured Halanaerobiales bacterium
CATTATTGATATTAACACTATTATAAAATAAAAGTATTTTAAGAACAAGGGTCTAAAAAAATAAAAAAGTCCCTTTTGTATTTTTCATACAAAGGGACTTTTATCTAAACTCTTTAATTTTTGTTTTTACTACATAAGGAGTTTTGTAAATCATTTTTCTTTACACCTCCTTTCCTATTTATTTGCTTTAAACCGAATATGGTTTATCCTTATGCAGTCATTTTGATTATTCTTTTTATTTTCATCAATCCTTTTTCTAAAATAAAATCTTAAATCCGACATTTTTTTGATTCCTCCTAATATTAATTTTTTAAAAATATTTACATTATTTCACTTCTATATTTTTCTATTTGTGAATTTTGGTGTAATCTATCTTTATTATACTTTTTATAATCCTTATTTTCGATTGAAAAGAATCCATTTAAATTTTTAAACATCTTTTTACCTCCTCTTGTAATATTTATACTTACATTATTTCGCTTCTGTATTCTTCCATTTGAGTGTTTCTATGAAGTCTCGCTTTTTGTCTCTTCTTTTGTTCTTTGCTCTCTATTGAAAAGAAATCATTTAATTTATTTAACATTTGTTTCACTCCTTTCATTTTTGTTTTAGTCTTAACCTTACATTAATTCACTTCTGTACTCTTCAACTTTTCTGTTTTGATGAAGCTGATCTTTTCTCATTTTTTTATAGTCTCTATTTTCAATTGAGAAAAATTCATTTATTTTTTCAAACATTTTTTTACCCCCTTTCACTTAATTCTTTCTTTTTTTAAAAATATTGGTTTATGTACTCATCTGCTAATCTTTTATTTCTTTTATTTAATTTGATTTCTCTGCGTTGATTTTTGTTTTCCAACATTTGATATTTTTGATTTGTATTTCTCATTTTTTAACCCCCTTTTCTTAATCTATCTTTATTATAAACAATATTTTTAATATTGTCAAGCATTATTTTAATATTTTTAATATATTTATTAATTATTTTAATATATTTATTAATTTTATCCATTTTTTGGGCTAAAAAAGCTATTTTTAACAGTTTTTTAAGTCTTTTTGACTCAATTATTAAATATTTTTAATTATTATATTAAATTATTAAAAGTTTTATGTTGATAAAATAAAAAAATGCCCTCCTGTTTTTATACCAAGAGGACAATTAATTAAGTACATATTTAATTTTTAAATACTATCATCAATTATACAAAGTAATTTACAGTTTGTTTTTTTCTCTTTTAACCAATATCTTTTATAATGAATACTTTCCAATAATAAAAAGGTTTCTAAGTTATCGCGGTGGATCATTTTGTCACTCCCTTAAAAATATTTTTTATTGGGGAGCAATTATAGTTGGATTATTAAAATATCTATTACTATATAAATATTAGATTATTACTATATTCTTTTTTCGCATATTCATTATAGACCCTTTTTATAAAACAGTCAATATCTTTTTGATTTAATTAAGAATTTAAAACAACTAAATGTCTATCTTGTAATTTTTCTACTCTATCATGAAATTCCTGATAATATTTTTCTGCTTTTCTCTGGCTATATTGACGAACATCATTAAATTCGGCTATATTATCTAATACAACAGCTGTTACCTCTTTATCTAAGTATCTATTATTACCAATCTCATCTAAAATTTGTTTTACTTGATCTAAATTCATTTTATCCCTGTATGGTCTATCTTCAGTTATGGCAGTAAAAACATCTGCAACAGCCATGATACGACTACCTAAATCTAAATCTTCTCCTTCACAGTGAAAAGGATAGCCTTCTCCATTAAGTTTTTCATGATGATAAGAAGCCCATTTTTTTATTCTTTCTAATTTAGGGCTAACATCCATAGCTTTATAGGTATAATAGGTATGGGTTTTCATTAACTGCCATTCTTCTTTGTTCAATTTCCCGGGTTTGTTTAAGATCCTGGTCGGTATTGCCAATTTACCAATATCATGAAAATAGCCCGCAATTTCCATTAATTTAACATCTTTATGACTAAATTTTAGTTTCTCAGCTAAAAGCGATGACATTTTTGCTACTCCCTGTGAATGAGTAGCTGTAAAAGCACTCCTGAAATCAATTATATGGCTGATTAAAATACCAATATCTAGAAGTTCCTTTAGATCTAAATTCCAGTTTAAACAGTAATCTTTAAGCCATTTTTCAATTCTGTCTTCAAAAAAGGTATCAAGCCAAAAAGCTTCACTTTCAAATAAATTATTAAATTTTTCAACTGCCCTTGGCCAAAAACGAATACCTGAGTTATTATTAACTAACTCTTTAATATTATTCGTCTGTTGAAAAACGGTATCTTGTTCTTTTAAAATGACGGCAATCCGATCCGCCAGATGTATAATATGACTTAAATAAGGAACATCTTTATCATCATCTCCGTATTCGTGATGGTGATGTTTTATGATTTCGGCAATTTCCTTTTCAGGAAATAGCCCTTTAGATAGTTCATAACCGATTAAAGCATGTCTGTTATCCGTTTTATCAAAAGTTAAGTCTGAAAAATTTTGGTCTAAATAAAATACGCCCATATCATGAACAAGGCTTGCAATTAATAATTTATGGACTTCTTCTCGATCAAGGTTTAATTCTATACCTAATCTTAATGAAATATAGGCGACAACTTTATGGTGACCGACAACTGTTTCACTTATTAAATCCATTGCTTTTGACATTGTATTTACTATACTATAAAAATCTACTTTAGTAGATATCTTTCTTTCCATTTTGTTAATCATTGAGATTCCTCCGTGTATATTATATATGAATATATATTGAAATACTAAAATAACGTTTTTAATAAAATATTACTTTCACTACTTAAAGTTATGCATATTTTAAACTTTATAGTCTTTTAGATTTTCCTGGAAATTTTCAGTCAGTTTATCCAGTTGTTCTATATAACCTAACATTTCTTTAATTTTATCAGAGTAATTATTAACACTTGCACTCATCTCTTCACTAGAAGCAGAGTTTTCCTCAGCAATTGCAGCTAAATCATTAAAATTATCAATAACTGATTGGATCTTATTGGTTTCTTCCTGCAGTTGACTGACAATCTCTACCACCTGACCAGTAGCTTTTTTAACATCTTGAGCAGCTTCATTGCTTTCTTGAGTCACTTTTTGAAGTGCCTTATTACTTTCCTCTAAATGACCAAACTGTTCACTAATACTAGCACTTAAATTCTCTACATCAGCTGTAAATTCACCCAGGTTTTCTCGGATTGATTCTACAGTTTGCTGTGATTCCTGTGCTAATTCTCGCACCCGTTCTGCTACTACATTAAAACCTCTGCCACTATCAGAAGTACGGGCTGCTTCAATAGAAGCATTGAGGGATAATATATTTGTCTCACCGGCAATATCTTCAACTTTATCAACAATATCTCTTATTTTATCAGCCTTTTTTGAAAGGTTTTTGCCTAGTTGATTAACCTCAGCAAAAGATTCTCTCACATTATTAATTTTTTGATTGACCTGAACTACAGAATCTGAAGAATTTTGAATATTTTCAACGGCTGCCTCTAATTTCGCTTGGCTGTTTTGACCTTCTTCAACTAGATTTCTGATTTCCTTAATGTTCTGTTTTACTATATAGGCGGAATCTTCTGTTTGATCAGCCTGAGCCTGTGCACCCCGGGCAACTTCATCTACAACCATGGAAATATTTTCAGATACTTCTTCCATATCTTCAGCTAACTCCACAAAATCTTCTGTGAAGTTATGCATGTCATCTGTACCACCTTTTAAAAACAAGATATCTTTTTTAAGTTTATCTTTGATCTCACGCAGTTTATTAAAGAGCTCTTCAAAGTCATCATCAGATTCCAAACGTTTTTGATCATCCAAGTTTAAACGTTCCATATTATCTAACTCACTATCTATTTCCTGAATCGGATTAGTAAGAAAGCGACCTACCATAGTCAAAATACCTGCATTTAATAAAGCTATAGCAATACCTACCATCCAGCCTCCAGTGAAATAGGGAGTCAAAGTTATTAGTAATGTGATTACAAAAGCAGTAAATCCTATTTTGGCAGATATACTTTTAAAAATGCCTAAACTAAGCACTTTATTGAAGACAAATTTTTTAGTATCTCTAAATTTCTCTTCAAAACCAATATGAATAGTTAAAAATTGTTCCCCCTCATCAGTTTCACCACGTTCAATTTCACTAATATCTATGGGAGTTTTAAAAAAGTTTGAACTTCCCTTTAAAAGTCCTAAAAAATAATCGAACATACCTCTTTTGGACTTATAAGTCATCTTAATTTTATGATCATTAATTTCCTCTGCTCTAAGACGAGGTGGGTTTGCACCCGGCAGCATTTCTGTGAGCTGTAGGTGAACCGTATCCATTAACATTAAAAAATTTTTCAATGTCCTATTGCTGAAATAGGATGGAAACCAATCAGCAAAGGTATTAATATTCTCCTTACCAAGCTTTTGCCAAACTTCGCCCGGTTTTTTACCAACCTGTTGACCAACAAGTTTAATTAATTTCTTTGTTTTATCATCTTCAATTGTAGTCAGGGGTGTTATTATTAAATCTTCTTTAAAACCTGCTTCTTTTTTGGCTGTATTTACCACTTTTTTACCATAAGTCTTTTCCAACGAAGAAAGCCAGGTTGAAACAACAGTTCCTTTCATGAAAACCCTCCAATATTATATATGTTGGTATATTATTTAAAATATCCTTTATATATTTTTTACAAAATATAATCGAACTTTTCCTGCACTATATATATACTCGAATTAAATCAATATATTTTAAATTCTCTTAAGTACTATTATTACCTTTTAAAGCAGCTTAAACTAAAATATCATGAAAATACTAGATATCTCAACACATAATCTACTAATAACAATTTTTTAATTATTTTTTTGATTTTCTTTATCTTGTTCAATTCGCCGAAAAAACTTTTTCGCTAATTTGGCACCTAAAAAGCCTAATGAATAAACTAAAACTATGATAATCATAATTAGAAATAGATTATCTTGAGTAAAAAAGGCCTCTCCTAAAAGAAGCTGAGTAATAAGTCCGAAAGTTAAAAGACTGTAAACCGGGAAAAAGGCAGAGGTGTAGATAATATTCTTTTTATTATTTAAAGAATCAATGATAAAACCAGTAAGTTCTGTTAAGAGTCCAGTGAACAAAATAGCTAGACCCATAAAAAGAGTGATAAAACTTAGTATACCACCTAATATCAAAGAAAAAATAGTAATAGTTCCCTTTTTATTTACTTTTCTTAAAACAAGGGCAAAGATAAAGGATAAAAGTGGTGCTAAAAAGACAAACTTCATTCCAGGGATCGGAAAAAAAGTAGATAAGAAATATAAGAGAAAGCCAGCCACAACTGCAACAGCTGCCATAATACCTAATAACGCTGTCTCTTTGGTTTTAAATTGCAAATCATCACCCCTAAACTTAAAAAATATAATACAATGTTTTTATTTTGATTACAATAAAAAAACACATATAGGCTACATCCCTTAGTTAAAAGGAAATTATAATGCCTATATGTGCCGATTATTTTTATACTCATATATAGTTATTTAATCTAATTCAGCCACAAACTCCTCAACTCTATTTAATCCTTTTTTGATGTTTTCGAGTGAGTTAGCATAAGATAATCTGATAAAATTATCAGCACCAAAGGCTACCCCGGGTACAACTGCTACTAACTTTTCATCTAAAAGATTGTCTGCAAAACTAAAGGAATCTTTAATTTTTTGATTTTTAATTTTTTTACCTATTATATTTTCAATGTTCATCATGATATAAAATGCTCCACCAGGTTTTAAACAGGAAAGGCCATCAATAGAATTTATCTTATCATACATATAGTCTCTTCTTTCCTCAAATTTCTTTCTTCTTTCTTCCATAAAGCTGTGATCGCCTCTTAGACCTGTATTACTAGCATACTGAGCAATTGAATTAGGATTAGAAGTAGCATGGCTTTGAATGTTAGACATAATTTCAATTATCTTTTTGGGTCCTGCTGCATAACCAATTCGCCATCCTGTCATGGCATATGATTTAGAAACTCCATTGATTACAACTGTTAAATCTTTAATCTTATCATTTAAAGACGCTATACTGATATGTTCATTATCATCATAAACTATCTTTTCATATATCTCATCAGCCACAACTATTATTTCGTTTTCAACTGCAACTGCAGCAATCTCTTCTAATTCCTCTTTATTATATATACTACCGGTTGGATTACTAGGGCTATTTAAAATTAAAGCTTTTGTATTTTCGTTGATCATATTTTTAAATTTATCTATATTAATTTTAAAGTCTTCTTCTTCCTTAGTTTCCAGATAAACCGGAGTGCCTCCACCCATTTTAACAGTTTCGGGATAGGTTAACCAGTAGGGTACAGGAATGATTACTTCATCACCTGGATTCAAAATGGCCTGAAAGGTATTAAAAAGAGAGTGTTTAGCACCATTGGAAACAATAATCTGGTCAGTTCCATATTCTAAGTTGTTATCCCGTTTAAATTTATCACGGACTGCTTTCTTTAAATCTTCATAACCAGAAGCAGACGTATAACGGGTAAAACCAATCTCTAAAGCTTCACGGGCTGCTTCACAGATATATTCAGGTGTATCAAAGTCCGGTTCTCCGGCTCCAAAGCTGACAACATCTTCACCGGCTGCTTTTAACTTGTTAGCCTTGGCACTGATGGCCAAAGTTAATGAAGCACTAATGTTTTTCGCTCTTTTTGATAGTTCCAAAGTAATTTTCCCCCTTAATAATTTTTTAATTTAAATGGTGAAATCTCACTATCACTATACTTTTTGCGGGCTGCTTTTAATCTTTTGACCTGTTCTGTTAGCTCCTGTTCAAACTTTTTGGGTAAATCAGGATTATCTTTAAAAGCTTCCCTAATTCTTTTAAATTTCGCAAGGTAGTTTTCAACTCTAATGGAGAACTGTTCCACATAACTAATCTCTGTATAATCAAAACTTAAATAACGAGCAAAAAGCTGTCTTAAATCTTCATAATAAGGCAAGTATCCTATAGGAGATTTAATGGCTTTTACTTCTCCATGTACCCTTTTTTCCATCCACAGCATCCATATTTTCTTATCCAGCATACCATTCAAATATTCACCAGTATCCGGATCTTTTAAAAAGTAGTTCACAGTAAAGATTCCTGGTTGATTATCTGCTTTTTTTCCAAAGTCAAGATAATTATTAATATAATCACTAATCGGAACCGAAAGAAAGTCTAAATTCGCCATCGGATTGTGCTTTCTTTCTCCCTGTTTATCTAAAGTAGCGGAAGTAGTTTCAGATTCAAGTGTGGCTGCCATAAAGACACCGTGTGACCAGCTTAAGGTTTCCGCTACAGGTACAGATGTATCGGAATCTCTACCTCCAAATACCATACCTCTGACAGGAACTCCTTCTTTTTTATCATAGTTTTCATCACAGTTTTCCAAATCGCTAATTCTGATTGTATATCTTGCATTTTTATGGGCGGGTGGTATTTCATTACCATCTTCATCTGTTTTGCCTTTATGCCACTCGCCTGAAAAATTAATTCCTTTTTTTGGTAGTTCTTTGCCCATCCCCAGCCAGTATGGTTTCCCATCATTGATGAGTACATTAGAAAAAATCAATTCTCTGGGAGTAGTAAGGGTATCATAGATAACCGGGTCATCATCCGGGTTTACATCTCTAATGATTCCAAAAGCACCATTTTCAACATTAACTGCCCTTACGTCACCATTTTTCACCTTCAAATATGCGATGTCATCACCTACAATGGTATGGCCGGGTATCATGGCAGTACTAGTTTTTCCACAACTTGAAGGAAAAGCACCTGTAAAATATGTCTTTCTATCTGCTGGACCATTAACACCTGAGATAAACATGTGCTCAGCCATCCAGCCTTCTTTTACCGCTTTTCTAATAGCTAAACGGAAGGCCAGCTTTTTTAAGCCCAAGCTATTTCCAGCATATTGATTATTAACAGAAAAAACACGGTCGGTTTTTAGATCAATATATATTCTTCTTTTATCAATATCAGCACTAACTCCATTTTCAAGACGTCCAGCAGAATGTAAAAAAAAGAAGAAATCTTTAGAACCATTTAACTTTTTAAAGTCATCATAGCCCTGTCTGTATAAGATATCTTCACTATGAGCTACATAACTGGAATCAGTAATCTGCATAGCAGGAATACTAAAATCAGACTGATTAGGGCCTAGTGAAAAAAATCTGACTAACATCTCTTTATTTTCCATACTGCCGTCTAAATAGGAAAATATTTCGTCAAGTCCTTCCTCACGGTCGATAGTATTAATATCTAAACCTAAATCTAATTCTTCTTCTACTAAATATCGTGTGTTTTGCTTGTCGCGAGCCTGGTCTTGATAACCATCAAAGTGGACAGTATGCCCTTCCATTTCAAGTGATTTTTCTTCTCCGGTTTCTAAAGCAAGCTTACGAACATATTCAATATCTTCTTTACTATCATCTATAATTGAAATTTTAGCGGGTTTGCAAAGTTCAACCGCAAATTCTAAAAGCTCTTCAACTTTCTCGTTATTTAAATTTTTTAATTTTTCCTGATTTTCTTTACTTAAATCCAAAACAATTCTCCTCCTTACTTTTTAACTCTCTCTATTTTTAAAAAACTCTTCAGCTACAGAGGGAAATAATGCATAGGTTAATACATCTTCTTCCTGCTGGATGTATTCTTTAATTTCATTTCTATATTTATCTAAGGAAGGTTCTAGTTGATCGGCATACCTACCTTCGATTACACTTTCTCCTTTTAAGATTTGTTCTTTTAAGTCTTCATCAATAGGTCCCGGTGGTGTACCATACTGACCCTTGATATAATTTTTAATTTCTTTTGACACCACACTATACCTTTCACCAGTAGCAACATTAAATACAGCTTGAATACCAATAATTTGGCTGGTAGGTGTTACAAGAGGTGGATATCCCATCTCAGCCCTAACTTTTGGTACTTCTTTTAATACTTCATCATATTTATCAAACATATTTTGTTCTTTAAGCTGACTTCTTAAATTAGATAGCATACCACCAGGGATCTGACTTTTTAATACTCTGGGATCAACTCCATATGACCCCAAGAATTCTTGCTTATTATCTCTGATTTGACGGAAGTATTCATTTATTTCATTAGCTTTATCAAAATCAATTCCAGTATCATAATTACTATTTTTTAATACATAGATAAAGGGTTCAGTTGGTGGCTGTGAACTACCTGAACCTAAAGCAGAAAGGGCAGTATCAATTATATCTACACCCGCTT
>CAZXRH010000088.1:0-9251 GCA_964642575.1 uncultured Halanaerobiales bacterium
TAACAAGTAAGTATAAAAACGTGCTTCAGATACTGTATATAAGGAACCGGTAATGCAAAATACATCCTTTTTATCCAAGAGATTTTTAGTACCTTTTACAGCTTGATAGATATCAACATATACTTTATTTGCAATATTTAATGAGTCAGCATACTTTTTTATTTTTAAAGGTTTTAGTGATCTTTCATTCTGGTTTTTGGTAATTGCTAATTCCTTGGGATTTTGTAAAGTGTTAATGAATTTTAACATCTCCTGATAGTCTTTATCCTTCAAAATACTTATTAGAAAGTATATTTTCTTGTCTTTACTTATGTTTTCTTTTAAAAATTCGACTAATCTTTTTACTCCATCTACATTGTGAGCTCCATCCAATATAATAGTTGGATCTTTAGCTATTACTTCCAGACGTCCGGGCCATCTACAATTTAACAAACCTTCAGAAATATGTTCACTTTTAATCTCGTATTCTTCAGGCAAATACTGGAGAGCCTGTATAGTCAAAGCAGCATTTTTAATCTGATGGCTGCCCAATATATTTAATTTTAAATTTTTATAGTATTTTTCAGGTAAGTCCAAATTAAAAGTTTGGTGATTCAAATTTTTATGTAAAACTTCATATTTGTTTTCAAGATCTAATATGACTAAATTAGAATTTCTCTCATTAGATATTTTCTTGAAAACCTGCAATGCATCATTATTATCAGCACCTGTAATAATAGGTACTCCTTTTTTAATGATACCAGCTTTTTCAAAAGCGATATCTTCAATTTTAGGACCCAAAATGTCAGCATGTTCATAGCTAATATTTGTTATTATAGATAACAAAGGTTTTTTGATTGCATTGGTAGCATCAAGTCTGCCTCCTAACCCAACTTCCAGAAGACCAATATCAACTTGTTTTTGGTAAAAGTATTCAAAGGCAACTACAGTAATAATTTCAAAAAAACTCGGCTCTTTTATATCAATATCTTTTGTAGGATCTTCAAATATTTCTTGTAATTTTAATACAATATCTTTCAAATCTTTTGTGTTTATTGGTTGATCATTAACAGTAAATCTTTCATTAAAATGAAGCAAAGGGGGTGATATATATGCACCAACTTTATAACCAGCTTCTTTTAAGATACTTTTTAAAATAGCTACAGTGGAACCTTTCCCATTAGAACCACCAATATGTATATAATTTATTTTATCCTGGGGATTATCTAAATAAGATAACAATTTTTTTACTCTTTTTAAGCCTGGCTTAAAACCACCTTTTTTACCATATTTTTTAAATTGTGATAAAAAATCATAAGGGTTCATAATACCATTCCTTTTTAAAATGTCTTCATTATAAAAGTTTCTTGAATAAATGCCCTTTTTTATTATAAAATATATTATACACAAAGGGGGTAAACCAAGTGAATAAAATATTACTGTTTTCATTTATATCCTTATTATCAGCACAAATCATTAAAATATTTACTATTAAACCCTATTCGTTTACCAATATAATTGGTTCAGGCGGGTTTCCCAGCTCACACTCATCGTTTGTCGCCACTCTTTCAACCTTAATAGGCCTAAAGTATGGCTTTAAATCTGATCTCTTTGCTATAGTATTTATTTTCTCTTTAATTGTAACTTATGATGCCAGTGGAGTCAGAAGAGCTGTTGGTGAACAGGCCAATGTATTGAATAAATTAATTAAACATTTAAATGTAAAAAATATTGAAAGAGATCCAGAAATCTTAAAAGAAGACCTAAAAGAATTGATTGGTCATACTCCTTTAGAAGTCTTTGCAGGTGTATTGTTGGGTGTTCTAATTGCATTGGGAAGTCATTACTTATTCTTTTAATAATTATCTTTTAAAAAATTTATAACTTCTTTTTTACTATTTAGCAAACCCAATGCTTGCTTTCTCTTAATATTTTTTAATATCTTTCCGATTAGTCTTCCTTCTTTAAGATTTAAAACCTCTTTTATCTCATTTCCATTTATATATTGACAAGAAGCTCTTTCTCTCATTTTTTCTAACTTATTTAAAATTTGTACAACAGCCTCTCTCTTTGCAACTACCCCCACCTCTGTTTTTATAAGGTTTAGTAGAAAATATTTTAATGTATTTACATCTGTCCTTTTAAAAAATAATTCCTCATAAATCAATATATCATCATTTAGTAAGGATTTATAGTCTTTTAAGATATTATTTATAGAAAAAAGATAGTCACTAATAATATTTACTTTCTTTTTATTAAAAGTATAGTCTATCAAATCATATTTTAAAGTTTCTATACTTATTTCATCTTTTAGAACTGGTAAAATGAAAAATAAAATTAAGTTAATTAGATAATTTTCTAATTCAATTTTTTCTAAATATTTTTTCTTGCTTAATATGTTTAAGTATTTAATAAATAATTGTAGATTATTTTCGTTTTGATAAGTTTTTACATTAAACAAATAATTAACTAATCCAGAGCTAAGAAATCCTTTAAAATAATGTGGATTTAATGGTTTAGAAAACAAATGGTAAAGTTCTTCTTTTATCCTTTCCTTTTTTATATTCATTATTAAATAAGTTTCTGATAAAACTTTAGCTCTTGTCTTCTCTTCAATCTGAAAATTTAAGTTATTAGAAAACCGAAAAACCCTCAAGATTCTTAAAGGATCATTTTGTATAAAGTTTTTATTAACCATTCTAATGATTTTATTATCTAAATCCTTAAAACCAGAATATGGATCAATAATATCTTCTTTTTTAAATTCAATGCTATCCTGACTAACCGTAATATCCTTAAAACATACAGCCATTGAATTAATAGTAAAATCCCTGCAGCCAAGATCTTGTAAAAGATCCTGACCTACAGGGTTAGTAAAGTCAATAAACTTATTATCTTCAGTTACAACTCTATAAATTTTACGTTCTTTGTCTAATATAATCTTTTTATAACCAGTTATGGTTATAAACTTATCTAATACATTTTCTAATTCAGACATAACTAACAAGTCTATATCTTTAATTTCTTTATTTAGAAGGAAATCCCTTATAGCGCCTCCCACTACATATACTTCGTTATCTTTTGTTATATTTTTTAGTAAAGATAAAGACTTCATGCACATCCACCTTATCTAGTCAAGTAATCTATCAATAATGGTATCAACCGCAAAGCCGAAATGTTCAGCAACATCTTGGCCAGGTGCACTGGCTCCAAATTCTTCCTGGCTAATAGCCAGATCATCTTCACTTAAGAACTTATACCAGCCATTTGCAACACCGGCTTCAATCAAGACTTTTTTATCAGTTGGCTCTCCTAATAATTTTTTAATGTAAGAACGATTCTGAGTTTCTAAAATACTTCGTTCAGGTACTGAAACGACTCTGCTTTTAATATCTTTTTCTGCTAATTTTTCTGCTACCTTAACAGCCAATGAAACTTCACTACCACTAGCTATAAAGGTAAATCTATATTCACCATCAGCTTCTTTAACGACATAGCCACCTTTATCAAATTCAGCAAGACCATTATCTTTGTTTACTTTTGGTAAGCTCTGCCTTGTTAAAACCAAAGCAGTAGGTCCATCTGTTCTCTGCACGGCCGCTAACCAGGCTTCTTTAGTTTCTTCTGCATCAGCTGGACGGTAGACATTTAGATTTGGAATTGATCTTAAAGCCTCTAATTGTTCAACCGGTTGATGGGTAGGTCCATCTTCACCAATATAGATGGAATCATGAGTAAAAACATAAACGACCGGCTGTTTCATGAGGGCAGCTAATCTTATTGCTGGTCTCATATAATCTGAAAAGACCAAGAAGGTAGCTGCAAACGGTCTAACACCTTCATGTAAGGCCATTCCATTAACTACACCACCCATTGCATGTTCTCTAACTCCAAAGCGGAAATTACGACCACTATGATTATTTTGCTGGAATTCTCCGTACTTATCCAGATAGGTCTTATTAGAAGGAGCTAAATCAGCTGAACCTCCCACTAAATAATCAAGACGGTCTGCAATAGTTCTTAAAGTAGCTCCCGAAGCCTTACGGGTCGCAATAGGAGTATCGATTTCTAATTGACGTACCTCATTTATAATATCTTCATCTACTTTTAGATTAAAAGCTTTTTCCCATTCTTTATATAAATCAGGATATTTATTTTTCCATTCTGCAAACTTTTTATCCCATTCTTTTTTTCTTTCCTCTAAAATATCTCTACGTTCTGCGAAATATTCTTTTACTTTATCAGTAATGTAAAATTTCTTATCAGTCGGTAGACCAAAGTATTCTTTTAAGCCTTTAATTTCATCTTCGCCAAGAGGAGCACCGTGAGCATCAGCTGTATCCTGTTTATTAGGTGCACCGTAAGCTATATGAGTTTTGGCTACAATTAATGATGGTTTGGTAGGCTCGGCCTTAGCTTTCATAATAGCCTTTCTAACCTCATTAATGTCATGACCATTTACATTATCAATTACCTGCCAGTCATATGCTTTAAACCTTTCAGGAACAGATTCTGTAAAGGTAATATCAGTAGATCCTTCAATAGAAATATTGTTATCATCATAAATTGCAATTAATTTTCCAAGTCCAAGATGACCTGCCAGGGATGCAGCCTCAGAACTTATCCCTTCCATCATATCTCCGTCACCCATCAGGGTATAGGTATAATGGTCAACAATATCTAAATCATCTTTGTTAAATTTAGAAGCAAGGTGTCTTTCAACAATTGCCATCCCTACAGCATTAGAAAAACCTTGTCCCAACGGACCTGTAGTAGTTTCTACCCCTTCTGTTATTTCATATTCAGGATGACCAGGGGTTTTAGAACCTAACTGTCTAAAATTCTTTAATTCTTCTAAACTAACATTATAACCACTTAAATGTAAAAGAGAATAAAGCAGCATTGAACCATGACCAGCTGACAAAACAAAACGATCCCTATCCGGCCAATTAGGATTAGAAGGATCGTGTTTTAATACTTCACCATACAATAATGATCCTATTTCAGCACATCCGGATGGCATACCCGGGTGGCCTGAATTTGCTTTTTCGACTGCATCAACAGACAAACCACGTACTATATTTGCAACTTCTTTCAGCACTTTAAAACCTCCTATTATATTTTTAACTTAAATCCTATGGTCTTTCGAGGGTTAAATTTCATAGCTTTTACCGGTAATCGGTAAATTTAAGTTTGCTAAAACTCTTTCTATTAAAACACCCTCTCTCTCTGGAAAGTCATACCCGTAAGTTGTTCTTACTGCCATTGATATAAACTGAACAGCTCGATCAATGGCCATTGGTAAACTGTCACCAGAAAGTATACTTCCCACCATGATACTAGTGAATAAATCTCCGGTCCCGGGAAAGTTAGCGGGCACATAGTCACAATCAACCTTCCAGAAACGGTTATCCTTTTTCTGATAGGCTAAAACCGAAGTTCTTTCTTTGCTGCTGTAACCAGGTACACTTGTAATAACAACCATATCAGGACCAAAAGAAGAAAGTTCTTTTAACCATTCTTTCGCTTTTTCATCACTTTTAATCCCGTTTTTATCTTTATTTAATAAAAATTTTGCTTCAGTAATATTAGGGGTAATTAAATCTGCTTTTTTAACTAACTTCCGCATATTCTTGATCATATTTTGACCAAATGTATCATACGTCTTGCCATTATCCCCTAATACTGGGTCTATAATAACATATTGTTCCTCACTTTTAAATCTTTTTATGAAATCTATAACAATTTCTATTTGATGAACTGAACCTAAAAACCCACTATAAATAGCATCAAAATTGATATCTAAGGATTCCCAATGGTCAATATAATCCGGTAGTTCATCGGTTAAATCAATAAATTTATAATTTTCAAATCCACCTGTATGAGTCGATAAAACGGCTGTCGGTAGTGGGCAGGGCTGGATTCCCATTGTAGCTAATACTTCTATCACAGTTGTTAAAGAACCTCTACCATAACCCGATAAGTCGTGGACAGCCGCTACTTTTGGTACTGGATTTTTCATTTTTTCCTCCTTAACCAATTATCCTATTGTACTGCCACTTTCTATATTTTTTTCATCAAAATCTTTTTTTCTAGTATAGGACATAACCCGACAGTTTCTGCCAATTTGTACATTATCAGGAATAACAGCTCTTTTAGCAACAATATTGAGACCATTGAAAAGTAGATCTGGTTTTTCATCATTAGGGGTTTGGTCATTACCAAATCCTATATGGCAGTTTTCACCAATATCTACTTCTTTATCTATTAGACACTTGTCTATAATAGTATTTTTTCTAATTCTGGTATCATTAAAGATAATAGAATCTCTCACCACCACATTTTCTTCTATATATACACCGGGTGAAATAACTGAATTTTCTACTATTCCGTTGATAATAGCACCATTCGCTATCAAACTGCTTTTGGTTTTACTGTTCGGGCCAAATTTAACCGGTGGTTTTTCTACACTTTTAGTGTGTATTTTCCAATCTTCATCATAAAGATTCAGTTCTGGAATTGGCTCAGTTAATGAAAGGTTAGTCTTCCAAAAAGACTTTAGGGTTCCTACATCTCGCCAATAACCTTCATATTCATAAGCATACACATCATTATTTTTAATCATGGGAGGTATTACATGATGTCCAAAATCAGATTTTTCAGCACTACAATATTTATTCAACGCTTTAATTAAGGCATCAGTAGTAAATACATAAATGCCCATGGAAGCTAAATTATTCGGGGGATTTTCGGGTTTTTCTAAAAAATCAGTTATTTTACCAGTTTTATCAGTATCTAAAATACCGAAACGACTGGCATCTTCCTGAGGTACACGTTGGGCAGCAATTGTAAGATCTGCATTCCGATCAATATGATCTTCTACCATTTTATCATAATTCATTTTATATAAGTGATCTCCGGACAAGATTAATACATACTCGGGGTCTTGACTTCTTAAATAGCTCATATTTTGATAGATTGCATGAGCTGTCCCCTTATACCATCCACCTTCTTTACCGGTATAAGGCTGCAATATTGTGATTCCACCATATTTACGATCTAAATCCCACGGTTTACCGATCCCAATGTGGTCGTTTAAAGATAGCGGTAAATACTGGGTTAATACTCCTACATTAAAAATTCCTGAATTGACACAATTACTCAATACGAAATCAATTAGTCGATACTTGCCAGCAAAAGGGACACTTGGTTTAGCTCTGTGTTCAGATAGTATATCTAATCTACTGCCCCTTCCACCTGCAAGTATTAAAGCAAGTGTTTTCAATTTAATCCCCCCTGGATTATTTTATAAATAACTTTATATATTTTTACTCCTTATAATTTTATACTTTCTACAATAACTGTTTAAATCCTTTATTGAACAAATCATAATAATTTTAACTTTGTATAAATAAATTAAATCTAAATATTAATTATATAAATTTTTTTATTTAATTTTTTAATATTATACTTGACATTATTAAATTTTTTAAGTATAATTATCATAGAAATTAATTAATGGAGGTTTAAAAGTGAAAAAAACTAATCTGAAACTCCTTAAAAACAAAGATTTTTTATTATTATTTTTGGGTGGTTTTGTTTCCAGAATTGGTAATGGTATTCATTACATCGCTTTAGTATGGTTTGTTTTAGATATTACAAACAGCGGTTCTGCCACTGGAATGATTCTGCTTCTTTCAACTCTACCTGGAGTTATCATTGGCCCATTCAGTGGGGTTATTGCTGATAAATTTGATCGTAAAAAGTTAATAGTCTATATGGATGTATTAAGAGGATTAATTGTCCTTTGGTTAGGTTATACTGTTTACATAGGTACTGCAAGCTTTTTTCATATCAGTATAGCTACAATCTTAATTGCAATCTGCACTTCTTTTTTCAATCCGGCGATTTCAGCCTCTATACCAAATTTAGTTAATGATAAATTATTACAGAAAGCAAATTCTCTTAACCATTTTAGTATGAACTTTACTCAAATAATTGGAGCAGCGGTCGGTGGTATCCTGATAGCTGTTTTTGGAATTGCTGGTGTCTTTTTTATAAACGGCATCTCCTTTTTAATCTCGGCTTTTTCCGAGCTTTTTATTAACATACCAGCTGTAAAAATTGAAAAAGAATTAGAAAAAAGCCCAACTATTATTAATGAAATCAAGTTTGGACTTAACTTTTTATGGAAGAAAAAAGAATTGGTTTCTCTTTTTACCATAGCCTTATTTTTAAATTTTGTTTCAACCGGACTTGTCATCCTAGGACTACCCTTTGTATATAAAGAAATATTACAGGTAAACAGCACTTTTTACGGATATGCCCAATCTGTTTTCCCGGCTGGAGCAGTAGTAGGATCAATCATATTAAGTCAAATCCCGGAAATTAGAAATTACTTCAAAGTACTCTTGTATTCACTCAGTACCCAGAGTTTATTGATGATATTGGTGGCAGTACCTCTTATGCCTTACCTTTTAAACACAGCGGGAGTAATGACAATATATTATGCCTTAATGTTTATTTTATTTATCGTGGGAATTTTAAATGCAGTTGTTAATGTTCCAATTAGCATCTTACTGCAGAGATTAATCCCTGATAATCTTAGGGGACGTATTACCGGATTACTTTCAACTATGTCCCAGGCATTAGTCCCCATTTCAGTAGCGCTAACCGGTTATCTAATTGATATAGTACCGGTCTATACTTTATTTTTAGGTGCTGGTATAGTATCTTTAGGATTATCACTTTACATCGCAAAGATACCTGCCATGCAGAAGTTAAATTACAAAGAAGAAAAAATTCAACCTAATATGGAAGTCTCTACAAATACACTTGATGCATAAAAACGTTCTGCATGAAAAACAGGGCAATATAAGAAACTAGTAAAGCTAGTAAAGGAGTCACAATCCAGCCTAACCCTATTTTACCTAAAAGTTTATAATTTACGTTTCTCCCTCCTTTTGCCAACCCGATCCCCATCACAGCTCCGACAACAGCTTGTGAACCTGAAACAGGCACCAGGGGTAAGGGTGGCAATCCAAGGGATATTAAAATAGACCTCAGACCTTCTGAGGCAAAAATGAATAAGACGGTAGAACTTGACAGAACTACTATGAGAGAGGCCACCGGGGATATTTTAAAAATACTTTTCCCTACGGTGGTCATTACTCTTTTAGAATAGGTAAAAACCCCTACCGAAATTGCTATCCCTCCCAAAAGAAATAAAACCTGGGTATTAGATAATGTAATAAACCCAAGTTCAAGACTGC
>CAZXRH010000089.1:0-9218 GCA_964642575.1 uncultured Halanaerobiales bacterium
AGGATTTTCTGCTCCTCAGACAGTTTTTGCTAGTGAATCAATTATTGATGAACTTGCTTATGAACTTAATATTTCTCCTAAGGAAATCAGATTAAAAAACTGTTTAAGAGCGGGAGATACCTTTGCAACTGGCCAAAAATTTGGTCCGGGGGAAATACCAGCTCCCTTAGAACAAATTATCAAAGAGACTTGCCAAAAAGCGGATTATGACCGAAAAAGAGATGAGTTTACTGAATTTAATAAACATCATGAAGAAATCAAAAAAGGAGTTGGTCTATCCTGTACAATCCGTGGAGCCGGTCTGGGTGGAGAAGGTATTGATACTGCTGGAGCTACCTTAACAATAGAACAAGATGGTAGTATTAATATGATAAGTGACTTAACTGAAATGGGCCAGGGGATGAGAACCGCCCATGCTCAAATTGCTGCTGAGACCCTAGGAGTTACATTAGATAAGTTCACTTTTGTAAATACAGACACCTCAATGATTATGGATGGTGGTCCAACGGTTGCTTCTCGTGGAACATTAGCGGGAGGTCAAGCAGTTTTAACAGCTGCCAAGAAATTAAAGACACGTTTGAAAAAAGCTGCTACCCAAAAATTTGAATGTAATTTAGAAGATATAAAAATAGAGAAAAATATAATATTTAACACAAATCATGAAGCTGAGACTATTAAGTTTGAAAAACTTATAAATTACTGTCTAAATGAACTAGGTCTTTCCTTAAGTGCTCAGGGTTGGTATAATCCTGGTCCAGAAGAATTAGATGAAGAGACCGGTCAGGGTAAAGCCTATCCGACTTATGTTTATGGCTGTGCCGTGACAGAAATCACAGTGGATATAACAACCGGTAAAGTTAATGTAGATAAGATAACTGCTGGTTATGATATTGGGACCCCCATTAATCCACAACAGGTTAAAGGACAGTTATATGGTGGATTAATGCAGGGTTTAGGTTACAGTATCATGGAAGAGTTTGCCGAAAAAGAGGGTTATTTAAAAACAACAAATTTTGATGATTACCTCATACCTAGTTTTAAAGATTTACCTGAAATAGATATTAAACTATTTGATATTGAAGATAATTTTGGACCTTATGGTGCTAAAAGTGTAGGAGAATTAGGAATTGAACTGGTTGCTCCCTCTGTAACAAATGCCTATTTTGATGCAACACAGAAAAGAGTACGAGAAATTCCACTTAATTTAGAAAGAACATTACTTGGAAAAAGTTTAAGTAAATAGGAAAGGTGGTAATTGCTTTGCATGAATTTGATTTATTAAGGCCGACAAGCTATAAAAAAGCCTTAGATTTAATCAGCCAGTATGGCAAACAGGCCAGATTAATAGCTGGTGGAACAGATCTTATGGTTGACCTTAGAAAAAATAAATGTCCTCAAATAGAATATGTAATTGATATTAGCAGATTAAAAGATTTAGCTTATATTAAAGAAGATAATGATATGTTAAGGATTGGTTCCTTAACTACTCATAAAAATATAGTAGATTCTAAATTAATTGATAAATATGCTAAAGTACTTGCTTTAGGCTGTCGGGAAATAGGATCTCCCCAGATCAGAAATAGGGGAACAATTGGGGGCAATATTATCACAGGTTCACCCTGTGCTGACTCTGTTACACCATTAGTTGCTTTAGATGCAGTATTAGTGATTGAAAGCAAAGAAGAAATAAGAGAAGTGCCAATTAGTGAATTTTACAATGGGCCCTATAAGCCTAAAATTAAAGAAGATGAGTTTTTAAAAGAAATATATTTTAAAAAGATGAGTTCAGATTATAACTTTGATTTTATTAAAGTAAAAAGGAGAAATGCTGTTTCTAAATCCCGAATTAATATTGCAGCTTTAGGTAAATTAGATTCAGCTGGACAGGTTAAAGATATAAGATTAGCACCTGGTTCAATAACACCTAAACCACAGAGATTTAAAAATGCTGAAAAAGTAATATTAAATAAAAAACCAAATGTAAAGTTAATTGAAAAAATGAGTAAACAGGTAGCTGATACCATGATAGAAAAATCTGGATACCGCTGGTCAACTGAATATAAAAAACCAGTGATCGAAAGTTTAACCAAGCGGATCTTAAGAACTGTCCTGGAGGTGGAGTAATTGAAAGAGATCGCATTAAATTTAACTGTAAATCAAAAGAAATACAATTTAAAAGTTAAATCTAATAAAAGACTCCTGGATGTTCTAAGAGATGACCTACATTTCACAGGAGTTAAAGAAGGCTGTGGAGTTGGTGAATGTGGTGCCTGTACAATAATTATGGATGGTGAGATAGTAAATTCCTGTATGATTTTAGCCGGTCAGGCAGCTGGTAGTGAAATTATTACTATTGAAGATTTAGAAAGTGAGCAGGGCTTACACCCTATTCAATCTGCCTTTATTGAAGCTGGAGCGGTTCAGTGTGGTTTTTGTACCCCAGGTATGGTATTAAGTACCTTAAATTTACTTGATGAAAACCAAAACCCGACTAGAGAAGAAATAAAAGATGGTTTAGCGGGCAACTTCTGCCGTTGTACAGGCTATAAACAGATTATCGATGCTGTAATGTTAGCTGCTGAAAAGATGCGAGATTAAAAAGGCTTATCTCACTTCTTAGAAAGGATTGTATATGCAAAAAGGTAATAATATTATAAAATCTATTCAAAATTTGATAAGGATTCCATCTTATTCAGGACAAGAAAAGGAAGCTGCCCATTTTTTAAAGAAATTGATGCAAAATCTAGGTTATGATGATGTATATATAGACAACTGGGGTAATGTCATAGGTATTATAGAAGGAAAGAGCACCCAAACCATCTTATTAGAGGGTCACTTAGATACTGTTGAAGTGGATAATGAAGATGATTGGAAACATGCCCCCTTTAAAGCTGAAACAGTTAATAACAGAATTTACGGTCGTGGTGCTTCTGATATGAAAGGTGCTCTAATAACAATGGTTTATGCAGGGGCTGCTTTCGCAAATGATAAAGATTTAAACAAGAATATTGTGGTAGCTGGAACTGTGCAAGAAGAGATATTTGAAGGGGTAGCTCAAGCCAATATTATAAATGAGATAAATCCAAACTTAGTTATTATTGGAGAAGCAAGTGATCTGAAGTTATGTATTGGACAACGAGGTAGAGCAGAAATTAAAGTGACTACTTTTGGCAAAAATGCGCATTCTTCCAATCCTAAAAAGGGCATAAATGCAGTAAAAAAGATGAATAAGTTTTTAACTGAAATAGAGAAAATACCTACTAAAAGGGATAATGATTTAGGAGAAGGAATTTTAGAAGTTGTTGATATCAAATCAAAACCTTATCCCGGGCATTCTGTAATACCTCATCAATGTAGTATTACATTAGATAGAAGATTATTACCTAACGAAACTGAAAAATCTGTTCTTAAACCATTAAATAACCTTATAGATAAACTTAAAAAAGAAGATACAGATTTTAAGGCCAAAGTAGAAATTCCAAAAGAATCAGCTGTTACCTATACAAACAAAAAGTTTAAAGCGGACAAGTTTTTTCCTGGTTGGAAATTTTCAGTAGATAATGAGTTTGTTAAAAATACCTATGATAAATTAAAAAATGAAATACCGGAAACTGATTTATCATATTATTCTTTTTGCACTAATGGTAGTTATTCAGCAGGAGAGCAAAATATACCTACTTTAGGTTTTGGCCCCTCTTGTGAACATTTAGCCCATATAGCAGATGAATATATAGAAATTAACCAAATAGAAAAGGCTTATCAAGGATATATCAGTATTATTGAAACTTTTTTAGAAAATAATTTTTAATAATAATCAAATAATACATAAGGAGTGGTATTAAAAATGTACAGTTCATTAAAAGGAAAACATCTACTAAACACACAAGATTGGTCAGTCGAGGAGATCGAAAAATTATTAGCTGTTGCTAAAAGACTAAAACAAGAGAGAGAACTTGATATTCTACATGATGATATCTTAAGAGCAAAGACCTTTTTTATGCTCTTTTTTGAAGAATCCACTAGAACCAGAAACTCTTTTGAATGTGGAGTTCATCAGTTAGGTGGACATGCTAACTATCTAACCCCTGAAGCAACTCAGATTGACCATGGAGAAACTGCTAAAGATACTATTAAAGTTTTACAGCGTTATGGAGAAGGGATCGGTATTAGAAGAACATATGCAAATGGAACCAGATATATGAAAGATGTAGCTCAATTTTCAGATATTCCTGTAATTAATATGCAGTGCGAAGATTACCATCCTACACAAGCCTTAGCCGATCTTTTAACCATTAAAGAGAAGTTTCAAAATTATATTCAAAACAAGAAGTTTGTAGTTTCCTGGACTTATGCCCCTAATTACATAAGACCTATTTCTATGCCACAATCTTTAATATTATTGATGACAAGATTTGGCATGGATGTAACATTAGCCCATCCTGAAGAATTCCATATGAAAGAAGATATTTTAGATCAAGCTAAAGCTAATGCTCAAAATGCAGGTGTTAACTTTGAAGTTAAACATGATATGGAAGAAGCTTTTGAAGGAGCAGATATTGTATATCCAAAAAGCTGGGGCCCTGTAGTATATACAGATAATGAACAAGAAGGTTTAGATCTAATCGAGAAATATCCAGAATGGGTAGTAGATCAGGATAAAATGAATTTAACAAAAGATAACTCACTTTATATGCACTGTATGCCGGCAGATCGTGATATTGAGGTTACTTCTGAAGTACTTGATGGTCCCAATTCTGTTATCTTTGATGAAGCAGAAAATAGATTGCATATTAACAAAGCTCTAATGGCTACCACCATGGCCGGACTTTAAAAACTAAGTAAAAAAGATTAATGAAAAGAAGGTGTTTAAATGGAATTTAAAGAATTTGATAATAAAGTTGCGGTAGAACAACTTGTCTTTAGGGTAAAACCAGATAAGGTTGAAAAGTTTATTGAACTAGACCATCAAATATGGACCAAAGAATTAGAGAAAAAAGCCGGCTTTAAAGGTAAAGAAGTTTGGGTTAGTGATGATAAAACTCAAATACTTACTACGGTATACTGGCGTTCCTTAGAGGAATGGAAAGCAATTGATCATGAAGTCTTGGCTGAAACCGATGAGAAGTTTACAAAAGCTTTAGGTGAAGATAACTTTGAACTTATTCGAGAACTGCACAAGGAAAACCAGTATTACAAAGTTGCTGAATATAAATAAAGTAGGGAGAGATTAGCATGGTTAGTGAATATAAATCTAAATACCCTAAGATTGAGTATGATTATGATCAAATAAAACTAAATAGAATATTTGAAAATGAAAAGTTATCAGATTGGCCCAACCAGGGTATACAAACCAAAGATTCAATCAAGGTCTATGGTGAACTTAAATTTCCTAAATTATCAGAAAAGAGAGCTTATACAATGGCTACTTTTGTAACTTCAATTGATGGTAAGGTAGCCTATCTAGATGACCCGGCTGGACCAATAGTAGCTAAAAGCAATGGTTTAGACAGGATAGGAGCTGAAGCAGATTTTTGGATTTTAAATTTGATGAGGGCTAACTGTGATGCAATTTTTGCCGGAGCAGTTACTATTCAAAAAGAACCCGATGGTACAGTCTGCATTTTTGATAAAGGATTAGAAAATGCGAGAGTTAAAAATGGTTTAAAACCTGCTCCCTGGGTTGTCGTATGTTCTTTAGATGGTACAGATATACCCTTTGATGATAAAGTGATAAGAGAACAGGATGTTATTTTTAATACTTCCCCGACTGGACTTAAGTATATAGAAGAAAATATGGAAAGAGCCTGTTTTTCAGTTGGACCATTTAATAGTATCTCTGATTATAATGATGAAGAGATTATAGAGAAGTTTAAAAATAATAAAGATAATAAAATCCCAATTATCGCAACCGGTGAAGGTGCGCAGACAAATTCTGAAGTATTATTAAACATTTTGAAGTTGTGGGGTATTGATATTGCAATGGTAGAATCCCCCTCATATTTTCACAGCCTTTTACAAGATGAACTACTCGATGAAGTTACTTTAAATTATTCCTGTGTATATATTGGGGGCAATGCAGTTGGCTTAGGCAAGGGGATGGAGCCCTTTACTTCTCAAGATCATCCTCATACTGAAATGCTGACAATACACAGTCACAGTCCAAGTTTCTTTTACTTTAGACATCAATTTCAGTATGGTGTTAAACCCGAACTTTAAATAATGTCGGTTAGGAGGATTACATTGAAAACAGTTGTATTTTTTGGTTCAGCTCGTAAAAAAGGTCATACTAAAGATCTTTTAAATAGTTTTTTGAAAGACTTAGAAGGTGATATTGAAATAATTGATGCTTATCGAACTGAGATAGCTCCCTGTATTGACTGTCGCTACTGCTGGGAAAATAGGGGTTGTTCTATCGATGATAAGATGCAGGATATCTACCCCATCATTGATGAAGCTGATAATATAGTGTTTGCTACCCCTGTCTATTTTAGTAATATGCCTGGACCTTTAAAGAATATAATAGACCGTTGTCAAGTCTACTGGGCCTCTTGTTTACGGGGTGACGAGTTTGAAGAGGGTAGTAAAAAAGGTGTAATAATGCTGTGTGGTGGTGCACCTCAATTTAAGAAACAGTTTACAGCTGCTGAAATAGTTTTGAAAGGCCTATTTGGTGATTTAGGGACTGAACTGATTGGTAAAGTCTATGTATCTAATACTGACCAAAATCCAGTTAAAGAAAATGAATCAGCTCAAGAAAAAGCAGGAAAACTTGCGCAAAAGTTAAATTCCATTTATAAAAAGAATAATTAGGAGATGACTTTAAAATGACACCTTATGAAAGGGTATTTAAAAGATTAGAAGGTAAAGAAGTTGATAAAATACCTAATTTAAATATAATAATGGCTTTTGCTGCTAAATACATTGATGTACCATACAGTAAATATGTTACAGATTACAGATATTTAGTAGAAGGTAATCTTAAATGCTGTGAGGAATTTGATATTGATATGGTAAGTGCTATTTCTGACCCCTGTCGGGAAGGTGCAGACCTGGGGGCGGAAATCAATATCCCTCATGATGATGTACCAAGTTTTAAAGAACCTCTAATTGATGATTATAACAAATTAGCTGAACTAGAAGTCATTAATCCCCTTCAAGGAGAAAGAATGCTGGATAGAATTAAGGCTATTGATCTTTACAAAAGAAAAGTAAAAGGAACTTATCCCATCTTAGGCTGGGTTGAAGGTGCCTTTGCAGAAGCCTGTGATCTCAGAGGTATGAATCAGGCAATGCTCGATATTCATGAATATACAGAAGATCTTCATCAGTTATTAGAAATATGTACTGAACAAGCTATCGCTTTTGCAAAAGAACAGGTTAAAGCAGGGGCTGATTTTATTGGTATCGGTGATGCGGCTGCTTCATTAATAGGTCCCAAAAACTATAAAGAGTTTGCTTTACCTTATGAAAAAAGAATTATTAAGGAAGTTCATGCTATGGATGCTAAAGTTAAACTGCATATATGTGGCAATATAAATCCTTTATTAGATCAATTAGTATCTACAGGAGCTGATATCATTGATTTAGACTGGATGGTTGATTTTCAAAAAGCGGTAGATACTTTTGCAGGAAAAACTTCAGCTAACGGTAATTTTGACCCTGTAGGAGTATTAATGCAAGGTAATCCTGAAAAAGTGAAAAAGGCTGTTATAAAATGCCTTAAGTCAGGAGATGAAAAGACCTTTATTGCTGCTGGATGTGAGGTACCTGCTAATACTCCTTATGATAATATGTATGCTGTCAACGAACCATTATATAGATAGCTATCTATATTAATTAGAAAAAGTAGATACCTTTTTGGTCGGTTATATAATCAAAAACTCGAATAATAATAGCTATTTAAAAATTCAAAAAATTTAATAAATAAAAGAGGAATTTCACAATCAGTACAGAAAATGATAATTAGAATGGTAACAATTTAATATGTAGTTTCAGGACAAAAAATTTTAAATATCACTGCATGTAACATGTTACATAAAAATATCCCTTATTATCAAGGGGGAGGAGGTAGATAGGTCAAAAAATTGCTAACAGGGAAAGTTAATTAAGTATTGAATAGGATTAAGTAGTTAAATCAATTTCTCTATTAAAAAATAAGGAGTGAAATGTTTATGAAAAAGTTACTTAGTGTAATTATTATTTCCGCTCTATTAGTATTATCAATAGGGTCTATGGTGCAAGCTCAAACTACAATTGAAGTCTGGCATTATTTTGCAGATTCCAAAGGTATGGAATATGTGGTAGAAGAGTTTAATAGTACTCATTCTGATGTACAAGTTGAAAGCAGATATATCCACTTTTCCGAATTGGAAAATCAAATTACAAAAGGATTAATGTCAGGTAATATACCTGATGTATTAATTACTGGTTCAGACACTTTAGCTAAATGGGCTGAAAATGGCGCTTTATTAGATATTACCGATAGAGCAGAAGAGTGGGGTATGAAAGATAAATTCTTTACAGGTGCCTGGGAATCAGGTATGTATGAAGACAAATTATATGCACTACCCCAAAATATAAATACTCTAGCAATTTTCTATAATAAAGACCTATTTGAAGAAGCAGGACTTTCTGGAGTACCTAATACATGGGATCAACTTAGAACATATGCTAAAAAAATTAGTGAATTAGGTGAAAAAACATATGGTCTAACCTTTAGTGCACCTAAGAGTGAATCAGGTACTTTCCAATTTGCTCCTTTCTTATGGCAAGCAGGAGCTTCTTTTGACAAGGTAAATGGAGAAGCCGGCGAGGCTGCTTTAGGTCTCTGGTCTGATATGGTTAAAGAAGGCTATACACCTAGATCTGTCTTAAACACACCTCAATATGAATTAGCAATTAACTTTGCTGCTGGTAATATTGGTATGTGTGTAAATGGACCTTGGGCTTTAAGTGCCTTTGGTGAAGCTGACTTTGATTACGGCGTATTTATGATGCCTGTAAGAAAAGAAGTTGGAGAACCTTATTCAGTACTTGGTGGAGAAAGTATTGGAATCATGAAAGATTCAAACAAAAAAGATGCAGCTTGGGAATTTGTTAAATTCTTCAATAAAGCAGAAGTAATCAAAGAATGGTGCAAGATTGAAAATAGAATTCCTGGACGTAAAGATGTTGTAAACAATACTCCAATGTGGAGTGAAGATGAAATCATGTTAGTT
>CAZXRH010000090.1:0-9205 GCA_964642575.1 uncultured Halanaerobiales bacterium
AAAATCCCATTTAAGATCACCTCATTAACAAATATATTAAAATCTGATACAATGGAAGTGGTGATAAAAATGTTATATTATAGATTTGAGAAGGAAAAAGACAGGAATTGTGATATATTCTTGTTTGCCAACAAAAAAATATATGAACAAATTGAATCTGATTCTTTAAAACAACTCTTTGATGCCAGTAAACTGCCGGGGGCAGTAAGAGTAGTTGGTATGCCTGATATACATATAGGATATGGTCTCCCGATTGGAGGAGTTCTGGCTGTAAATTCAAAGTCTGGCATTGTTTCTCCCGGGGCGGTTGGCTTTGATATTAACTGTGGTGTAAGGCTTTTAACGACAGAACTGAGCAAAGATAAAATTAAAAGTGATGCTAAAAAGATATTAAAACATTTCAAACAAAATATAGCGGCTGGGCTAGGAGAAGATTCGGATTTTAATTTTAGTAAAGAAGAATTTATTAATATTGTAGAAAATGGTGTTCCTTATTTAATCAATAAATTCAATTTAGGTTTGGAAGATGATTTAAACCATATTGAAGATAGAGGTGTTTTCCCTAACGCTAATATCAAAGAAGTTTCTTCCAAAGCTATTCAGCGAGGTGTTACCCAGTTAGGCAGTCTGGGTTCTGGTAATCACTTTGTGGAGCTGCAATATGTTGAAAAAGTATTCGAAAATGATACAGATTTAAAAGAAGGCCAAATTACTGTAATGATTCACACCGGTTCAAGGGGCTTTGGTCACCAAATTGCCAAAGATCATATAGACCAGGCAGTTAATACAAACCATAAATTTAATTTTAAATTTCCTGTCAAGAATTTAGCCTGTGTCCCAATTGAGTCACACGAAGGACGTTCCTATTTATCGGCGATGGGTTGTGCTGCCAACTTTGCCTATGCTAACCGTCAGCTAATAACCCACAAAGTTAGAAATATTTTTGCTGATTTATATCCTAATCAATCTCTACCTTTATTTTATGATTTAACACATAATATGGCAAGATTCGAAAAACAAAAAATCAACGATAAAGAAGATGAGTATTTAGTCCACAGAAAAGGTGCAACCAGGTTAAAACCAAATTCTTTTGCTCTTTTACCTGGTTCGATGGGAACCGCCAGTTACATTATTAAGTCAGCTAATTCTGAATCTACAGAAAAATCTTTAAACTCAATTGCCCATGGTTCCGGTCGTGTGATGGGCCGTCGGGAAGCAAAAAGAAGTATTACTAATCAGGAACACCAAAATGCTATAAAGGAAGTAGAAGTAACCTCTTCCTCTGGTGATAGTCTATTGGATGAATCACCACTTGTATATAAAAATATTGAAGATGTAGTGGAATCCATGATAGAAACGGAACTAGCCCTACCGGTAGTTCGTTTAAAACCATTAGCAGTACTAAAAGGATAGGAGTGGTAAAATGAATATAGGAGCATTTTTAGATATAGATGGTACTTTATACCGAGGGTCATTAATGATTCAACATTTTAAGAAATTAATTAAATATGAAGTGTTAGATCCTCTCATCTGGCACAGCCAAGTTAAAAAAACCTATGATGAATGGAAAAAAAGACACGGATATTATGAAGATTATCTAGAAGAATTAGCTGAAATCTATATAAATGAACTGAAAGGAATGAAAATCTCAGACCTAGACTTTGTCAATGAACAGGTTATTAATTTAAGCGGAGATATTGTTTATCGTTATACTCGCTGTATAGTTAATTATCATTTGAAACAAAATCATAAGGTGTTTTTTATCTCAGGTAGTCCAGAGTTTTTAGTGGAAAAAATGGCTGCAAAATATAATATAACCGATTATCGGGGTAGTAAGTATCTATTAGATAACAATGGTCATTTCACCGGAGAGGTTATAAAAATGTGGAAGTCTAATAATAAAGAGAAAGTACTTAATGAATTTGTCTCAGATTACAAAATTGATTTAGAAAAAAGTTACTCCTATGGAGATACCCAAGGTGATTACAGCATGCTGCAGATGACTGGTAATCCCGTTGCCTTTAATCCTAACTATGATTTGATCAGTTGTATTAAAGAAGATCCCGATCTTAAAGAAAAAGCAGAAGTGGTTATTGAAAGAAAAGATAATATATATAAAATGAATCCAGATGTAGAAATTTTAAATATTGAATAAATCTCTTATAAAGACAAAAACCTCCTTTTGCAGGAGGTTTGTTCTTTATTCTTCATTATCTTTTTGATTAAGGTATTTAACTTTTTCTTTAAAACTCTGTACAATTAACTTCGCTAATTCCTTATCAAATTCCAAATCTTCCACATAATACCACATGTGGTCTTCATTTCTTCCTTCACGTGATTCTCTTGATAAATCACTGTCCTCTTCATCTTCCTCATAGTAAAAAGAGAACTTCAATTTATTGTTGGCTTGAAAAGCAACCGACATAAACATGCCGTCCTGTGGTCTATCTTTTGATACATAAAAACTCATCCCATTATGTATCACTTTCCAGGCTATATCTTCTTTAAAGTCTGATAAAAACGGAAACAATTTCTTTAAAAAATAATCATAAAAATGTAGATAGCGGGGCATATGCTTTTGTAAAAATTCTTTCTCTCGTTTATGAGTGATCTCGGGGAGCATTTTGTTCAATTTGTTTATTTTAATTTTTACAGTAACAAAATCATATTCATTTGACATGTTATCCCTCCATAATTAAGGATCAACAAATATTTCATGTTATTATAATATTATATAATAATAAAGCTTAAAAGTAAACTGACTGACAATTGGAGCGGGTAACGAGACTTGAACTCGCAACTTCAACCTTGGGAAGGTTGCACTCTACCTTTGAGTTATACCCGCTTATTATAATTATAACACTTCAATGATATTTATTAAACTTAACATAGGCTGCTTTTTTGTAATTAATTACAAAAAATCTAGATATCTTTGGTCAAATGTTATAGTTTTCTATTTTAAAGAAAAAACAGCAATAATTTTCTTTATATTGCGCTTTTCACATTTATTATTATCTGTGATGTTCTAATTCCATTTCATAATACTCTTCTGACTCAAACTCCCAGATTCGGATATTGCCAGAATCTAAAACTGCAATTCTTTTTTCCATATCATCAGCATAAACCTTAGTAACATATATACGACGTTCTTCTGCAATAAATTTATATCCAGCTAGTTCTAATTTTCTTTCGATTTCTTCATCTGAGGAGTAACTACCTTCATAAAGCTCATAGGTTTTACCTTCTTCAATTTGTTCTAAATTAAACTCTTCAACTATTGACATCCGAAAAAACCCCCTTTTAGATATACAAACTATTATATACCATATATATTATATCATATTTTTAAAATTTATAAAAAGTCACTTTTCAATATTATTCATTAATAGCTCTCTCCCGTACACTTTTAAATCCTTCACCTAAAACTTCATGTGCTTCATTCATAATTACAAAAGCCTTATCATCAATATCTCTGATTAGATTTTTCAATTTCGTAATTTCAGCTCTATTTATAGTTACTAATAATACATCTTTTTCTCGGCCACTATATCCACCATAACCTCTAAGAGCTGTTACACCTCGGCGCATATTAGCTAAAATTTCATCTTTAATTTCTTGTGAGTGGTCAGAAATAATAAATACTGATTTGGATACATTAAATCCTTCCTGAATAATATCAATTAGCTTAGTACTGACAAATATTGTAATTGCCGCATAAAGGGCTAATTCAACATCAAAAACAATACCTGCCAAGGTAATTACAACACCATCAATTAAAAATAGTCCCTGTCCAATACTAAAATGAGGAAAGAAATAACTGGTCAGGGCAGCAATTAAATCTGTTCCACCAGTGGTTCCACCACCTCTAAATACAAAACCCATTCCAACCCCGCCTAAAACACCACCATAAATACTGGCCAGAATCACTTCATTGGTAAGGGGTTGTAACATAGGGGTGAGTATTTCCACAGCTAAAGACATTGTAATTATTCCCCACAGGGTTTTCATCCCTATACTACCGCCTAATACATAGATTGCTACTAAAAAGAGGGGGACATTAATAACTAAAATTACAATACCTACATTAAAACCAAACATATGGTAA
The DNA here is from genome assembly GCA_964642575.1 of uncultured Halanaerobiales bacterium. GTDB lineage: Bacteria > Bacillota > Halanaerobiia > Halanaerobiales > M55B127 > M55B127. The sequence goes on from CAZXRH010000090.1 coordinate 4,106, forward strand.
AGTATAGTTGCAACACCACTTACTCCTCCGGCTGCAATCTTATTTGGTACTGTAAATAAAACTAAAGATAGTGCTGTCATAATCGAACCTGCTGTAATCATTAGATAATTTTTTATTCCTTTTTTTACTTTAGTGCTCATCTTTACCACCTCCAAAAAATTGAACCCCGTATGATTATATACGGGGAACGTAAAAAAAATCAATATCTATTTATATTATTAATATTAAGTTTACTTTAAGTTGACCTTACCTTTATAAATATGTCCTCTTACACTATCGATAGTAACAGTCTCTCCATCTTCTAAAATATTCATAACTCCTACTGCATTCACTACTACCGGTTTATTGTATTGAATTCCAACAACAGCTGAATGAGAAGTAACTCCACCTTCTACTGCAATAATACCAGCTGCTTTTTTAATAGCTTCAATATATTGATTATTAGTAGAACGGGCTACTAAAATATCTCCCTCATTGACTTTTTCAAGGGCTTCATTGGCACTATCTACTATCTTGACAGTTCCATGTATTATCTTTCGGCCAATACCTTTGCCCTCTACAATAGGATCACCAACTATATCAACTTTGATTAAATTAGTAGTTCCAGGTGTTCCTACTGGTACACCAGCTGTTAAAACAACTAGATCACCTTCATTGACCAGTCCATTTTCTAGGGCAACATTTATTGAATTATCCATCATTTCATCGGTTGATTGACTATCAGCAGCCATGGTTGGGTAAACTCCCCAGCTTACGGTCAAATTGTGCAGTGCCATATCATTGGGAGTAACCGCTACAATCGGTGTTAAAGAGCGGCATTTTGAAACCATGCGTGCAGTTGAACCCGAGCCTGTGGCAGTGATGATTGCATCTGCATATAATCCAGAGGCAATTTCACAAGATCCAATACTGATTGCTTCTGTAACAGTATCAGCTCTAATGGCCTTAGAGTTACTTAATTGTGCTTTATATGTTTCAGAAAGTTCGGTTTCTCTTGCAATATTTGCCATCGTTTTAACAGCTTGCACCGGAAAACCACCAATGGCTGTTTCACCGGAAAGCATAGTTGCATCTGTTCCGTCAAATATTGCATTTGCAACATCTGAAGCCTCTGCTCTTGTAGGACGAGGATTTCTAATCATAGAGTCTAAAAGTTGAGTTGCTGTAATAACGGGTTTGGCTACTTCATTACATTTTTTGATTATCATTTTTTGAATAATAGGTACCTTTTCCGCTGGCATTTCTACACCAAGATCTCCCCTAGCAATCATAATGCCATCTGATACCTCAATTATTTCATCTATATTACTAACCGCTTCTTCACTTTCAATTTTGGAAATTATCTTAATATCCTGTGCCCATTCTTCTTCTAATACTTTTCTAATTTCTAATACATCAGAAGCTTTTCTAATAAATGAGGCGGCAATAAAATGTATATTATGTTTGATTCCAAAAATAATATCTTCTTTATCTTTTTCAGTTATAGCTGGTAGTGTTGTTTTAATACCGGGAATATTCACTCCTTTATGAGAACCCAGATCCCCACCATTGATAACTGTACAAACAATCTCATTTTGTTCTTTTTTAATTTCTTTAACCTTTAATTCTAATAAACCATCATCTAAAAGAATTGTTGAATCTTCGTTTATATCCTGAGGTAAATTATCATACTTGATTTGAAATCTTTCTTTATTTCCGACTACTTTTTCAGTGGTTATTGTAACTTCCTCATCATTATGCAAAGTTACCTTGTCATTTTCCATCTTGCCGGTTCTAATTTCTGGACCCTGGGTATCTAATATTATTCCAATCGGCTTATTAATTTCTTTTTCCACTTCTTTTACTAATTCAATTCTTTTACCGTGTTCTTCATGGTCACCATGGGAAAAATTTAATCTTGCTACATTCATGCCCGCCTCTGCTAACTTTTTTAACGTTTCTTTATCATTAGCGGCAGGTCCCAGAGTACAGACAATTTTTGTTTTTCTCATTATTTAACCCCCAGTCTATAATGATAAAATTCGGGCTAAGTTATAGATATCCATATCAATATTTTTTTCTTTAGTTAAAGCTTTATTTAAATCTACATCCACAACATTTTTGCCATCAAAACTTACCATACGGTCTTCTTCACCATCAAGCAGTAAATCTACAGCTTTTGCTCCCATTCGGGTTGAGATAATTCGATCCATTGCAGTTGGTGAACCACCTCTTTGTAGGTGGCCTAAAATTGTGACTCGTGTTTCAACTGAAAGTTCACTTCTAATATGGTTACCAATAATGGTACCTATATTACGGTCATCACCGGATTCTTCTCTTAACTTTTTACCAGCACCTTCTGCTACAACAATAATATTGTGTAGTTTACCTCTTTCAAATCCAGCTTTACAGTTATTTATAATATCATCAAGTCTAAACTCTATTTCAGGTATTAAGATTGATTCAGCTCCACCAGCCATTCCTGTATAAAGGGCTAGATAACCAGCATCTCTACCCATGATTTCTACCACAAAGGTTCTTTCATGGGAAGTAGCAGTATCTCTTACCTTATTGAGAGCATCTAAAACAGTATTCATAGCCGTATCAAAACCTATACAAAACTGTGTCATTGCGAGGTCATTATCGATAGTAGCTGGAATTCCAATTACAGGAACTCCGAACTCTTCATTGAGAAGTTTGGCACCTGTTAAGGAACCATTACCACCGATTACAACAAGCCCACCTATATCTAATTCCTTTAATTTCTGATAAGCCTTTTCTCTACCTTCTTTTGTTTCAAATTCTCTACAGCGGGCTGTCCTTAATATGGTACCCCCGCGGTGGATAATATCTCCCACAGACCTTCTTGACATTTCAGTATGTTTACCATCTAATAGTCCACTATATCCATTATAAAATCCAATTACATCTTTATTTCTATAAACGGCTGTTCGTACAACTGACCTTATAGCCGGATTCATCCCTGGAGCATCTCCACCACTTGTTAAAACACCAATTTTTTTCACAGTATTGCCTCCTTAAAATATAGGTCATAATCTATATATACATATTAAAAGAATATAATCTTTTCTTGACAATGTCAAGAAATAGAAATTAGCTTAAAATAATGAATAAAGATATGATAAGCCCTTTTATTACAGTAATAAGCCAATCATTAAAATTCATCAATTTAAATTTTTACATGTATTTAATATCTTTGTAATATAAAATTTACTCAATACGTAGCAGCAATAAAATTGCTGTAATACCTAATAATAATCCAAAAATAGCAACTAAATTAAATTGAGCTGGTATAACACTGCGAGTCGAACCTATTATCAGCCCAGTTAAAAAAGCCATTAAAGTAGCACGGTAATTATCCAATAAATATGATAAGAGCCAGGAAAATAGTAATAATCCTGAACCAATACCTAGACCAAAGGCAAGGATTATTATTATGTTAAAACTACTGATCGCCGTCAAAACACTTTGATATAAACCTAACATCACTAAAATAGTGCCACCACTAATACCGGGCAAAATCATGGCTACACTGCCAATAGCCCCACCGGCAAAATACTTAATTAATGAAATATCATTAACATTAGCTACGCTACCGGCTTCGGTAGAATAAAGAAAAGCAATGAAGAAACCAGCTAAACCTAAAATTATTTTATAAATATCAAAAGTTTCTATTTCAGTAAATGTAACCTTTGCAGATGCTAAAATTAATCCTAGTAAAAAAGAAGTTACAAAAATGGGATAATTTTCAAATAAAGTTATAATAACACTCGAACCTATAAATACACCAGCTACTGCCCCTAAAACGACAGGTATTAAAAACTTTAGTTTGATTTTTTTAATACTATGGACCAGCTCATCATATATTTTTAAGACTAAGGCTATGGTCCCACCACTAATCCCAGGCAAAGTATTTGACATCCCGATTGGCATTCCTTTTAAAAATAATTCTAAAAATCTATTCATTTTTTATCCTCCAACTCATTACTTCGTTAAATATATTAAGTTGCTTTTCTTTCTGCTAATAAATTTGATAAAACTTATTATTAATTATTTCATCTAATTGATTAATAACATTTTCATCCAGCTTAATCCAAAATTCTTTATCAGTAATCACCTTCATATTTCTATTATTAAAGATGACCGGATTATTGCCTTCTTTCGAATGAATAAATTGACGTAGTTCATTTAACTGTTTGACTTCTAATTCTTTTAAATCAATTTCTAAAATGTCAAGTTTTAAATCCAAAATTTTATTTGCAATAAAGCTATCATTATCTGATTGTCTTCCCACAATCATAATCACATTCCCTTTATGCAGAAAATCCTTAAAATTTTGATAAGTATCAGGAAAAACAACAATATCAACTGAAGTATCCCAATCTTCCACAGTCAGAAAAGCCATCAAGTTATTATTTTTAGTATAATGTTGATGAACTTCTAAAATACGGCCGGCAAAACATAAACTCCTGCCACCGTTTTCTTTAATATTACAGGTGGCATTGGTAAGTCTTATTATTTTATCTTCATAATCATCTAATGGATGACCGGAAACATAAATTCCTAAAAATTCCTTTTCCTGTTCTAATTTAATATCTAAATCAATTTCATCAATTTCAGGATACTCTATTTTACTATCGAAAAATTCTTCTTCATTCTCTACTATATCGAAAAAAGAGGTCTGGTTTGAATTGACTTTCTTTTTACTATTTGAAATTTTTTCATAAACTTCTTCATACTTGACTAAAAGTTGTGACCTTTTGACCCCAAGATTATCAAAGCAACCAGATTTAATTAAAGCTTCCAGGGTTTTTACATTTATTTTTCTGATATCAACTTTATCTAAAAAATCTTCAAAAGATTTATAGCCTTCCTCTTTGCGAGATTCTACAATCGTATCTATAGAATTTGTCCCAACATTTTTAATCGCTTTTAAACCGAAACGGATATTTCCTTTTTGATTTGGAACAAAATCAAAGTAGCTTTCATTAATATCTGGTGGTAATACATTTAAATCCATTTCTTTAGCTTCATTGATATAAAGTGACACTTTATCAAGATTATTCATTACAGTAGACAGTAAGGCAGCCATAAACTCAG
>CAZXRH010000091.1:0-9176 GCA_964642575.1 uncultured Halanaerobiales bacterium
TAGCACAGTCCGGACAACTTAAGTCTTCTAAATATAGTTTTTTCTTTTGCATTAAAATCAACTCCCTTTAATTTTGTATTAAGCTCTTAATAATTTGTTGGCTGAATCCAATTTATATCCTAAAAGTCGCATTGCATTTAATGTAACTAAGAGAACACTAAGTTCATGTACCAACATTCCTGAAGCCAAAAATACTTTTTTACCCAAAACGCCTGCTAATAAAACTGCTACGACCAGGATAGCAAAGACAATGTTCTGCTTAATATTTTTAGTTGTACTTTTACTTAAGCCCAAAGCAAAGGGCAGTTTTTCAATATTATCAGCCATTAACGCAATATCAGCTGTTTCAATGGCAGCATCTGTTCCTGCAGCTCCCATTGCAATACCAATATCGGCTGCAGCCAGGGAAGGAGCATCATTGATACCATCACCAATCATGGCCACCTTATATCCTTGTTTTTGTAGTTTCTTAACAGCTTCTACTTTCTCTTCCGGCAGTAGATTAGCTTGATATTGATCAAGTCCTATCTCTTCAGCAATAGAAGCAGCTATTTGAGTTTCATCACCCGTTAACATGATAGTTTTTTCTATGCCTTGTTCTTTTAATTGTTTGATAGTCTGCTTAGCCTTATCACGGGGTGGGTCAGCTATTGCCAAAAGACCAATGATTTTATTATTTAATACAGCATAGACTACAGTCTTGCCCTCCTTATTATACTCTTTTTTATCCCTTTTTACTTTTTGCGGAATTTCAATATTGTTTTCCTTTATTAACTTTTGATTACCAATGATTACTTCACCTTCATCAAGTTCTGCTTTAATACCTTTACCGGTAAAAGACTGAAAACTTTTTGGTGATTTAAGTTGATCTACCTTATCACTTAATTTCAAAATTGCTTTTCCTAGATGATGTTCTGAATTTTTTTCAGCTCTTACAGCCAGTTTGATCAGCTTTTCTTTGTCTATATTATAGTTATTAATGTCAGTTACTTCCGGTTCCCCTCTGGTCAGGGTCCCGGTTTTATCAAATACTACAACATCTGTTTTACCAGCCTTTTCTAGATGTTTACCACCCTTAATTAAGACACCGTTTTTGGCAGCATTACCAATTCCAGAAACAATTGATATTGGAGTTGAAATCACAAGAGCTCCTGGACAACCTATTACCAATAAGGTAAGAGCTAACCTAATATCAAAGGTAATTAAGTATGTTGCTAAAGCTAAAACAATGATACCAGGTGTATAGTACTTTGAAAACTTTTCCATCATCTTTTCAGTTGGTGCTTTCTTTTCCTGTGCTTCTTCTACTAGGTCTATAATCTTGGAAAAAGTCGTATCATGACCTGTTTTTTCTGCTTTAACTTCGAGATAACCTTTTCCATTGATTGTACCACTATATACTTCATCTTCTTTTTCTTTTGAGACTGGAATCGATTCACCAGTGATAGCAGCCTGATTAACTTCACTGTTTCCCTTGATCACTTTTCCATCGACTGGAATCTTATCTCCTGGTCGGATAATGACAGTCTCGTCTTTCTTTACTTGATCTGCCTTTATTTCAACCTCACGGCCTTCTCTTTTAACTGTAGCTTTCTGAGGAGCCATCTCCATTAAATCAAAGATGGCATTCCTTGTTTTGCCCATTGTCCGAGCTTCAAGATAAGAGCCAAAGGTAAAAAGAAATGTTACAGCCGCCGCTTCCCAATATTCTCCGATAAAAAGAGCTCCGACCGCTGCAATGGTTACAAGAGCATCTATACTTAATATTTTCCTCTTTAAGGTATTATATGCATTTAAAGCAACTTGATAACCAGCTATTACAGCTGCTACTATCATTAGATAGTTAAAATAATATTGGTCAAATCCGAGAAAATGTAAAACCCAGGCAGTTAAAATCAATACACCTGAGATTAATGTTATTTTTAATTTTTTCTTCATTGTATGTGCCTCCCTTTCAACTGTTATTTACAGTATAAGGGAAGAAATATGATAAAACTATGATTTAAATCATAAATAATTAACAAAAGCAATTATTTTATATAAAATTGATAGACATTAAAAAAGGTCGCCCCCTTTGCAGAGGACGACCATTTTTATTACAGTTATATTTTATTTTAAAAAGTGGGTTCAATTAATCCATAATTCCCATCTCTTCTTTTATATACAACATTTACTTCATTCGTATCTGCATTAGAAAATACGAAAAAATCGTGGCCGATTAAGTCCATCTGCATGACTGCTTCCTGGACATCCATCGGCTTCATGGCAAACTGTTTAGTTTTAACAATCTTGGGCTCAAACTCGTCTTCTTCAGGTTCTTTCCTTTTACGAATCATTTCTTCTCTTTCTTCCATATATTCTTCTTTGTATTCCTGTTTTCTTTCAATCATTTTATTGTGAATTCTTGTTTTGTACTTGTGAATCTGTCTTTCTACTTTTTCGATGACCCCATCAAGCGAAGCATACATATCAGTAGTTTCTTCTTCACCGCGGAGAATTAAACCTTTGACATAAGCAGTAACTTCTACTATATGCCTTTCTTTTTCCACCTCCATTGTAATGTGGACTTCCATTGGGATGTCCTCGAAGTACTTTTCCAGTTTTTGCATCTTATCTCTGGCGTAATCTTTTAGTGAAGGTGTAACATCAAAGTTTTTTCCATAAACCGTAATATTCATTATCTCCACTCCCTTCTGAACTACTAAAATAAATATTGGTGTTATTATAATACTTCAATATCTTAAAGTAAAACCCTTCTTTTATAAAAAAAATCCTGATTACATCTCTGCAATCAGGATTGTGTGCACATATTTAGGTATCTATATTACTTATCTTATTCTTCTTCAACCCTTACAACTTGTGCAGCTTGGGGACCACGGTCTCCCTCGACAATTTCAAACTCTACTTTTTCTCCGTCTTCAAGAGTCTTAAAACCATCATCTTGAATAGCTGAAAAATGAACAAAAACGTCGTCGCCTTCTTCTCTTTCAATAAAGCCATAACCTTTTTTTGCGTCAAACCATTTTACTGTTCCAGTATAGATCATAAATTATATTCCTCCTGTAAATTGTTTCTAGGAAAGTTAAATTCCCATTTATCTTAATATAACACAGTATATTATTGTTGTCAAACAAGTTATCACATCTGATAACAACTTATTTTTCAACCCAATATTTGGTGTTATATTACAAGATCTTCTAAATTATTATTACATTTAATCTCTTCAATTTTTTTGCGGGCTCTCTGTAATGCATTGTCAACTGTCTTTACATTAATTTCAAGTTTTTGTGAAATTTCCTTATAGGTGCGATCATCAAGATACTCGTAAAATACATTCTTCTCTAATTCAGTCAATTCCTTTTCAATCTCTTGAAAAACTAAATTTATAATTTCTTTATAAACAAACTGATCTTCTAACTTCTTTTTCTTATCAGGTAGAATTTCACTAAAGCTTCTACCGGACTCATTATCATAATCATAGGTCTTATTAATAGATGTTGAATTATTTAAAGGCTGATGTTTCTGACGGTTTGCCCTTTTAATGGCAGATATTAGCTGCCGGTGAACACATAACTGTGAAAAACCCCTAAATGATGCTTCACGGTCAGGTTGGTAATCCCGGATAGCTTTAAATAAACCCAGCATTCCTTCCTGGATGACATCTTCTTTATCAAGTCCTTTTATAAAAAAGTACTTGGCTTTTGCATAAACTATATCCATATTTTGATTGATTAAGTATTCAATGGCTAGTTTATTTCCATCTTTAGCTTTTTTGATAATCTCATCTTCTCCCTGCTTCTGGTCAAACATTCAATCCCCCCCAATTTGCAAATGCTTTAACCAATTAAGATCCTAAATACTTCTTCTAAAGTTATATTCAAATCTATAAATGTTGCCAATACCATAAGTAAGATTAATACTAGGATAATATCAAAATATCTGTTTCCCTTATTTTTTTCTTGCTTTTTAGCCATCTCACTTTACTCCTCGCATTTATTTTAAAATTGAACTTTAAATCCAATTTCTAATAAAATTGTTTTGTCATGCCAGTATGAATTTCCAATACCAATCATTAGTTTATTATTAGCAACAATCGGTGTTTCATAGCCAAGCCTATATTCAAACTGGGTTCCATCTAAAATGTACCTCAGTTCATATAAAAGGGCACGATTATTTTCTAAATAATTTTTCCCTTCTACACCTATTCCGGCTGTAAAGCCTTCCCCATTCGGTTCAGTTAAGATACTAAAGGCGGCTTCGGTTTTGTAACCAGATTCTTCTAAGGCTGTAATTAACCAGGTACCTCCCAGGCGAAAGAAGTCACTATCATAGTTGATATCAAAACTTAAACGGTTAAGTTCATTTTGGAATTGAAAAACAGGATTAATATTTAGAGAAGTATTCTCTCCATCTAAAAAGACTGAATAATTCATCTCCTGGAAATCATGACTCTGTGCATCTGCTAGTGGTGTAAGTGCAAAAGTAATTAATAGCATAAAGATTAGGATTTTTTTATACAAGTTTATCACCCTCCATAATTATTGTTGTTTTTTTATTAAAATTCCGGTTGCAATATCTCTATAACCAGAGGGATTATTAAAAGTATAGCCTCTGATTACGAGTTGGGAAGAATCACCGCCATCTAAATTCATGGCTTCTGTAACATTGAGTTGTGTTAAATACTGAGCCATTTCCTGTAATGTCATTCCAATACTTAACTCGGGCTGTCGACCGTCTACTGTTACAAATAATAAATGCTTGTTCTCGGTGATTCCAACTACCGTGCGAGGAGCTCTTCCAGCAGTTATATCTTGACTAAAGTTTTCTAAATCACCGGTAACTGCAACTTCACCATCTGTAACCAGTTTGGGCCCTCCCCCCATTATGTTTCTCACATCTTCCTTGTGCCAGGCCGGATTAAATACATTAGTATATTTTACATCTTTACCTTCTTGAAAGGCAGTATAGCCATCAAGCCCTGCAAAGATCTTTACTATAAAACCCTCTTCAGGAATACTATTTTGAATTAGTGAACCTCTTTCAACTTTTGTAACAACATCATTTTCAATGACTAGTTCCAGAGTTTCTTGCTGGAATTGTGGGGTTTGTTTTCCAAAATATTGATTATACATAATTATTTCATTTTCACTATTAGGCTTTCGGTTTACAGCATCAATTACAATATTATTATTATTTTCAGTATTTAATAGTCCTTTCCATTTAATGTTGTCAATTAATACTTCTCCTGTTCTTGTAATACCCAGGGTTGCCCTGTTGTATAAAGGTTCTGACACCATCTGTCCATCAACCATGACTGCGCCCAACGGTCTTCCTTCATAGTTATAAAAACCACCATTGACTCCTGCCAGTGCTTCCTTTTCTCTTACTACCTCTGCTAAAGGTGCTAATCCTTCAATCTTATCATTACTAACAAAAGATACAACTTCGTGTCTTCCCTTTAGAACATCCAGGTCAATTATGGTTAGGATTCTAGGTCCAACCCAGGTTAACTGTCTAATTTCCCGATACTGTAAGCCCATGTCAATATCTGCTTCTACTAACTGTCTTTCATCTATAGTAGTATTGAGATCTCTTATCTCAACATTACTTAAATTATCTAATATTAAAGAATCTGCATTAGCATAATGGCTACCTAATTCCCTAACAGTTAGATTTTCATGATATGGACTATCATTTTTATAGATGACTTTGGCTTCGGTATTATCAACAGCTACTCTTATGATATCCTTTAGTCCTGATATTCCTTGATATTCATCAATATGAAAAGGAGAAGTTTCATTTAAAACAGTAGCTAATGCTTTACTCCTGTTCAAAATCGCAGCTGCTTTAAGAACAGTTATATTATTTAGATCGGGAAACTCACTTAAAAGCATTCCATACTGTAAGGTAAGAAAGTCAACTTTGTTAAATACATCAATCGTACCATCATTTAATTCAAATTGAACCATACCATTATATAAGTTATTCTTCAATCTAATAACGCCATTACAATATATAGTCCCGTTTTCGAAGACAATATTTCCTTCTTTGTCCTTTACTACTAACTGGGTTGTGTCTGCTTTGATTTCTTTTTCAATGACCCAGGTTTCCCAACCGGCTTCATTGATTATTTCAGATATTTCCTCTGCCCGAGCTTCTTTTATGAAAGTTCCAACCTGTACTTTGTATAGTTCATTTTCATAACTGATTTGAACTTCATAATTTTCAAACTCTTTTTGCAAATTTTCTTGAATGTTTTCAGCCTTAGATCTTTCTTCTGTAGCAAATACCTGAATAAACCAACTTTGTTGGTTTTCCTGATAGGGACTAATTATGTATTCTTTATTTTTTGATAAAAAGGTCCTCTGTGAACCGTCTAAGTTTTTTATCTCTACATTAGTACCTGATAAAATTTCGGCTTGCTCTAAATTATCAAATATTTTCAGTTGTACTTGTTTACCATTGGAAACAAAATTTTTTAGTGCATTGGAAAAAGCATTTACCTGGAAGGGTACTAATATTAAGAGAGTAATTAAAAATATAGTAATTAGTAAATAGTTTTTATTTTTCAAAAACATCACTCCACCCTACTATCACATTAAAACCGCACTATCAATATTTGTAAAAACCTTTTCCTTTATACTATCTTGATCAAGTATGGTAATAACAGTCTTATTTTCTATGCTGACTATAAAGGCAGTTTTATTGATGATAATTAATGAATTTTTGGCTCCTTTTTCGATAGCCTTTGCGATACCCTTTTCTAATTGGGTCATTTCAGAATCTGAAATTTCTATTTCGCGTGAGGTAATTCTACTCTGTGCATGACGGGAAAAACTGATCTTCTGATCATCTATGCCATCTCTCATTCGATCACCTCAAACTGTCAATTTTGCATATCTTGACTGAATTCTACAGCCTGTTCTACCTCCATACTTTCTAAAATAGCGGCAGCAGTCTGGTCCTTTAAGCCTTTCAAAATTCTTAAAGCGTATTCTTTATCTAAATTATTTAAAATATTAGCTGCATTGGATGGATCCATATTCTCATAGATTTTGAGAAGTTTTTCGAAATTAGCTTGCTTAGTTTCTTCTGCAGTTTGTATTTCTTCAATACGATTTGCTAATTCTTCGTTAGTTCCCCTAAGTTCTAAAAGTTGAGTTTCCAGTTTTGTGATACGTTCTACTCTTTGGTTTAACTTTTCTTCTAGGTTCTTCTTTTCTTCCTTTAAAGTTTGATTTTCCTCAACAACTTCCTCATATTCTTCTGCAGTCCTTACATATTCTCTAACAAAGGGTGTATTTTGGATAATATTTTCTCCCCAAGACCTAAAAGATATGATGCCAAGATTATTTATTAATAAGAGAGAACCAATTATTATTATGACAATTAAAAAGGTGTATAGATATTTTTTCAAACTATCTCCCCCCATTCTTTTAAAAAAATACCCGAATGTATGATCATATCATTAATTTAAAGGTTTTAATTAAAAAACATAATAATATAATCACGTTCATTACTTAATATTATTCAACAAAAAAATACCAATTCCTCCCTTTTAAACCGGTAAAAAAAAGGGGTTAATGAAAAATTTCATTAACCCCACAAAAATAATTACTTATCCGGCCATTCTAAGAATTCAACCCGCCGTGCTTTTATCCGGTAATTTTTATATTTTTTACCATCTTTTTCAACGGTATATGTACTTACCATTCCTTCTACTCCAGCCAATTTTCCTTTTTTTAAATACTCACAACAGCGTTTTGCACCCGGACCCCAATTTATGATATCTATAAAGTCCGTATCAATCTCTCCTTCTTTACTCCGGTAGTTTCTTTGTACCGCAAGAGTGAAAGTACAATAGTCAACTTCATTTTCTGATTGTTTTAGTTCTGGTTCCTTGACCAATCTGCCTGTTAATATTACATTGTTTATCATCTAATCACTCCTTTTCCATATCCTACCATAATTAGTTGTTATTAACAATAACTAGAGTTAAATATTTCCATTGATATAAATATTAATTGCAGTTTTCCAGCCATTTCATGTTATTTATGCATATATTATGTAAATAAATGCAGGAACTAACTGGTCAGTAGTGAACTATCTAGTATATTTTTATAATTTTGCATTTTTTGTAAGTTTAAGCAAAATATAAGAAAATAAATACAAATACCTAGGAGGAAACAATGATTTACAGAAAAACTACAGTATACTTATTCATTTTTATGGTCTTAGTCCTGGCACTGACAGTTACAAGTTCAGCAGCTGAGTATAGCAGACAATCGAGGATGAACCTTTACGGAAGTATGGGCGATTCCTTTACCGGTCAGGCTAGCCTAATTTATCCTTTTAATAACCAAGAGGACTCTCTCTTTTATACAGATCTAAGAGGGATGTTCAGCGGTGATAATGTCTCAGAGTGGAATCTCGGCTTTGGATATAGAAAGAAAATCCAAAACAGAGATTTTATTTTGGGTACATACCTTTTTCGTGACAGCCGTAATCAATTAGAGCGGAACTGGAACCAATGGACACTGGGTGGAGAGCTTTTAACAAAAGATATGGACTTTAGATTCAATTATTATCTTCCTGATAAAGACCGTGTATTAGCTTCTAGCCTACCTAATGATTCAGTTTATGTAGTAGGGAATAGTCTAGTATATGAAAAAGCTCAGCTAAACACCTACTATGAAGTTATGGGAGGTTATGACTTTGAATTTGGTAAAAGGTTTACAGATACTGAAGGTATCTTAAATAATTTAGGGGCCTATTTCAGAGTTTATAACTTCGCAGGAGATAATACTATTACATTATCAGGCACAGGAGTTCAAATTGATAAGTTGTTCGGAAATCCTAATGATGTCTTTTATAAATTAGGAGTGGACTGGCAGGATGATAATATTAGGGGCGCCAGTACCGAAGCTACTTTTGAAGTCTCTATTCCATTTGGTAAGGGAAGTAAACAAGAACAACAAGAAGACACAGATCCATTAGAAAACAGAATGACTGAAAAAGCACGGAGAGATATTGATGTTATTGTAGGTGAAACCAAACCTGAAAGAGTAGTTGAAGGTGAAGAAGATGCACAAGAAGCTGATTCTGGAGGCACTTTCCTTCCCACAGGTAAAATCTGGTATGTAACTGCAAATGGAGACGGTAATGGTAGTAAAGAA
>CAZXRH010000092.1:0-9175 GCA_964642575.1 uncultured Halanaerobiales bacterium
ACCAAAAGATGTATTCCATGAAACAAAAAACTAAAGAAGAAAATCTAAAAAGAAAACTAAGTATAGTCAAAAACAAAAAAGAGATTGTATTTGAGGAATTTCCGGTGGCCATTATGATTGCTGATTTTAGAGGTAATATACTAGATGTAAATAATAAGCTTTGTGATATGTTAGGCTACACTGAAAAAGAACTAAAGAACATGACTCACTATGATATAACTAGAGAAGAAGATATAAATAAGAACAAGAAATATTTAAAAAAGTTAAAAGAGAGAGAGATAAATAGTTTTCAATTAGATAAAAAATATATAAAGAAAAATAATGAATACATAAATGTGCATCTCAAAGTCAAAGTAATAAAAGACAACTTGGGAGATCCGGTATATGATTTTGCTTTTATTAGAAAGATTAATTCTTAAACAGAAATTTACATGTACATATTATCTTTTTAATCTTAGGAAGTGAAGAAATATTTACAAATTCAAAAAGCAGATATGTATTTAATTAGAAACAACTTTTTTTATGGTTGGTATTTTAAAGTCTCAAGCTATTATTATCGTCTTTATTTAAAATTTGAAAAATCATAAAACATATAGCAATTACTAAAGATTTTTGAGTCGAAAAATCATGTAAAACCATAATATTTGTATTGATGATTTCTTAATGAAATGTAAATTCACTTTTACTTTCTATTATGTCTTAGACAAAAAAACAATCCATAAATACAAAATATTATATATATAAATAAAGGGTATAAATATTTATTCTAGAAGTAAATAAAATAGTAAAGCAATGGGTTTAATATATATAATAATTAATAATATAGAGGCTATGATTATTGTTTATAATTGGTCACCTATAACAATAGGAGCTAATGGTGAAACCGACTAAATTATTAATTTTAATTTAGTCGGTTTTTGTGTTTAATTACTGATATTTAAATAATGTCATTAAGGGTGATATTATGCCACAAGATGGGCAAAGTCAATCGGGAATCATCAATAAAACTAACTTGTCATTAATAGTTGTGTTTATAATACTCAGTCTACTCAGCTTTAATTACTTTTTATTATTTCACAGCCTTGTGGAAGTTTTTAGTGTCATCGTATCATTTATTATATTTGTTATTGCTATTTATACATATAATAATACAGAAAACAATTTTTTTATAATAATCGGGATTGCCTACGGATTTGTTGGCTTTTTTGATTTATTACATACTTTAGCTTATAAAGGGATGAATGTTTTTGTAAATACCGGTGCTGACCTACCTACTCAATTATGGATTATCACTAGATATATAGAGAGTTTTGCTATTTTATTAGCCTTGATTTATTTAGGTTCAAAGAAAAAATGTGATAATAAAAAAGTAATATATTCCTTATTAGCGGTTTCAATCTTACTGATTTCATTACTCTATTATGATTTGTTTCCTACTGCATTTATTGAGGGGGAAGGATTAACTTTATTTAAAATAATAAGCGAATATATTATTTCAGGTATTCTACTGTTTAGTTTATACTTACTTTATAAAAAACAGGAATATTTTGAAAAGAAAATTTACCATTTGATATTTGTTTCAATTGCAATGACTATAATTTCTGAAATATTTTTTACATTTTACGTTGATGTATATGGTTTATCCAATATATTTGGTCATCTATTTAAAGTGATATCTGTAATTTTAATATTTAAAGCTATAATTGAAACCGGATTTAAAAGACCTTATGATTTATTATATAAGGAATTAAAAACCCGCAAAGATCAGCTATCTGCAGAAAAACAGTTTATCGATTCTATTTATAATAATATTGAACAAGGTATTGCTGTCCATGAATTATTATATAATGAAAATATGGAACCTATTGACTATAAAATAATTGATGCTAATGATGCTTATGCAAGAATTATGAAGATTCCGCTTGAAAAAGCATTAGGATCTTTAGGTTCGAATATATATTATGGCAAAGGAGCTCCCCATTTAGATATATATACTGGGATAGTAAATAACGGTGAAACAGTTCAACTAGAAGAATACATTTCATCTTTAGATAAATATTTAAGTATAACGGGGACCCCACTAAAAGACAAACAATTTATCATTTTATTTGAAGATATTACTGAGTTAAAAGAACAAGAAATTGAACTAAAAAACAGAGCAAAAAAAGTCCAACAATTAAATCATGAGTTAGAAAAGTTAATTTATCTGACTAATAGGTTAAGTATTGCTTCTCAATTAAAGAGAGATGAGTTTTTAAACGATGTATTAGAAATTGCGATGGCTTTAATAGAACATGCGGATTATGGAAGTGCATCTATTAATAAAGACGATGGTTGGCAGGTAATTGCTACTTATAATTGTGAGGAGAATTTGATTAATGAGTTAAATCAAAAAAGAGATTTAATTTATAAAAGTGATGAAAGTATATTTGAAGTTGATCTAGTGAAAATGAACAACCAAAAATTACTAAAAGAATTTAAAGAAACTGATTATAATAATGAGCTTTTTAAGTATCTTGAAAATCTCTCCATAAAAATTAAGGAGTCCATTTTTTTCGAATTGAATTCTAACCGGAATATGAAGATAAGAATTTCTTTAGATATCTCAGCAAATTCAGATACTAAATTCAATGAAAATGATGAAGAGATTCTAAGAGCTTTAAGAAACTTAATTTATGTATTTTTAAATCACAACATTGAATCAAAAAAGATAAAAAGTGATTCAGACAATCAAATCTTTATTGATTAGAATCTTGTTAACTTTTGATAAGAGGTGATTAGAGTTGAATAAAAACCTTAAAAACCAATTTAAAAAAATTGAAACTGGTTCACATCTTGCTTTACTATATAAAAAACGGGAGGAATGGGCAACAGCTGTTTCTGAATTTATAGCTGCCAGTATTGAAAATGAAGAAAAGATAATATATGTAAGTGGCGAATATTCAGATGAATTTATTAAAAATATTTTAAAAGATAATAATATAGACATTGATAAGTTAATACAGAGGGGTCAACTATTAATATATACGAGAGAACAAATATATGAAAATGTCTTTAATGTTAATAATATTTTAGAATTATTAAAAAAGCAGGCCGAAATTGCTATTGAAGAAGGATATAACTCTTTTAATATAACTGGTGAAATAAGTTGGGTATTAAAACAGAATAAAAGCTTTGCAAAGATCATTGATTATGAAAAGCAGGTTGAGGAGAAAATTTTTCAAAAATACCCAGTAAAAGCTTTATGTAGATATAATATGAAGATATTTGAAGAAAGTCTTGTCAAAAAAATAATTGAACTACATCCTTTCTTGGTTTGGGATAATCAGCTATTTGAAAATCCCTATTATATTCCATCCGAGTCCTTTGATGGTAAAAATATTTACAAAGTAGAATTAGAAGAGTGGTTAAATAATATTAAGGATTATCAAGAAGAAAAAAACAACTATTTTACAACCATTAAAGAAGAAGAAAATAAATTCAAATTTATGTTCAATAAGATAGATGACCCACTTTTTGTGCATGGAGTCTCAGAAGATGGTTTTACAAATTTTGAAATGGTTAATCAAAGTGCCTGTGAACATCTAAATTATAGTGAAGAAGAACTACTTTCTATATCCCCCAAAGATATTGATAGTGATCAAAATGGTGATGAATATTATAAAGATAAGTTAGATAAATTATTAAATAAAAGGCACGTGGTTTTTGAATCTGAACATGTGACAAAAAACGGAAAATCTATCCCTGTTGAAAACAAATCTCATCTTTTTGAATATAAAGGTGAAACAAAAGTATTAACAATAGCTCGAGATATTTCTACCAGGAAGAAAAAAGAAAAGATACAAAATGAACTGTTAGAAGAAAAGTCAAAGTTTGAATTTATATTCAATGAAATTGAAGATGCATTATTTGTACAGGGTATTTCCGAGGATGCTTATACCGAATTTAAGTTGGTAAACAAAAAGGCATGTCGATTATTAGGGTATAAAAGAGCAGAACTTTTAGATAAAAGACCTATTGATATTATTTCTCAGGATAGTATAGAAGAATTAAAAGAGGGTAACTTAAGACAAAAATTATTAGAAGGTAAAAAGATTAAATTCAATGTTAATATGGTTACTAAAAGTGGAAACAAAATACCTGTGGAAAGCAAATCCCATCTATTTGAATATAAGGGTGAAAAATTGGTTTTAACTGTAACTAGAGATCTAAGAGAAAGAATCAAAAAAGAAAAAGAACTAAGCAATCAATATGAAGAAATTAAAGAAAAAAATAAAAGATTAAAAGTATTAAATAATAGAATGCATAAACTATTGAGTACGATAACAGATTTATCAAAATATAGTATTGAGGATGAATATAAGTTTTTGACCAGTTTATTTAGAACTGCCTTTGAAATCATTCCTAAGGCAGATCATGGTAGTGTATATATTTATGAAGATGATATTGTTCATTATCTTGACACTATTGGACATGATATTGAAAAATTAAATGCTGCTCAAATTCCAGTAGATCATTTTAAAAAATTTAGTCAAGTAATCAGAGAAAAAAATATTAATGAGGATTTAAAAGAAAGAGTATCGAAAGAAAAAGTAGATATATTTAATCAAGGTACGGTTCCTATAAAAGAAACTTTAGCTTTTGATATTGAAGGTAATGAAGAATATATTGGCGGAATAAGTTTGGATATTAAAAAGGGCAGTGCTAAGAAATTTGATGATATTACTTTAAATATCTTCTCTGCTTTTAAAGACATGGCAGAATCTTTTTATAAAATACAAAATTATGATAAGTTAAGAGGAGAGTTTACAAAAGAATTAGCCCTATCACTTATCCGAATGCTTGAGTTTCATGATAAATATACAATTGGTCATTCAGAAAATGTTGCAATTTTAGCAAGCGATTTTGCAGAATATCTAAATTTAGAAGAAGATATGGTATCAAGGATATATTGGGCGGGGTTAGTTCATGATATTGGTAAAATCATAATACCTTCTTATATATTAAATAAAGAAGATAAATTAACTCAACAGGAATATGAAATTGTAAAAAACCACCCTGAATGGGCTTATGAAACATTAAAAAGATCAAATCAACTATCGGATATTGCTAAATATGTTTTATATCATCATGAAAGCTGGGATGGTAAAGGTTATCCCACAGGCCTTAAAGGTAATAGTATTCCTTATATATCTCAAATTTTATCAATTACTGATTGTTGGGACGCAATGCGTTCAAACCGAGCTTATCGGGATGCATTGTCATATAATGAGGCATTGAAGGAATTACAGGAAAGCAAAGGGAAACAGCATTCTGCTAAGTTAGTAGATCAATTTATCAAAATGATTAATAGTGAACAGGACAAATTATTTTCACACAAATAAAGGAGGTTTCAAAAATGGCAGCCAGGTTATCAAGTGGAGTTGAAGGATTGGATATAATATTAAAAGGCGGTTATTTAAATAAGAGAACCTATCTTCTAAAAGGAGGTCCAGGCACGGGTAAATCCACACTTGGTTTACATTTTTTAGAAGAAGGGATATTAAATAATGAGAAATGTCTGTTTATAAATGTAGAACAATCAAAAGAAGAATTATTGACTGATGCAAAAAGTTTTGACTTCAGTATAGATAAAATAGATATTTTGGATTTGACCCCAGATGGTGATTATTTTAAAAAAGAAGAAGATTATGATGTTTTTAGCCCTTCTGAAGTTGAACAGATACCCATGATAACTAAAATCAGAAATAAAATTAAAGAAACAAAACCAGACCGACTGGTATTTGATGGGCTATCAAATATATATTATCTTTACAAGAGTAAATATAAATTGAGAAAGAGTATTGTTTCTTTAATACAATTTTTAGCCAAATTTGAGACTACCGCCCTTTTTATAATTGAAGATAATAATGATTTTGATAATATATTACAATTTATAGCTTCAGGTGTTATAAACTTAGAATTTGATGGTTATGAGAGAAAATTAAATGTAGTCAAATTTCGAGGCTCAGATCACTTAAAAGATTATCATTCTATGATTATTAATGATAAAGGAGTGAACATTTTACCCAACCTTTATTATCAAAAAGAAACCAAAAAATTAAAAGAAGGAATTATATCTTCTGGTAATAAAGAAATAGATTTATTAATTAATGGAGGAATAGAAACAAATACCAATACTATTGTTATGGGTCCGACCGGTGTTGGTAAAACCACTTTGAGTATAAGCTTTTTAAGAAATGCAATTAAAGATAATAAAAAGGCTTTAATATATTTGTTTGAAGAAGCCGAAAAAGTGTTAGTGCAACGCTGTAATGGTATTGGAATCCCCATAGATAAATTTATTGAGGAAGGCAAATTAATAATAAAAAATGTTAATAGCTTAGAAACCAATCCAATAGAATTTGCAAATGTGGTTAGAAGTGATTCGCAAGAATATGATGTTGACCTAGTTATGCTCGATAGTATTACAGGTTATTATCTTTCCTATGCTAATGAATATTATACAAAATTAGAATTAGTAAAACAACTGCATAATTTAAGTAATTATCTAAATAATTCTGGTATAACAGTAATAATGACAAATGAAATGGAAAGTATTACTGGTGATTTTACATCTAGTGATATGGGAGTTAGTTATCTAGCTGATAATATTATCTTCTTAAGATATGTTGAGATGGGAGGTAAATTAAATAAAATAATAGGAGTCTTAAAGAAAAGATTAAGTGACTTTGAGAAAACTATAAGAGAATTTGAAATAACTTCAGAAGGATTAAAAGTAGGAAAACCATTAACAGATTTTCAAGGTATATTAACAAATAATATTCAAATTATTGATTAATTATTATAGATTGTAGGTGAAGTCTATGTCTGTTTATAGTAACACCGCAAATAAAAACAAAATACACAATTCTAAAATTCTCTTATTAATTAATAATAAAAGTAATCTTAATTTATTGAGTAAGTTTTTAGGGAATGATTATATAACTTATAAAGAATACAATGAGAGCATAAAATACGATATGATATTAATTGATACTTATAATTATAAAACCAATTTTAAATTAATAAAACAAATTAAGGAAATGCAAAACCCGTTATTTTTACCAGTAATCTTAATGCATAAAAGAGAAGATCCGGTAGACTATTCAAGTAAAATGTCAAATATTGCAGATGAACATTTTTTAACACCAGTAAAAAAAGATGTCTTAAAAACCAGGATTCAAAGATTGTTAAAAACTAGAGAGTTAACAAAAGAAAATTATAAGATTACTAATAAATACAAGAAAATTTTGGATAATATTAATGATATGGTTTTTTTACATCGGGTCAACTTGGAAAAACGGATATTTTACTCGTTTTTAGAGATAAATCAAAAAGTGCTCGATAAAACAGGTTATAGTCAGCAAGAACTTTTAAATATGAAACCTATTGATTTGGTTCCCCACAAAAATAATACTCCTTTATTTAACTATTATTTTAATAAGCTTATCAAAAAGGATGAGGCTATTGTTGAGACAGAATTAATGAAAAAAACAGGAGAGATTATGAATGTTGAAATTAATTCAAAAATTATAGAATTGGATAACCAAAAAATGGTTATATCTATTTTAAGAGATTTAGATTATCGCGCCAATTAAATAGATACCTAACAGCTGGGCTTTCCCAGCTGATTTTTTTTATAAATATATATCCTCCCCAAAAGACTTCGATATTTGACCTTCTTTGACTTTAGTTTTTATATGTTGTATAATATTAAATGAAATATCTGATAAAGTAATTTTGATTGGAGGGATTATGCGATGCGAATGGAAGATTTTACTCGGAAAGCACAGGAAAGTTTAGGTGAAGCACAACATATTGCAGAAGACAATGGAAACCAGGAAATATATCCTGCTCATCTCTTTTTAGCAATGGTTGAAGATGATCAAGGGATAATGATACCTTTGCTTGAAAAGCTGGGAATTAACCTGAAGGTGTTTAAAAAAGATCTTCATGAAATTGTCGAAAAGCTCCCCAAGGTATATTCTGATCAGGGACAGCTATACATGTCTCAGGAACTGAACAATGTACTTAGAAAAGCACGTAAAGAATCGAAAAAAATGGGAGATGAATACATTTCTACTGAACACTTCCTGTTAGGTCTTCTATCAGGTGGTAAAGGTAAAACTTATGATTACTTTAAATCTAAAAATATTGACCTGGAAAAAGCAAAACAAGCTATTGAAGATATTAGAGAGGGAGCAAAAGTAACTTCTCAGGATGCAGAAGATAAGTATCAGGTTCTTGAGAAGTATACCATAGATATTACTGAACTAGCCCGTGAAGGAGAGTTAGACCCTGTTATCGGACGTGATGAGCGAATCAGAAGGATTATGCAGGTTCTTTCCAGGAGAAGGAAAAACAATCCGGTATTAATCGGAGAACCGGGTGTTGGTAAAACTGCTATTGTAGAGGGACTTGCTCAAAGAATAGTTAATGGAGATGTACCAGAAGCTCTTAAAGATAAAAAAGTCATAAAATTAGATATGGGTTCTTTAGTAGCAGGAACCAAATTCAGAGGTGAATTTGAAGATAGATTAAAGTCTGTACTTAAAGAAATTAAAAAAGCGGAAGGGGAGATTATCCTCTTTATCGATGAGATGCACACAATTGTAGGAGCTGGTGCAGCTGAAGGAGCCATGGATGCCTCTAACTTACTTAAACCGGCTTTGGCACGTGGTGAACTGCATTGTGTTGGTGCAACCACCTTAAATGAATACAAAAAGCACATTGAAAAAGATGCAGCTTTAGAAAGAAGGTTTCAACCTGTAAAAATTTCTGAACCTACTGTTGAAGATACTATCTCTATCTTACGTGGTCTAAAAGAAAAATATGAAATCCATCATGGTGTAAGAATCCAAGACAGTGCGCTAGTAGCAGCCGCTAACCTATCCGAAAGATATCTTACAGAAAGATTTTTACCTGATAAGGCAATTGACCTAGTTGATGAAGCGGCTTCTAAGTTAAGAATTGATATAGATTCAATGCCTTTAGAAATTGATGAATTAAATAGACGGATTCGCAGGCTTGAAACTGAAAAAGAAGCCTTAAAACAGGAAGAAGACCAAGAGTCTAAAGAAAGATTAGCAGAGTTGGGTGAAAAAATACAGGATCTTAAAGAAAAGAGAGATCC
>CAZXRH010000093.1:0-3093 GCA_964642575.1 uncultured Halanaerobiales bacterium
CCTAATCAAAAATAAGATTAGGATGGAGTTTTCTTGAGAAATTTCAGATAAAATATTAAATTTTATTAATAAAAACATGCAATAAATAGGGAGGTATTAAAGGTTCAAAAATAACCTTTAAAATACTTATGATATTAGGAATTAGTGCTGGAAGAAAAGGAAAAATAACAGAACAAGCTATTAAAACCGTTTTAAATGCTACAGATCAAAAGTATAAATTCTATTCACTTTCAGATTTTGAAATTCTAACCTGTGATGCTTGTCTGGGTTGTATTGAAAACCATCAGTGTGTTAAAAATGACAATTTGAATCAAATAATGGATGAGATTATAAAAGCTGATGCTTTAATATTCGGGGCTTCCGAATACTGGAATACAATGAATGCCAAAGGGAGAGCTTTCTGGGAAAGAGTTTGTTTTAGTACCCGTCATAATAAGTACTTTCCTTTTAAAGATAAACCCGGAATAATAATTGGTGTTAGTGGAGATGGAGATTCTAGTGGTGTGATCAACGAAATAACAACTTTTTTTGAAGATGCCCGACTTGATATAATATCTAAGGTGGCAGTACGGGGAGAATATGCTTGTTTTAAATGTGGCTTGGGCCATATTTGTGAAGTAGGTGGTTTAAGTGATTTTTACGATATACCAGTTGAAAAAGAAAAATTAATAAAACCTGAATTAGATAATCAATGCCCTGAACAACCTGATAAAAAAGTTAATGTTATTAATAATTTGAAAAGAGCAGGGAGTCAATTGACAAAAAGATTAAAATAATTGGGAAGGTGAAAAACCAATGGAGTATGATGTGATTAAGGATATTCCCCATCAAAAAGAGATCCATTTTGAAATAACGAAAGACCTCTGGCCAGAGTTTATGTTTCATGATCCAGTGTCCAATCAATATTGGGATCAACTATTTGAATTATTCCCCGATTATCAGTTTTCTTTAAAATCACATGGTAAAATAATTGGAGTCGGCCAGTGTTTACCACTATCATTTGATAAACCCCTAGAAGAACTGCCGGCAGAAGGCTGGGAGTGGGCACTTGAGAAAGGTATTAAAGATAAACTATCAAATAAGGAACCCAATCTATTAAACGGCCTCCAAATTGCAGTAGATAAAAACCATCAGGGCCGGGGAGTTAGTTCACTGATATTAAAAGAAATGGCCAACATTGCAGCAGAAAAGGGCTTTGAAAAAGTCATTATTCCAATCAGACCCAGTTTGAAAAGTCGTTATCCCTTAATTGATATGAAAGATTATTTAAACTGGGAAAGAGAAGATGGAATGCCCTATGATCCCTGGATAAGGGTTCATCAGCGTTTCGGGGGAGAAATTATAAAGATATGTGATAAAGCGATGAAAATAACAGGAACGGTTCAGAACTGGGAAGATTGGACTAATCTTAAGTTTTTGCAATCTGGAAAGTATGTTGTCAAAGGTGCTTTAAAACCGATTCAAGTTAATGTAGGTGAAGATATAGGTGAATACATAGAACCCAATATTTGGGTATTACATAATACATAAAACCAAAACAAGGATGATTACAATGACCAATAACAAAACAGCACTTAATGCCTGTGCTATTGTATTAATGACTGAAGATATTAATAGGACAGCTCAATTTTATCAAGATCAATTAGGTTTTGAAGTAGTAAAACATTTAGAAAACGAAGAAAAATTTGCTGCCTGTTATCGGGATAATGTTGAACTTGTTCTAGTAGAAACAAAAAAAGGGTTAGTAGTATCCAATTATGATCGTTATAATGCTGGCTATGATGCTTATCTCGTACCAGAAGATGTAGATAAGTTTTATAACGAAATAGAAACAAAAGATGTTAAAGTCATACAGAAACCACAAATGACTGCTTATGGCAGCAAAGAATTTAAAATAAAGGATATTGATGGACGGATAATTGGTATCGGCAAAATCCAAGATTATGATTAATTTTTTAAAAGAAAATAAAACTTAGGGAGTTAGACCAAGTGAAATATAAAAAGTTACATATAATTGGTGGACCAGGTAGTGGTAAAACTTACTGTGCCCGTCAATTATCAAAAAAATGGGATATTGATCATTTTGATTTAGACAATATATTTTGGGATAAATCAGTTAATCATTACGGCATAAAAAATTCTAAAAATAAAAGAGAAGAAGAGCTTAAAAAAATATTAAAAAAAGATAAGTACATAATAGAAGGAGTTTATTACAGCTGGTTGCAAGAAAGTTTTAAATCAGCTGATTTAATTATTATATTAAAGCCATCAGTCTGGTTAAGAGATTACCGTATTATAAGAAGGTTTATTAAAAGAAAATTAGGTATAATTAAATCAAAAAGAGAAACCTTAAGAGATCTAATTAATCTCTTAAAATACAATCATAGCTATGATCAAAATAATCTGCAAAACGCTCTACAGATAATAAATAAGAACAATCAAAATATTTTATTTGTTAAAACATATCAGGAACTGAAAGAACAACTTGAATGTTATAATGAAAATAAAAAGGATGAAAACAATGGAAATAAATTATAATGTAATATCAGAAAAATATGATGAGGTTAGAGAAGCAGACCTAGAACTGATTAGGAAGTTTCAAAAAGAAATTGATTTTAATAAAAATATAAACATACTTGATTTTGGTTGTGGAACTGGTAATTATACTAATTTGTTGCAAGAGTTTACAAAAGCTAATGTCTATGGGGTAGAACCGTCAGCTGGTATGAGACAAAAAGCTTTGGCTAAAAATGAAGATTTAATTATCAAAGCAGGTGATCATGAACATATTCCTTTTGATGGTAACTTTTTTGATTTCATCTACATGACTGATGTTATTCATCACGTTCCAGATCTTAATCAAATGTTTAAAGAGTTCATCAGAGTATTAAAAAATGAAGGCTTAGTATGTATCGAAACAGAATCACATCAGCAAATTGATGAGAGATTCTATGTTAAATATTTCCCTGGTACAGCTGAATTTGATAAGAACAGATATCCCAGTTTAAATGAGATAGTGCAAACAGCTGCTGATAATGGATTTTCTTTTTTAAAAAATGAGGATCTGACTTCCCTGAAACCCGGTCGGTATGA
>CAZXRH010000093.1:3103-8857 GCA_964642575.1 uncultured Halanaerobiales bacterium
AGAAAACAAGGGATATTCGATGTTTCATCTCATTTCTGAAGAAGAATATCAGAGAGGTTTAAAACAATTAAAAAAAGATCTAAATGATGGTCCCTTTGCAGTGCCGTCCTCGGGGGGTACTCTAGTTTGGTTAAAAAAAGAATAAGATAAATAATCAAATATTGTATTAAACAGTAAAGGAGTTACTTCTATGGACAAAAATTTAAAACAATCTTTAATATTTTTTAGCCTAGTGTTGGGTTTAACTTTTTTTATTTTTTGGGGACCTATTGCCTTATTTAAGATTCCGACCGTTAATCTAGTGCAAGGAGGTCGGGGCCCAGTTTGGGCAATTATATTATTTGTACTCGGTGGTTTTGTACCTTCCTTAACTGGAATTTATTTAACATATTACTATGAAGGTACAACAGGACTTAAAAAGATGTTTAAAAAAGCCATTGATTTTAAAATGGGTTCTAAATTATACATTGTAGCGCTTGCTGTAAACATATACCTTGCCCTTTCTCTTATCTTATTAAATAACATATTAGGAACCAGTTTTGATTTCTCACAATTTTGGCTGCAACTACCTATGCTAGTTCCCCTCATTATCTTAGGACCTTTATCAGAAGAATTTGGATGGAGAGGTTTTGCCATAAAAAGGCTTTTAAAAGTATTAAGCCCTAATCAGGCCAGTTTGTTCATTGGTTTGGTATGGTCTTTCTGGCACTTTCCCCTATTTCATATTGTTGGCAGCTCTCAGTTTGAATTTAATATACCATTTTCTGTATTTTTAATTACTGTGACAGTTTCTTCTTTTATCTATACTTATCTTTATATAAAATCCGAAGGCAGTATTTTTTCAGCTATATTTTTCCATTGGATTTACACTTATATGCTCCAAGTAGTGAATAGTACTATTAGCAGGTCGATTTTATATAACCGCCTCGAATTTATTCCTTCTTTGATTGCAGCTTTAATATTTGTAGTATTATTAAAAAGAATAAGCAAAGAACAAGATATTAGTTTTGTCATGACTGATTAGATATCAAGTAATTAGGTTAAAAAATATTTTTTTGAGATATAAAAAAAGTCAGTTTTTTCATAATTTTTTTTAATTTCTAAAGTAAAAATTATGTAAAAGTGGTATAATATAAATAGAGAATGAATATCTTAGAATAAAATTAACTCTATTATTACCCAAACCTAAAAAGAAAATGCAAAGAAAAATGAGCTATAGGACAGTTTGGTTAATTATGTATGAAAATAAATATATCTATCAAAACAAACAAATTGAATGGATTGTAATTAAAAGACGAAATTAAAGTACACATTTACAATAGTTTCTAAAGATTAAAAGAGGTGAGTGAAATGGTTGAATTTACAATAAGTGTAACCATAGACCAGCTGCGGGAGACGGTTGTAAAAGCCTTTTTAAATCCACACAACATGATTTTTTGGACCAAAGATCTTGAAAAAATTGAAATAATTGAGAAAGAGCCAGGTGAAGTGGGAGCAGTTGCCCATCTCCACTACTTACAAAATGGTAAACAATATATGATGAAAGATGAATTAATTTACTGTGAGCCCGGCTTTAAATATGTTTCTAAAGTTTCTGCTGATGATCTAACTGCTAGGGTAGAAACCAGTTTTATAGAACAAGGTCAAAATACGGAAATTAAGATGAAATGGAGTGGAAGAGGAAAGAACACATATATGAACCTTTCATTATATATTCTAAAAATGAAAATAGCAAAACAAGCCAAAAGAGAATTGAACACATTTAAAAACCTTGTTGAAAAAAGAGGTAGTAAATTTAACATTTTTCATCATCAAATTAGTTGATACTAATATTGAATTACTTTCCGCTGTTAAAAAGCCTTATATTGTATTTGATTTTTCTTCCCACTATTTAAACAAAATGAGAATGGGGTGAATCAAAATTAATAAAGTTGTTACTTATATTTTGTCTATATTTTGGGTACCCCTTTTAATCATGCAGATTGTTTTGGTTATTCTTATGGGCAAAGTTAATGAAGCCGGCATAGTCTGGCTATTTTACCTGGGTTGGTTTATTTGGGTGTTATCTATTATCTTTGGTTGGCTTCCCATCTATACCTTGAAGAAAAAAGGAGAAGTAAAGCAGGGTCAAAGCTATGTTCACACCACCAAACTGGTGACAAGTGGTATTTATTCTATTGTCCGTCACCCCCAGTATACAGCCGGTATTCTACTCAGCCTGGCATTATTACTTATTTCTCAGGACCTCTGGGTTGTTTTGATTGGTATTAAAATTATGGTCCTCTTATATATTGATATCTATTTAACTGATAAATGGGAAATAAAGAAGTTTGGACAAGCATATGAGAAGTACATGCAGGAAGTTCCACGTGTTAACTTTATCCTTGGTATAGTTCGCTTAATTAAAAAAAGAAGGTGGAATTCATGAAGATCAAACTATTTCCAAGGTCTAAATATGGAAAGTGGTCTATTTACTCTATCTTGGCCTTTGCTATCTTTTTAGCAGTGTTTTTTCTTCTAGTTGAAAGTGGAGAAAGAGGGGGAGCTACTTTTTTTAGCAACTTAAAATTAACTATACCATTTTTAGCAGCAGCAGTCTTGGGAATTGCTGCTTTTTTTAATGGCTTATTTGCTGTTTTTAAAACAAAAGATCACTCTATTTTAGTATATATTTCTATCATTATTGGACTTTTTGTTTTAATTTTTCTTATTGGCGAGTTTACTTACCCACACTAGCTGTGAATAACATTTAACATAACTGCCAAAATTTTGTAACATTTGAGATTCATATGAGATTAATTTTTGTATAATTATATTAGTGACATCTATAACATTTAAAATTTTGCATTTGCATATAAAATCTCACAATTGATTTGATAGCTGGAGGTGAAAAGATTGCCGAGAGTAGTACATTTTGACATTAAAGCAGATGAACCAAAGAGTCTAAAAAAATTTTATGAAAAGGTTTTTAACTGGAAGTTTGATAAATGGGATGATCCGAGTGGACAGCTTGAGTATTACTTAGTGAAAACAGGTGAAGATGAACCTGGTATTGACGGTGGCCTTGCCAAAAGAATGGATCCCGAGGAGCAAATGGATATCACAATTGGAGTTATTAATATTGAGGAATATGTAAAAAAGATTGAAGAAAATGGAGGTAAAGTAACAAGCCCTAAAATGGCGATTCCAGGTGTGGGCTGGATATTAAACTTTGAAGACCCTCAGGGCAATAAATACCTGCTAATGGAAGATGATCCAAACGCACACTAAATAACATAGGCGGAGATTAAATGGATGAATTTCAAATGATTGAGACAACGAAAGAAAATGTATTAGAGTTGGGCCTCTGTGGGTATAAAAACACAAAAAGAGAGGGATTCCCAGAAAAAATAAACTGGTTAAACAAACAAAAAGAACAGGGTTTAACTATAAAAAGCCTATATTCTGAAGAAACCGGTACCCAAGGTATGATTGAGTATATACCTGGTCAATATTGTTGGCGGCCAGTACAGGCGAAAGACTATATGTTTATTCACTGTCTGTTTGTCGGATTTAGAAAAAAATATAAAAATAAAGGCTATGGTTCTCTCATGATTAAAGAGTGTATCTACGACAGCAAAAAGCAAAATTTAAAGGGAGTAGCTGTAGTAACAAGAAAAGGTTCATTTATGTCGGGTAAAGATATATTTCTAAAAAATGATTTTAAAGTAGTTGATAGTGCACCACCAGACTTTGAGTTGTTAGTATATAAATTTGCAGAAGATACTCCTGATCCTATATTTAACAACAACTGGGCTCAAAAGCAAAGACAGTATGGTGACGGTTTAGTAGTATTTAGGGCAGATCAATGTCCATATACTGTTAAAAATGTCAATGAGATAGTTGAAATAGCACGAGAAGAATATAACATTGAACCTAAAGTGATTAGTCTTAAAAATTATAAAGAAGCCCAAAATAGTCCCTGTCCTTTTGGAACTTTTTGTATATTGTATAAAGGCAAAGCTGTGGCCCATCATCCTATAAGCAAAAGGAGATTTATGAATATTATGTCAAAAGAAGTAGACGAAGATAAAGACTGAATTAATAGTGAAGCATAAAATGATTGCTTAGAGGGGAGGATAGACTATTGTGTCTGAAGATTATTCTAAGGTAAATTTTTGTCAAAGTTGTTCAATGCCTTTGGAGCATAAAAATGATTTTGGTACAAATGCAGATGGCAGTCTTAACCATGAGTATTGTCAATATTGTTACCAAAAAGGTCAATTTACTGACCCCGAAATGACCATGGAAGAGATGATTGAACTAACAGTAAGGATAATGGAAGAAAAAAGAATGTCATCGGAGTTAATTGAACAGACCAAAGAGTATATTCCGATGCTGAAGAGATGGAGGCGTTAGATATGGAAAACATCGAAAATATTTTAATATCAAATATAAAACCAAAAGAAAAAAGAAAAAGAATAGTTAATATAGTTATTGATGGGACTGTAAGAGTTGAAGATTTTATGAGCTATTTTATCATTACTTCAGATGTTAATAAAGGTACCTGTGCTGATGCATTGAAACATATTGCTATGGACAGGCCTGATATCCTATTTCCATATATAGATTTAATCATTGAATACATTGATTATAATGCTCCGCGGGTGAAGTGGGGAATTCAGGAAACCATCGGAAACCTAGCTGAAAGATATCCAGAAGAAGTTGCCAAGGCAATACCCAAGTTATTAAAAAATGCTGAAAAAAATCATAAAAACACGACAGTAGTAAGATGGTGTGCTGCTTATGGATTAGTAGAGATACTGGTTAACAATAAAGAAATTCAAAAAGACTTATTACCTAAAATTAAAGAAATTATCAATAATGAAAATAATAAAGGTGTAAAAAATGTGTATCTGACTGCACTTAAAAGAATAGAAAGGACAATGTGAGTTAGAGATAAAATAATTAAAAAATAGGTGATAAATTTGAAGAAAAAAAGTTTTTGGATTGTTGAAATACTAAAGACATTCTCTTCGGGAATGATTATATTTTCTTTATATCTAAATACAAATTTAATACATGGTGAGCATTTAATAGGAACGGATAAGATTTAACACTAAATCTAACCTTTCCTATTTTTTATTGTCTATAGAATATATTATATATTCAAAGGATTAATTAATCTCATAGAGAATTTGAGTGGTATAAAGAACAATTCAAAAAGGAGTCCTTTCTATGGAAAAAACTATCTATTATTTTACCGGTACCGGTAATTCATTAGTTGTGGCTAGAGATATTGCCGACCTAATAGAAGCTGATCTTGTTTCTATTCCTCAGTTGATGAAAAAAGATAAAATTGAAAACAAGGCAGATATAATTGGTATTGTCTTTCCCGTCTACCACCAGGATGTTCCCTTAATTGTAAAGAGGTTTATACATAAATTAAATAATATAACTAATAGTTATATCTTTGCAGTTTGTACCTATGGCAATAGCCCAACAACCTCTTTGAAAATATTAGAAGAACTTATTCAAAGTAATAACGCTCAACTATCAGCTGGTTTTGCTGTTCAGATGCCCTATAATTATATCTCTCCTTCCCTTAACATTTTAAATTTTTTTAATTCATTTTCACTCAATGAATATTCTGCAGCCCGACAGGCTGAAATGTTGACCAAGTTTAAAATAAAACAAAAAGAGATAGCTGATATTGTTTTAAATAAAAAAACAAGTGATATTGAAACTAAAGCTACATTAATTGAGAGTTTAATT
>CAZXRH010000094.1:0-8853 GCA_964642575.1 uncultured Halanaerobiales bacterium
TGTAATAGCTTTCCAGAGCTGTTCTTTAGGATCTTCTGGGAAATCTACCCCAGTTTCATCTTTGATATATGCTTTAAACTCTTTAACTAACTCTTTAAGTGCTTCTACACCCAAGTCAGTATCTACATCTGCATTATATTCTTCTTTCTTTTCTTCAATTATTTCTTCAAAGTCACTACCATCCATTCCTAATACAACATTACCATACATCTGAACAAATCTACGGTAAGAATCATAGGCAAATCTTTCATTACCAGTCTGTTTTGCTAGACCTTTTACAGTAGTGTCATTAAGTCCTAAGTTCAAGACTGTATCCATCATACCAGGCATAGATTCACGTGCACCTGATCTAACAGATACTAAAAGTGGATCTTCTTCATCACCAAAATCTTTCTCCATTAAGTTTTCCAGTCTATCTAGGTTTTCTTCCACTTCTTCTTCGAGACCCTCAGGGTAATTTTCATCATTTTCATAATACAAGGTACATACTTCAGTAGTGATTGTAAATCCTGGAGGAACATTGATACCCAAATTGGTCATCTCTGCCAGGTTAGCTCCTTTACCACCAAGTAAGTTTTTAAGACCTGTTCTACCATCTGCTTCTCCGCCACCGAAAAAATAGACATATTTGGTTTCTTCAGACATTAAATTTATACCTCCTCTATTTAGTTAAATATACTTTGCAATACTTGCTATTATTATAATAATAATATTTTTTGTTTAAATCAAATTTAAATTATTATTATTTCAGCAACCACCTCCGCTTTACTTTACAACGCCTAATAGGTTATATTTTTGTGATTTATTACAATTAATTTTACATGCAATTATAATTATTCAATACAAATTGACAAATCCCTGCCTAATTTTTAAATTTTATTGTTTATAGGAAAAATCTCCTAAACTCTTCATTAATAGTTGTATATTATTGAGTAAAGCTAACCTATTTTGCTTAACTTTTTCATCTTCAGCCATTACACGAACTTCTTCAAAAAAGTCATGAACAGGTTCAATAATTTCTATCAAGTTATTATACGCCTGATTAAGCTTCCGTTCAGATAAGTTTTGCTCTACTTGCTCGTTTATTTCCTGGTATTTTTCATACAATACCTCTTCTTCATTTTTCTCAAATAGGGCGGGATCTACTTCGCTTTGTTCGATATCTTTAATTATACTGTCTACACGATTAAAGGCAGTTAAAAATTCCTGGAATGACTTTTTATACTTCACTTCATCTAAAAGACGAATCGCTTTTTTAATAAGTGGTATAGATAATGGTAAACCATATAGAACGGTTCTAATAATATCTATATCATAACCCTTGTCTTTGAAAATATACTGTATTCTATCACGCATAAATTCATGTATTTTATTTATCAGTTCATCTGACTCCATTTTTAAATCTTGTTTTGAATCTTTAAATACTTCAAGACTGTATTCAAATAACTTATCAATTTCAACCTCATAATTTAAGTCATCAATTAGTCTATAAATACCAATTGCAGCTCTTCTTAAACCATAAGGATCCTGAGAACCGGTCGGTATTAAATCAATACCGAAGAAACCGGTGAGAGTATCTATTTTATCGGCCAGACTGATAATTTTTCCAAGATCAGTACCTGGTAATTTACTATCGGCAGAATCCGGTAAATAGTGATCTCTAATTGCCAGAGAAACGTCATTACTCATTCCATTGTTATGAGTATAAATGCTGCCCATGACTCCTTGTAGTTCTGGAAATTCTCTGACCATCTGAGAAACAAGGTCAACCTTAGCATATTTGGCAGCAGTCTTCATTTTTTCTATCTCTTTGTTATTAAAATCTAAATTAGTTGCGATTTTTTCACTTAAGTCAATATTCCTAAAAGTTTTATCATACATACTGCCCAGTTCTTCTCTTAATATTAATCCTTTTAGATCATCTAAAAACTCATCTAAATCTTCTTTGATATCTCTTTGGTAATAGAATTCTGCATCTTCTAATCTAGCCTTTAAGACCTTTTCATTACCTTCTCTTACATTATCAATATGCTCTTTGCCACCCTCTTTAACAACAATGAATCTGTTACTTAATTCTTCATTTTGATCCCAAAGAGGAAAATATTTTTGATGTTCTTTTAACGGAGTTACAATTACCGGTTCTGGTAATTTAAGATACTTTTCATCAAAACTAGCTAAAAAGGGACTGGGGTTTTCAACAAGGTGTATAACTTCATCCATAAGTTGGTTGTCCAATTTAAATTTTAATTTCTTTTCTAAAATAATAGTGCCAATCTCTTCTAAAATAATTTCCCGACGTTCCTGAGGATCTACAATTACCTCTGCTTCCTTTAAGATATCTTTGTATTCGTCTACAGAATTAACTTCAAAGGACTTATTTGCTAAAAATCTGTGACCCCAGGTTTTTTTGCCTGATTTAAGATGTTCTAGTTCAAATTCAATCTTTTCATCATTATATAAACTAACCAGCCAATGAATAGGACGAATAAATCTTAAGTCATGGTCACTCCAGCGCATTGTTATTGGTAAGTTAACTTCTTTAATTAATCTCTTATAAATTTCTTTTAGTAGTTCTTTACTTTCTTTTCTTTCCTGTTCAATAACTGCATAGAGATAAATACCGCGGTCGGTATCTCTCTCTTCTAAATCAGATACTTCAATATTCTGGCTTTGAGCAAAACCTAATGCAGCTTTGGTAGGATTTCCTTCATCATCAAAAGCAATATTTTTGGGAGGTCCTTTTATTTCATTGACTTCCTGTTTTTGAAACTCAGAAAGCCCGTTGACTTCAATTGCAATTCTCCGTGGAGCACCGTAAACTTGGACATTATCATATTCAATCCGGTATTCTTGCAGTAATTCTTGCATTTTTTCTTTAATACTATCATATATATTTTTTACTAACTTTGCCGGAATTTCTTCTGTTCCAATTTCTAAAAGACTGCGATTACTCATTCTTATCACTTCCTTTAAGCAGCGGAAAATCGAGTGCTTCTCTTTTTTCTACATAACCTTTTGCACATTCTCTTGCTAAATCCCTTACTCTTGAGATATATCCTGTTCTTTCAGAAACACTTATTGCACCTCTAGCATCTAAAAGATTAAAAACATGAGAACATTTCAGGGTATAATCATAAGCAGGAAAAATTAGATCTTTTTCAATTAAGTTCTTTGCTTCATTTTCATATATTTTAAATAATTGGTTTAAGTTTTCAACACTTGCTTCTTCAAAATTATAGACTGAGTTTTCTTTTTCAATCTGAAGGTTTACATTACCATAGTCAATACCTTCCACCCATTCTATATCAAATATATTATCAACATCCTGTAGATACATTGCAATTCTTTCAAGACCATAAGTAATTTCAGCAGTCACTGGCTTACAATCCAGTCCACCCACCTGTTGAAAATAGGTAAACTGAGTTATTTCCATACCATCAAGCCAAACTTCCCAGCCTAATCCCCAAGCTCCTAATGTAGGTGCTTCCCAGTTATCTTCTACAAACCTAATATCGTGTTTGTTAGGATCAATACCTAAAGCCTTTAAACTATCTAAATACATCTCTTGAATATTATCGGGGGATGGTTTAATTATAACCTGATACTGTAAATACCGCTGTAAACGAAAAGGATTTTCTCCATAACGTCCATCTGCCGGTCTCCGGCAAGGTTGAACATAACCAGTTTTCCAGGGCTCTGGACCTAATGATCTTAAAAATGTTGAAGGGCTCATTGTACCTGCCCCAACTTCTGTATCATAAGGTTGTTCTATTATGCAGTTGTGTTCACTCCAAAATTTGTGTAAATTTTGTATCATATCCTGAAAATTCATCAGATATCATTCCTTCCAAAATATCATTTTTATATAATACAAATACCTCATCCCTGAACCGAGACGAGGTAGATGTTTCTACCTTTTTTTAATTTTTATCAAATCCTTTAATAATTTGCAAAAATTCACTTGATTTAAGGCTGAAATCAAGATGATAAATTATAAATTCATTAATTAATTCATCGAGTCGATTAAGTAATTTATTATCTACCTGCAACTCATCTAAAGCATCATTTTCTGATCTATAAATCTTTTTAATTAGATCTACTTCATTTTGGCGTAATCTTTTTAATTCACCTTCTTTATTTTTAGAACAATTATTGCAGATTAGACCGCCCTCTTTAACATTAAAGAACTGTCTTTTTAATGTCTTGTATTTTTTACCACATTCATAACAGTAATTAATCCGAGGTTGTACACCAATATATTTTAAGAATAATAGTTTGAAAATTATATTGATTTTAGCAAGTTCCTCAGTGGAACTGCGGATCATTTTATAAAAAGTTTGTAATAAAAGATTAAATAATTCCGAATTGGGATGGTATTCCATGCCAACCTTTTCAACCATTTCAGCAAAGTAGGCTGCATAAGCCATCTTTTCTAAGTTATTTCTCAAACTTTCAAAGCGATGGATGCTTTCTACATTATTAATTCTATCAAGGGACTTACTTTTATATACCTTGATTTTATTATAACAATAGGGCAGTACAATCGCTGAAACCTTATTATTCTTTGAATTTCTGGCCTTGTTTGCCACAGCCCTTATTTTACCTTCATCTTGAGTATAAAAGGTAATAATTTTATCGGCTTCACCCAGATCAAACTGTTTTAATACGATAGCCTCTGTTTCAATAACAGCCATGAAACCTTCCTTCTTTCTAGTCTTCAGTATCAGTTACAATATGGACACCTGAACTTGCACCAATTCTATTTGCACCAGCATCTAGCATAGAAAGGGCTTGCTCAAAGTTTTTAATTCCACCGGAAGCCTTAACACCAATGTCACGACCTACAGTTTTTCTCATCAAGCTAACTTTTTCTTCTTCAGCACCTGCAGTACCAAAACCAGTAGATGTTTTAACAAAATCAGCCCCTACATCTTTAACAATTTCACAGGCTTTTACAATTTCATCATCATCTAAATAACAAGTTTCTAAAATTACTTTGACAATCACATCTGAAGTAACTCCTGAAGATTTAGTTGCATCTTTAACTGCTTTGATGTCAGAACGAACTAAATCATAAGCACCTGATTTAAAGGCACCAACATTCATTACCATATCAACTTCCTGAGCTCCGTTTTTAATAGCATTTTTTGTTTCAAAAGCTTTAGTTTCAGTGGTGCTTGCTCCCAAAGGAAAACCAATAACAGTACATACTTTTACAGATGACTCTTCTAATAATTTTGTAGCAAGTGGTACATAAATTGGATTTACACAAACAGAAGCAAATTGATATTCTAA
Organism: uncultured Halanaerobiales bacterium; assembly: GCA_964642575.1. Lineage (GTDB taxonomy): Bacteria > Bacillota > Halanaerobiia > Halanaerobiales > M55B127 > M55B127. The sequence continues at coordinate 5,296 of CAZXRH010000094.1, forward strand.
AGCCTCCTCACATAACTGCTTAATATCATCAACAGTTGCAGTAGCATTTAAATTCGTATGATCAATCATTTTGGCCATGTCTCTCGGTTTAATCGCCACTTAAATCACTCCTTCTCAATTATAGATAATTATTAATTAAATTAAAAACATATAAAATAAATAGTTTTGATATATTAAAAATTGTTATTATTAATACTTCTAAAACTCATATAGATACAATCTCCATAAAACAATAATAAAAGGGGGCAAAGTTCCTAAAATAAAATTTAGTTAACAAAGTGAGAAAATCTAATCACCCCTTATAACCCATTCTTCTTAATAGGTTTTCATCCTCCCGCCAGTCTTTTTCAATTTTAACCCAAAGGTCTAGATATACTTTTTGCTGTAAAAGTTTTTCTACATCTTTACGGGCTCTTGTACCAATTTTTTTAAGCATCTTGCCATCTTTTCCAATAATAATACCTTTATGAGATTTTTTCTCGACATATATATTAGCCCGGATATACATAGTTTCATCGTTTCTTTCCTTCATTTCTTCAATTACAACTGCAATTCCAAAAGGAACTTCTTCTCTTAATAAATAAAATGTTTTTTCTCTTATCATCTCGGCGACAATAAACTGTTCAATCTGATCAGTTATCATATCATCGGGATAATATTGAGGTCCTTCAGGCAGTAATTCAAATATTTCTTCAATTAAATTACTAACATTTCGCCCGGTCTTAGAAGAAATAGGAATAATATTTTCTTGTATTCTTTTATTATAATCTTCTATGATTGAAGGCAACTTTTTTTTCTTAACCTTATCAATTTTATTTAAGACAACCAAAAAGGGATTTGTAGAATTTTTTATTTGGTTATAGATGATCTGGTCACCTTTTTGAAAACTTTCTGTTGCATCCAGCATAAATATTATTACATCAATACCTTCAAGGCTTTTATAGGCTTCATTTACCATAAATTTATCCAGGTCATTTTTTGTCTTGTAAATACCTGGAGTGTCAACAAAGATTATTTGTCCATCTTCTTCTGTATAAATAGCTTTTATGCTATTTCTTGTGGTCTGTGGTCTAGGAGAGGTAATAGAAATTTTCTCTCCAATTAAATAATTAACTAAAGTTGATTTCCCAACATTAGGTCTTCCAATTATTGTTGTGAATCCTGATTTAAAACTCATTATTCCATATCATCCTTATTAAATGAACTCGGTAAAAGTTCTTTGTTTTTCTTGATTAATTCACCATTCTCATAAGTTGTCATTATTATATCAATATCATTGCTAAATTCACTTATTACCTGTCTGCAAGAACCACAGGGAGTAATCGGTTTTTTGGTATTTGATAATAAGAGGAGAGCTTCAAACTCTGTATACCCCTCTGAAACAGCTTTAAAAATCGCCGTTCTCTCAGCACACATGGTAGAACCATAGGCAGCATTTTCAATATTTACACCCGTAAATACCGTGCCATCTTTAGTTAATAGTGCTGCTGCTAAGGGAAATTCAGAATAAGGAACATAAGCATTTTTAAATACATCTTTAGCTGCTTTCTTCATTCTTTTTTTATCACTTTTTTTAATCATAATTAATCACTTTCCTTATATGTTATATTTGTATTAGTTGGTACGATTTGGATCCAGGTGTTTCCGGGATTAACAGTGATTAATTGATTATTTGCATCATAAAACTTTGTTAATTCGGAACCATTTTTTTCCCAATATCCTTCACTTACAACACCATTTCTAAAAAACAATGCTTTGTTTTTACCTTCTAAATTCATGCTTAGTCTTCCCACATCATCCTTAACTTCAGTTTCAACAAATTGAACGATTATATTTTTTACTGTTATCTGATCATTGTTATCAGTAAGGTGTGGGTTATCCTTAGAATTCAAAAACCTTTTATAAACATTTTCTTCTGGAGTGTATTCATAAAGAACTTCATAATTACCCCAGTAGTCAATGCTGATTTCTTCAGCTTTAGATTTAGCATTGGAAATAATCATAATTTCTTCAAAATTAAATCTATTACTGTATTCAATACCCAGCATATTATTTAAATAATCAGTTATTCTGTATTCACCTGTATAGAGATTATGAGGGGTTGGTCTCTGCTGACTACGCCAATAATACTTACCATGATAGATTTGATCTAAGTTAGTATAGTCTGTTTTTTGCAGTATATCAAAACCATCAGGACTAGCACCTGCATGTAATAATAAGGCATCATATTCCTGAGCAATCTCAATCATATAAGGTCTTACACTTCTAATCGGTCCTATTTTTTCTGGGATATCAGCCCAAAACAAAGCTAAAAAGCGGGTAATACCACCTTCTACTAAGAACTCATAAACAATTGGCGCACTACCAATTCCAGATTGAGGTCTAGCCTGTGGGGTGTTTTCTATGCTGACCATAATAGCTCTATGTAATACATTTTCATCTATAGGTTGGTGATCAAATTTAGATAAACTCAGATCCTCTTCATCTCGATCTGTTTCCCTTTGTTCAGAATCTGGCCTTTCTTCTTCAGATTCTCTCATTTCTTCTATAAATCTACGGTTCATACCTTCTAAATTATCAGTTTTCTCTTGCAGGCTTTCAGCCAACTCTTGTTCAGCTGTATCTTCCTCAGTTACTTCCTCTTGAGTTTGTTGCTCAGGTGTTGGGGGTTCTTCCTCAAATCTTCCCCGCAAAATTACAGCTGAAACTGCCACAATTACTAATAATATTACTAGTCCATATAATAAGCCTTTTTTCATCTTTACACCCCTACAGTTTTCAAAATTTATCCCTTATTTCATTAATAAAACATTTATCTCTCTATTTATTATACATTTTAAATCTTTTTAATTGGTTCAACAGTATATATACGTAATTTCTGAATCCTGTGTTCATCAATTTTTTCTACCTCAATAGTTATTCCTTCTAATTCTATGGTTTCTTTTTCTTCTGGTAAATATCCTAATTTATGCAGGACAAAACCACTGATGGTCTCATAACTTTCTTCATCAAGTAATGGTTTGGGTAAAATTTCGTTCAGGTCATCTAAATCAACCCTTGCATCTACAAGTATCTCTTTATTATTTATTAAATTAATCTGCTTATCCTCTAAGTCAAACTCATCCTGAATATCTCCTACAATTTCTTCTAAAAGGTCTTCAATAGTAATTAGGCCAGAAGTACCTCCATATTCATCCAAAATAACGGCCATGTGTTCCCTTCTATTTTGCATCTCTTTTAATAGTTTATTAATCTGTTTACTTTCCGGTATAAAGTAGATTGGTTTAATTAAATCTTCTAAAGTAAGGTTCTCCTTACCCTTTTGCAGCAGTTGAAGTAAATCCTTTACATAAATCAAACCAATAATATCATCGATGCTTTCTTCATAAACTGGGATTCTTGAGTGTCCTTTTTCTACTGCTAAATCTACTAATTCATCTATGCTTGCATCTTTACTTATACAAACCATGTCTATTCTGGGTACCATGATTTCCTTCACTACAATATCATCAAATTCAAAAACACTTTGAATCATTTCTTTTTCGCTTTCTTTAATAG
>CAZXRH010000095.1:0-8806 GCA_964642575.1 uncultured Halanaerobiales bacterium
CTATCACTTCTTTCATCAGTTAAGTTTTCTTCCTTATATTCATCTATCTTAGAACTAATTACTGGTTTTAGTCCACTTTTATAAGAAGAGCGAGCAATACTATGGCTGCCGATGGGATTTGTTAAGACAATAAAGACAGCAATAATTAATGTTTTGAAAAACCAGGTTGGTTCTACTAAACCTACTCCGATTATCGCTGATAAAGCACCAAGTGTAGTTGCTTTAGTACCAGCTTGAATCCTATTATATAGATCAGGCATCCTCACTATTCCTAATGATCCTAAAAGTAGGAAAATACTCCCCATTATAATTAATACATAGCCTAAAAATGTGAGTATAATCATGATCTACCACCTTCTAGATAACGAGAAATGACTATTACACTAGTAAAAGACAGAGCAGCAAAGACAAATGAAATATCGAGTAAGATATAGTTTTCAAAAAATAGTGAACCAACTACTAAAGCAACAGATACAATAGTTGTTAAAGTATCTAAGGCAACTACTCGATCAGAAGAAGAGGGACCTTTTATAAATCTATAAGCTCCCAGTAATAATGCAATGAAAATTAAAATAAACACAAGATCAAACATTAAAAAATCCCCCCAAGCTTATCCTCAAATTTACCTGCGATTTGTTCTTTTTGTTTTTCTTTATCAGAACTTGTTACATCAATCCAGTGAATATAGAGATAGTCATCTTCTATATCCATAGTAAGAGTACCTGGTGTTAAGGTAATTGAGTTAGCTAAAAATAATTTGGCATAATCAGATTGCAAATTAGTATTTATCTTTACTATACCTGGATTGATCGGTAAATTAGGATTTATTACTCGGCGAGCAACGTCAATATTAGCTTTGACCATTTCGATGATAAAAATAGGTATATACGTTATAAATGCAGCAGTTCTTTTAAAAATATTATTCTCACTTTTTATTTGTGTAAAGCTTTTATATGTAAAAAGTGAAAGGAAAGCTGCAATTACTATACCTATTATCAACTCTTCCGGTGCAAGAGAAGAAGTATAAGCTAGCCAGAAGAGGAAGTAAATAATAAGAGTTGAAAAATACCTTCTAAAATTCAATGCTAATCCCCCTTTGAAGTGTGATATAGTTCACTTGGTAGTCTAAATATTTATCACTATATCTAAATATTATGATATATAAATATATTTGTCAAATTATATTCATAATATTTCATAAAATTCTTGACTTAAATATCATTATTTCATAATATATAGATATAGAATGTGCATAAGGAGGATAAAAGTTGGATAATATAATTGAGGATATGGATAAAATTAAAGAAAAAGCAAAGCTACTTAAAGCTATTTCTCATCCCATCAGACTATGTGTGGTCAAGGGTCTTATGGAAAGTGAAGGATATAATGTTTCTAAGATGCAGACCTGTCTTGATATACCACAATCAACTCTTTCACAGCATTTAACCAAGTTGAAAGATTTAAATATTATAGAAGGAAAAAGAAATGGTGTGGAAATTAAATATTATGTAAAAAATGAAGAAATAAAAAAAATAATTAATACAATTTTTGATGATGAATAATTTGTACTCCTTCCCTGTCGGGGAGGATTTTTTAATGGCAAATCAAAGGAGGAAAAAAATGGAGTATAAAGAAATCATTGCAGAAGAACCAAATCTATTTCAAGTAATTCCATTAAAGGTTTTTAGAAAAACAGAAGGGGTAGTTTTTGATTTAGTAAATATGGATCACTTACCTAAAATTGATGGAATTGATCGTGTGATTCATGATGAGAATGCTTTATCACCGGGCAGTATTGGTGAAGTGAAAAGACCCTGGTATATGCATCCACATCAAGAAGACAACCTATTAGTACTCTATGGAACCAGACATGTTGATTTATATACACCTGAACACGGTAAAATTGAAAGTTTCGAAATATCTCCTCATAAGATAAAACGAAACGGAGAGCTGATTTATGATGGTGGTGTCGTTTTATCGACATCGGTAAATGTATTTCACAGAATTAGGACTGGCCAAAAAGGTTCAGCTTCACTTAATTTTGCTGTTAGACATCCGAAATTTGATATGAAAACAAACTTTAATATCTATAAACTGGATACTAACACAGATCAGTATGAAGTAATAAGAAAAGGTTTTAAGGACCAAAATTAAAAGCAAAAATTTTGTAATGACATTATATGATTTATGCAGGTAAAATCAAAAAATTATTGAATTATATAATGTGAATAATGATTAATATGAAGGGCTTTGCAATAAAAAATGTTGCTTAAATCATTAGCTAGCAGATTTATTTAAAGAGAGAGGAGGAAGAGGTTACTGTCTAAAAAGTTTTTTTATAAAACAAATCAAAATATTTAGGGGGGATTTTGTAATGAAAAGGAAGTTTTTAGTCATTACGTTAGTTATGGTAATGGTCTTGGCCTCAGTAGGTACTGTTCTAGCTCAGGAAAGCAGTTTTACAATTCTACACACTAATGACACCCATGGTAGAATAGAAGAAGGGGATTATGCTGGTATGGGCTTTCCGAAATTAGCTACTTTAGTCAAACAGTACCGCAGTGAAGGTGATGTATTATTATTAGATGCAGGAGATACCTTTCATGGACAGACAATTGTTAACTTAAATGAAGGTGAAGCTGCTGTTCGAATCTTGAATGAAATGGGTTATGATGCTTTGACATTAGGTAATCACGATTTTAACTTTGGTCAAGAAAGAATCAAAGAATTAGGTGAAATGGCCAACTTTCCACTACTTGCTGCAAATCTTGACCCACAATTGGTTGAACCATATGTGATCAAAGACATAGCTGGTGTAACAGTAGGTATTTTTGGCCTAGCAACTCCTGAGACTGCCTATAAAACACATCCCAAAAATGTAGAAGGGATTACCTTTTTAGATCCTTATACAACTGCAGCTGAAATGGTAGCAGAGTTGTCTGAACAAACTGATATAATTATTGCCTTAGCCCATTTGGGTGTATCAGAAGGTAGTGAATATACCAGTGAAGAGTTAGCACAAAGTGTTTCTGGTATAGATATTATAATTGATGGTCACAGCCATACTGCATTGTCGGATGGTTTAATGGTGGATGGAACCTTGATTGCTCAGGCCGGTGAATATGATAAAAATCTAGGTGTTGTAAATGTAACCTTTGCTGATGGTGAAGTGCAAGCAGAGGCAAGTCTAGTTACTAAAGAAGATGCTGCTGATGTTGCCAAAGATCAAGCAGTTGTAGATGTAATTGAAGAAGTTCAAGCAGCCAATGAAGAAATCACATCTGCAGTAGTTGGTAGGACAGCTGTAGAATTAAATGGAGAAAGAGAAAATGTAAGATCTGGTGAAACTAATCTCGGTAATTTAGTAGCTGATTCCATGTTAGCTAAAGTTGATGCTGATGTGGCAATCACCAATGGTGGAGGAATCAGAGCCTCAATTGATGAAGGTGAAGTTACTAAAGGTGAAGTAATCACAGTATTACCATTTGGTAATACAACTGTTGTTAAGAAATTAACAGGAGCACAACTGCTAGATGCGGTTGAACATGGTCTTTCACAATATCCCGCTCTGGAAGGACTCTTCCCACAGGTAGCAGGAATGAAAATAGTCTTTGATGGTGATAGACCAGCAGGAGAAAGAGTGATTAGTTTAACTGTGAACGGTGAACCAGTAGATCATGATGCAGTATATAATGTGGCAACAAATGATTTCATGGCAGCTGGTGGAGACGGATATGAAGTATTTAAAGGTACAGAAACTGTCGTAGAAGCCGGTGGATTAGAAGAGCTTGTCATGAACTATATTAGCCAAAAAGGAACGGTTTCCCCTCGCGAAGAGGGTAGAATTTTGGAAGTTGACCAGCAGGGTAACAACTATATCTATACAGTTAAATCCGGTGATTATCTTGCAAAAATATCAAAAATGTTTAATGTGAAAGCAGATGCAATTGTAAATGCAAATAACTTAGAAAACCGCGATATGATATATGTTGGTCAAAAGCTAACAATTCCGACTGAATAACAAAATAGTAAGCTAGAGGGGTAGCTTTGCTGCCCCTCAACTTTTTATAAAGAAAAGAGGTGTCTTGAATGGATTATGTCAGTAATTTACAGGATCTCATAATTCAATATGGTTTAAAACTTATCTTTGCGATAATAATCATCTTTATTGGTATGAAAGTAATTAAATATGTGGTAAATTTATTTGAAAAATCATTTAAAGATAGATTAGAACCAACCTTAATGAGATTTTTGAAATCAGTCTTTAAAGCGTTACTAAATGTATTACTGTTCTTATCAGCAGCCGCTACTTTAGGTATTGAAATGACATCATTTGTAGCTGTTTTAGGTGCTATGTCATTTGCAATTGGCTTATCTTTACAGGGCAGTTTAGCTAACTTTGCAGGTGGAGTCTTGATTTTACTTGCGAGACCCTTTAAGTCAGGTGATTTTATTGAAGCAGCTGGACATAAAGGAACAGTAGTAGAGATTCAAATTCTTTATACTGTAATCAATACCCCTGATCATAAACAGATCATTATCCCGAATGGAGATCTTTCAAATTCAGATATCATCAATTATTCTGCCTATGATCAAAGAAGGATTGACATGGTATTTGGTATTGGTTATGATGATGATATTAAAAAAGCAAAAGAACTTTTAAAAGAAATTGTAGCTGAACATGAATTGATTTTAGATGAACCAGCACCCCTGATTGAATTATCAGAATTGGCGGGTAGTTCAGTCAATTTTGCAGTAAAGGTCTGGATTGATACTGCCAACTACTGGCGAGTATATTATGATATGCAGGAAACAGTTAAATTAAGATTTGATGAAGAAGGAATAGGAATTCCTTATCCACAAATGGATGTACATCTTGACAAATAACGGAGGTTTATACATTGAAAGAGTTTCATAAAAAGGCAATCGATGATAGTGGAAGTCCACCAGGCTTATTACAATATGATGATAAGGTAAAAGAAGAAGATGTTACAATTAGGGTTTTTAATTACAATGATGAGGAAATTATTGAAAAAGAGTATGAAGAAGTTACAGAAGAAATATTTGAACCTGAAGAGGGTTATAAAAAGTGGGTAGATATTGATGGTGTTCATAATAAAGAATTAATTTCAAAAATGGGTGCTAGGTTTAATCTCCACCCTTTAGTACTTGAAGATATCTGGAATACAAGACAGAGACCAAAGCTTGAAGAACAGGAAAATGCTTTAGTTATAATTTTAAATTCTATCTATTTAAATGATACAGAGGTGAAAACAGGTCAGATTAGTTTAATAATAAATGATGAAATAGTGGTTTCATTACAAGAAAAAGGAACTGAAGCCTTAAATCCAATACGAGAGAGAATTAGAAGGATGCAGGGCAAGATAAGAGGTTCTGGCAGTGATTACTTAGCTTATACCTTGATTGATGCAGTTGTTGATAAATATCTGGCTGTTTTAGAAGACTTAGGTATTATGATAGAAAAGTTAGAAGATAAATTAATCGAAGAGCCTGAACAAGAAGATTTAGAAATGATTCAGGAATTTAAAAAAGAGATGATCTTTTTAAGAAAAATTGTTTGGCCTTTAATCCAGATTGATAACAAATTAATAAGGTCAAGAAGTGATTTTATTAAAGAATCAACCGAGATCTATTTAAAAGATGTCTATGATCACCTGACACAGGTAATTGATGAGATTGAAGTACTAAGAGATATGTTAAGTTCAATGCTGGACATCTATATGTCATCTTCTAGCAATAAGATGAATGAAGTTATGCAGGTTTTAACAATAGTTGCTACTATCTTTATTCCACTTACATTTATTGTTGGGGTTTATGGGATGAACTTCGAATATATGCCTGAACTTGAGATGAGAATGGGATATCCGGTAGTAATGATTGTGATGCTTGTTATTGCAGTAGTAATGCTTCTTTACTTTAAATGGAAGGATTGGTTTTGATAATACTTGTAAAAGTTGCAATAAAAAAAAGAAAAGAATGAAAAAAGAGTAGTTTTTAATTAAGCTACTCTTTTTTCTGTTTGTGTTAAGAAAACATAGTATCCAAGACCAGCTGTAAATGCAAGAGCGGCCCAGGTTAAATACATGATATCTCCACCAAGTCTATCAAAAATAACTCCACCGACCATATTACCGACAATACTACCTAAGCCGATATATACGGAAGTGAATACATTTTGAGCAGTAGATTTAACATCATCTTTAGTAACTTTATTGATAAAGTTAACACATGTTACATAAAACAGTCCAAAAGAAAGACTGTGTAAAATTTGGGATCCTAAGAAGATACTTCTCATTGGGAAGAATCCTAATAGTAACCATCTGATTACAAAAGCAGATGAGGAAACACCAAAGATATGCTTAATATTAAACCTATCTAATATTTTATCAGAGAAAATCAAAATCAATATTTCACTGATTGAACCTACCATTTTAGTTAAACCAAATAAACCTTCCTTACCACCATATTCTAATACATATAATGGAAAGTAAGTTAAATTACCGTTCATTGTAATCTGCATAAAGAATACATAAATCAAGAAAGCTACAAATAATTTATTTTCAAAGAGCTTACCGATATTGGCAAAGCGGCCACCTTCATTTTCTTCTTGTTTTTGCTCTGTACTTGCCTCTTGAACTTTGTTTTTAGGGAGTCTGGTACTTATTAAAAGAGTTAAAAATAGTAAACCAGCCATTACATAAAATGTATTGGATACATTTGTACCTTCTAAAAAGTAACCTAAGACAGGTACAATAATAGTATATCCAATTGAGCCCCATAATCTATAGCGGCCATATTTATTTTGACCTTCTTCTCCTAAATTACTGAATAATAAACTATCATATAGAGGTCTTATAGGATTCATAAAAGAAGATAAAAAGACCATTAGTATAATAATAATCATAAAGTTAGAGGTTGTTAAAAACATTAAACTAAAGGCCATTGTTCCAAATACTGCAAACTGCAAAACTCTTTTGTTAGCCTTAAAGTTATCAGAGGCCATACCCCAAATAGGTAGAATAAATAAGGCTACACCTCTAGCAACAGAGTTAATAGTACCAATCTGGGTGGAAGTATAACCAAGATTACTAAAATGTATATTGAAAAAAGATTTTGCAGCCATGGTCATATAATATATGAAATTAAATACTTTAAAGGACAATTTATATACCTCCTCTCTCAAAATGAGAATTTGACAATTTAAAACATATCACAAATTAGTGAATAAATCAATAAGGCCCCAAACACTAGGTTGGGGCCTATATTAGAATCCTATTCAATTTTTACATTTTATATTAAGATTTATATTATGACCTGTTTTCAATTACTTGATTAACTGCATCTTCAATACCTTCATAACCAGTGCAGCGACAAAGATTACTGCTTAACCATTCCCTGACAGTGTCTTCATCTGGTTTTTCATATCTATCTAGGAGGGCAAATGCTTTTACAATGAAACCAGAAGTACAGTATCCACATTGATAACCTTCATTGTCAATGAAAGCTTCTTGAATATCAGTATCTTTAAGTCCTTCAATGGTTGTAATTTCTTTACCTTCCATTTCTACTGCTAAGGACATACAAGATTTATAAGAACGGCCATCAATCAAAACTGTACATGCACCACAGTCACCGTTTTCACAACCCGGTTTAGGACCGGTTAATTCCAGTTTATCTCGTATTACATTTAATAATGTTTCATGGGGACTTACAACTACATTGTATGTTTCTCCATTAACATTTAAGGTGATTTCTTGATTATTAGTATATGCTTTCATTAATTTTCACCTCCCAGGCTATCAAGACAAGCTTGTAAGGAGTTTCTAAATAACATTTCTTTATATTCTTTTCCACCCCTGAGATTTGAGTTAATCGGTACTGGTAGATTTTCAACTACCTTATCTATTTTGTCTGCTTTGTCTAATGAACTATCATTTAATATTTCTTCAATATCTTCAGACCGGAAAGGGAAGGGACATAAAGAACTTAAAGCAAATTTAATTGTTTCATTTTCTTTTAAAGCAGCAATGTGTAAGATTGGATAATCTATTTCACTTTGCTTTACCTTACGAGTCTGAAAATAGGGTAGTTTAGTTTTATTTTTATCTACAGTAATCTGAAGAAGGATTTCTTCTTTATCTAGAACCATTCTTTTATCAAATACTTCTGTGATTGGCCTGGTTTGATAGCCATCTTTATTAAAAGTAGTGACTTCAGCCTCAGTTACCAACAATGGTAAGAGTGGTTCTTTAAAAGGTAGGCGACCGAGTAAATTCCCGCCCAGAGTAATGTGATTGCGGGTGGTATGGTCAGCTACTACTTCAGATGAACGGCTGAGTAGAGGAAAATAATTTTTTTCAGCTATCTCATTTAAAGTTACTGAGGCACCAATTATTATTTTATCTCCACTATCTTCAAATTCGTTACAGGCCGGTATATTTTTTATATCAATTAAAGCATCAAAGTTCATCTTATCTTTACGTGCATAGGTGACTATTTCTGTTCCACCATTATAATAAGCAACGTTTTTATTTTTTTCTTTTAATTTTAAAAACTTTTCAACTGCTTCTTCTGCATTATCTGCCTGGTAATAGTCAAAGTCAAAACTAATCATTACTATCACCTTCCTTTACATATTTGTAGATCAGTTCTGGTAAAAGTGGTAGCTCGTTTATTTCTACTCCCACAGCGCGAGATACCGCATTAGCTAAGGCACCGGGTACACCAATATCTCCCTGTTCACCTAAGCCGCGTGCATCAAAAGGACCGTCCCCTTGAGGAGTTT
>CAZXRH010000096.1:0-8719 GCA_964642575.1 uncultured Halanaerobiales bacterium
TTCCACAATTGGATTCCAAGTGAATTCATCAGTTATGATCTCTGATGGATTTAGTGTAAATTCTTTTTCATCTAATTTTACTCCATCAACATAAAACATAACATCTTGTGTGTTTTCTAGATCACTAATGTTTTTCACACCATATTTAATAGAAACTGTTATAGTATTATTGATATTTACATTCACATCTTCTTTACTTACTAAGACATCAAAAAAAGATATCTCATTTAAATCTACTTTTACTTCAATATCTTCTTTTATATTTTGATATTTATATTGTTCATTAGTTATTGCATATTCTTTGTTATTGATAATCCATTTACTTACTTCAAAAAATTCATTTGCTTCTCCATTTGGAGTAACATTAAATTTAATGTCTGCTCCTTTTGGTATTAAATCTCCGGATGAAATCTTACTCCCATTAACTGAAGCATTTAAATAACCCTTAGGTGGATCTGTAAAATTTACCTGAAATTTATTCTGACTCAGATCAAAAGAAATATTAGGTTTTGAAGGTGTAATAGTCTTTTGATATCTGGTTTCATAAATAGAATTACTAATATTCTCATTATCAATAACCAATGTAATATTAGTGTCGCCTTCTAAACCAGTTAGATTATAAGTTAATACTTGATTGTTCACTCTATTTGGAGAAAAATCATCTTCAATAATTGATTGATCTGTACTGGTCATTAAAGTAAAGTGTTTTACATGTTGAGGATCTTCAATACCTTCAATGGTAATTGTTGAATTATATGTTTCAGTCAATATTGGAGGTGATTCACAACCAGTTAAAGTTAAAGCAATTAATAAATTAATGAGTATGAATATTTTGACTATTTCTTTAATCCCTTTCATCTTTCACCCCCTTTTAAAAGATAAATGTTTTTTATAAAGACTCAAATATTATTTTTTTGTATTTATTAATACTGTGGTAAAAATTAGTAGACAATAAAAAAACGGCCATATATAACTATGGCCGGTTGCACCACTGATTCACATTGATTACATAGGTGCCCAATCTGTAATCAATAATCATAATCTCCATTATTCATCAGTATATTCAGTTTTTACTTACATACATTTTATAGATTTAAATAAATAATTTACTATATTTGGAATAATTTATTTTATAGACTAAAAATATATAAGGTGAGTGTGTTGAATATTAAAATAATGATGTAATTTGTATGTCGGTATTGATAAGAAAGTTATTAAAAAAGGTTATTATCTGGGATAGGTATTGAGAGAAGTAATTGTAAATAAGAAGTTAGTTGTTTTGCAATAATATTTACATTAATTATTTCATATAAATTAAAATATTATTAAAAAAATTACATGTAAATTAAAAAAATATTTTGAATTTTGTATTATTATCTTTATATTTATTTGTATCTTGAATTATTCCTGCATAAAATCTGGGTTTTTTAGAAAAATATTCATAATTTTATTAAAAAGGGTAATTTCTTTATGCTTATTAATACTTACTTTTAGTTTTTCATTTATCTTCTTATCATATTTTTCTCTTTGACCGGAAGGATAAACTATACCACTATAAGTCATATTACCGGCTTTAATTATCGATCTTCTATTCTCTATTGCTCTAAAGACTAAACTTGCATACATTTGATTTTTTAAAGTGGTATTATCTTCAAACCAGGCTTCATTAGATTGGTTTACTATAAAGTCTAAAGAATTTAGGTGTTTAGATACATACTCTGGATATAGTATTTCTGAACAAATTACTGTTTTCCATTTAGCAAAGGGAGTCTGGAAATCAATTATATTTTTTCCTGGATTTAAAGTATTGAGCCTGTACCCTGTAAGCTTTTCAATTAAACCTGAAAAGATAACATATTCTCCAAATAGTAATAGTCTATTTTTATTATATCTGTTTTTTATTTCTCCTTTGGAGTTAATTAAATAGGTGCTGTTATAATAATTACTTTCATTATCTTTAGTAGCTAAAAATCCAATCTGAAAATATTTATTGGATGCTTCTACTCTATTCAGCACTTTATCTCTATAATAAACTTCTCTGTTCATATCAAAAGTTAAAGCAGATTCAGGTGTTATTACCAATTCAACATCTTCAAATTCTTTATCTTGAGCTGTAAAAAGATCAATATATTTATTTACATTATCTCTATTCCATTTATCATTCTGATTTATGTGAGTGTGAACAATACCTATATCTAAACTTTTTTCTATATCTTCATATCTGTTTATTTGATAAAATCCATAGCTTAAGACTAATCCAACAATTAATATGGAGATAATTATGTACTGTTTTCTCTTTGATACAATGAACTTAAATAATAAAGAGTTAAGTAAAACAATTATGAAACTAACCAGAAATACTCCACCTAGATCAGAGATTTGAATAAAATGATTAAAGTTAGCTTGAGTATAACCAAGATAACCCAGTGGAAAGAAATTCATAATAATATGTCTAATAATTTCTAAACCCAACCAGCTAATAGAAAAAACATATGGGTTAAATTCATTCTTATTAATAATAATAGATAATAATTTACCCCATAATCCATATATTAAAGATAAAATTAAAAATAAAATGATTAAGATAAAGATTACTACTATTGAAGGGAAATTTGAAAAGCTTTTTATCGGGAAATAAAGGGGATAACCTACTCCTGTTAAAATAATAAAGCCTAAAACCCAAGCTTTATAAAATAAATTTTTATAATTAGTATAATATACAGAATATAAAAAAGGTATAAAGGCAATCCAGCTTAAGATAAAAAGATTGGGGTTGAAAAAAGGTAGAATATATAAAATTCCTGAGATGATAATCATAATATAGCTCATTTAGTAGACTCCCTATTTAATAAGTTATTTATTTCTACTATGGTTTATATAGATCATTACTAAACCAAATATAATCAAAGTAATGCTTATGACTTGGGCTACCTGCATATTTAAAAACATTAAACTATCTGTTCTCATATTTTCAATAAAGAACCTGCCAATGGAATAACCGATTAAATAAGAATAAAAAACATCACCATCTTTGGTGAACTTCTTTTTAGTTAAAAATATTAAAATTATAAAGATAATTATATTCCAGATTGATTCATATAAAAAAGTAGGATGATGGTAATTACCTTCTATAAACATTTGGTTTTTAATAAAATTGGGGAAATTGTTTATAAAACTTTCACTTACAATTCCGCCATAAGCTTCCTGATTAATAAAGTTACCCCATCTTCCGATCGCTTGACCTAATATTAGGGCTGGAGCCAATATATCAACAACTTTAAAAAAAGATAATTTTCTTCTTTTAGTTAAAATGATTAAAACCAAGATACCACCTATAACTGCCCCGTGAATAGCTAAACCACCATGCCAGACTGCTATGATAGCTAATGGATTTTGTAGGTAGTAATTAAGATTAAATATCACAAAATAGAGTCGCGCAAATATTACACTGATTGGAATACCTATAATAAAAAAATCCAGAAAAAATTCTGTGGGTATTGATGTTTTTTTACTTCTATATAATGATAATGAAAACCCAAATAATAAAGCCAAACTTATTATTATTCCATACCAGTGAATGTTTAAAGGACCAATACTAATAGCAATAGGATCAATCACGGTTTAACCTCCAAACCTTATTCTTCTACTTGAAATAATAAATAAATCCCCAATAAAACACTTCCGATTACAACCAGTGAATCAGCCAAATTAAAGGCTGGCCAAAATGTGAAATTAATATAATCTATTATAAATCCATAATATATTCTATCAATTAAATTACCAAGTGCCCCACTAATTAATAAAGTTACTGCGAGTGATAATGTAAATACCTTATTATTCTCTTTTTTATAGAAGTACAATAAAATAAGAATTATGATTGAAATTAATATAATCATAAATATGTTATTATCTTTAAATAATCCAAAGGCAATCCCAGTATTTCTTACATAAGTAATGAAAAGAAAGTCTTCAATTAAAGTATAAGGCTGCCCTAATACAATATTATTATGAACTAAGTATTTTATTATTTGATCTATTATAATCAATAAAGTGCCACTAAATATAAACATAGATTACTCCTTTTTTATATTAATCAAGAATCATTTTAATTTGAACATTACCATCAGCTGTATAACCTTCTTCATCTTCACCTAAGAAAAATTTAGCCTGGTCACTTTTAACCCAGTCCTCTCCTTCTTCAATCATTACATTACCTGTGAGATAAAGAATTTCTTCTTCACCAACATATTCTGCATTATCACCTTTAAAGTTTTTACCCTCATATTTAATTAATACATTGTTTTTAGCATTAAAGGAATTATTCTCTCCAAATACCTGGAGATATTCACTTTCCAGCTGCATATTTTCTTCGCGATTTTCTAATATATAGTCCATTTTAACATTGTTTTCAAATATATATTCTTCTTCTTTGAGTAAAGCAGTCAGATTATTAGAAGAAACATTACCATCTTCATAATCAACATTTATTTCATTTTCTAATAACAACCTATTCTCTTCTCTAATTAATTCACCATTATTGGCTTTTATTGTAGTATCATCTTTTCTTATGACTATATTACCAGATAATATTGTCTTTTCTTCTTCATATTTTAAATGATCTGAATCTATATAGACGGTTTCTGCTTCAGTTGAATTTTCTTGATTATCTTCTTGAGCAAAAACTAAAGTAAAATTAAAGATTAATGATATAAAAAGTATTAATATAATCCATTTAAAGTTAAGTTTGTTCATTTAAAATCCTCCGTATTCTTAATTTTCTTCTTCCAGCATATCTTTAATATCAGAATCAAATAAAAGAGCTTCTTCATTTTTGACAAATTCAATTCCCTGGGAGGGGAATAGATTTATTGAATACTGTAATGTGTATTCTTCTTTTAAGTAATCATAACTAAAGATGATTTCACGACAGTGAAATTTCTTTTTAAGTTGCAGGTTGGCTTCATCAATTGTTTCTTCATCATCAAAATCAAAGCTTAAATTATTTTCTAAATACCAGCCCCAGTCACCTTTTATTTCATATGAAAAATTGCTGTCAGCTTCAACCAGTTCATTCGTATTCAAATCATATTCTAAGCCGAGTCTATGATTAATTTTTTCACTTTCATAAAGACTAGTTAAAAATAAGTTGTCATCAAAAGTTTTATTATTAATATCATAAGTTGTGCCAGCTTTTAAGTTCCAATTTTTATTTACCTGATAAGTAGCAAATAATTCTAATAATAAAAATTCCTGGTTTTCAAAATCATAACCACTATTTAATTCAATGTCTAACTTATCATTTATCCTATAATTTAATTGATTTTCAATTAAAGTTTCAAACTCAGCTTGATCAAAGTTAAAGGGGCTAAAGCCTAAATATCTAATCATACTATAATCATTATTAAGTGTTATATGCTCACCTAATTCAGTTGTAAGACCAATCTCACTTTCAGATACGGCTTGATATGGTTGAACTATATCACCTAAATATTCAACACTATAAAAATTAGAATGAAATTTTTGATTTATATTTAAAGTATTAAAATCACCTAACCTCACTCTATCATCATAGATTAATTCCAATCTGGTTCTTTTACCTTCAAGATCAGTATCTGCTTCATAGTAATGACCGGTTTGTAATAAATAATCAAAGTTGCCAGGTGGTTTGTATTCAGCTGTAAATTCAGGAGCACGATAAAAAGCAACTTCATCTTCTGCTGAGAAGTTGGGATCATATCTTTCCCATAATAAGGTGAAATCATAATCCTGATATCCTTTTTCAATATAAGCTTTGCCACCCCATCTGGTTTCAGTTTCAGAATCAGGTTCAATTTGTTCTTCATGTTCATATTCTAAACCTGTTTCCCAGTTATTACCCCAATCATTAACCAAATCAATTTCTTTACCTATGTATTCATCAAGACCTTCCTCCGGGTCAAAATCATAATCAACATCATAACCTACACTAAGATCAAGTGAATCAAAATATCTATCTCTAAAAGAAAAGTCAGCACCATATGATTTGCTATCATTGAAATCACTCTCAAAATAATCTCTACTGTCATAATATGTATCTATATTAATATTATTTTCTTCTTTGATATAACTAAAGTTTAAAGAAGTATCTAATTCTTCACGATCATCATATTCTTGATAAAAGAAGGAAGACTCTTCATTCCAATATTCTCCTTCATATTGATGATAAATTTCACCTTCCCAATTAAATAAGTTGGAGACGTTTATATTATTATCCTGTTTATAATAGTATATGTAAGCTTTCTGTTGTTCACTGTTAATAAAATATTGTTTAAGACCACCAGCAAAACCAGTTAATGTATAATAATCTACATAAAGGCTGCCAGGTAAATCAACACTATCTAAGTAGTAATTATAAGTTGTTTTTAAAAACCAACCCCGGCGGCTGTTATATCCTACTCGAGGGAAAAAGTTTTGTTCATCATCTTTTAGCGATATATAGAGATAAGGCCAATAAAACAAAGGCAGATTGCCTCCTAATTCCCTAAATACCACGTGATAAGCCTTGAGATGTTCATTTGGAGATATTTCTATTCGCCTTGCATCAAAATAATAATGTGGTCTTTTAAAATCACATCCCGTTATATCACCAGGCAACAACTCAATATTTTCTGGTTCTTGAAACAGTCTATCTTCTTTTCCATCAACCTTCACATTTATTAATTCTGATTTTAAGTAGATATCATTATACTTTCCGTCAACATTTCCTTCAATTTTGATCATATTTAATTCAGGATTATAACTTACAGAATTGCTGTTAATAGTTAATTCATCAGCTACTGCAGTATTTATTGGTATTATATTAAAGATTAGAAAAAAGACTATAATACCTGGTATGATTTTATATAGTAATTTTTCAAAGGACTCTTTTAAAAATAAAATTAGTAATCCTAATATTAGAAATATAGTATTAGGTAGCCAGGCTGCAACTAAAGGAGGTAATATTTCATTTCTTCCTAATGAACGGCAGACTGAAAGGATTAAATAATATGCAAAGATTATTATTATTGTAAAAGTAATATTTACTGCTTTACTCTCTTTGTTGGTTAAACTTAGCGGTACAGCAATTAAAACAAAAATAAAAGCAACAAATGGTTGAGCTAGTTTTAGATGATAATCAACCAATAATGAGTTGACACTTATCCCGCTTTGTTGAAACAACCTAATATTTTTGGCTAGTTCTTCGCGACTCATTTCATCAGTTGTTTTTTGATTACCATAAGCCTGCTGCATTTCTTCGGTTATTTCAAATTCCATCTGGTTAAACTGACTTTCTAGTATTATATTTCCTTCTTCATTATATTCATGGATAATACCATCCTGCAGTTCCCAGATGTTTTCTTTTATTAATCCTTTTTTAGCAGTAATAACTTCGGGATAAGTTTCATCTTGGTCATTTTCTTTTATATTATAAATTATTATATTATTGATCGTATCTTCTGTCTCATTATATTCTTTCACATAAAAAAGTCTACCTTTCGGTCCTCTAAAAAAGACTTCTTCCTGAGTATTAGGCATACTTTCTTTTAATATTGTATTTCTAATAATATTTTTTGCTTTATGGTTGGCCCAGGGGACAACTTCTTCATTAAAGATAAAAGTAAGTCCACTAATTACAATACCCACTATTAAGACTGGGATAATAAGACGATATAAACTAATACCGCCCATTCTAAAGGCAGTAATCTCGTTTTCCCTATTTAATCTACCAATACCTGTCATGGTTGAAAACAAAATGGCAATCGGAAATGTTCTTACAATAATATCAGGTAAATTATATAAAAGTAATTCCGCAACCAGGTATATTGGTACATCTTTTACAATTATAAGATCTGTTAGTTGAAACAGATAATTCCCCAATAATATTATTGTTATAATTATTACCGATGCTAAAAAGGGAAAGGTAATCTCTTTTATTATATATTTATCTAAAAGTTTAATATAATTTTTCTTCATTCAATACCCCTCAAGTTAGTACAACATTTCAAAAGTGTTATATATGATTTATCAAAAATTTAGACAAAATAAATCTCCTAACCATATTTTATAAATTTAATTAACTTTAAACTTTATAGGTTCGGCTTTTAATCCATATTTTTGATCTGTAAGCTCCACTTCCAGAAAATAAGTGCCATGTGCAAGATCAGATATATCAATTTTTTCCTGATAAGTTAATGAACTATTTGCTTTAATAGTTTCTGACACAAATGCCTGAATAAACATCTGATTTTCAGCCCAACTATAAATAATTTCATTATTTTTATTCTTTATAAATATATCATATTTTTGTCCGGAATTAAATTCTAATGTTATATCTTGATTACTGTTATTTATTACTTTCATTTTAACTTCAATATTATCTGTATTACTATAAGTCCGCTGGTCAGTTATTATTTCTAATTTTAATTGATTACCTTGGTCTTCTATGGGGCTTATATTCTCTTCATTAAAGATTTTTTTCATTAATCTAAAAGGAACTAAGAGATATTCATTAACAGAAATGGGTTGGTTATTTAAAGTAAATTCACCTTGGCTAGATTTTATCACCCTATCATTAGTTGATATTATAAAATATTTACTTTGATATATAATTAAATATCTATTACCCTGTAGCTTTTCCATTAGAAAATCTTCCATTTTGTTAAATTGGTCAATAGGTACATAACTGTTATCAGTTAATTCT
>CAZXRH010000097.1:0-8709 GCA_964642575.1 uncultured Halanaerobiales bacterium
AATTTAGAATTATTATTTCCTCTTATTATATAAAAGACTGGTGTATCATGCAAACATAATATAAGTATTTGTTATTAGTCCATATTGATTTTTTGATTAACTGCTTTTAATAATTCTCCATTTTCAATTACTTCTTTCATCTTTAAAATCTCAGGATATAAAACTCTATCTTCATCAAGATAATCTACATGTTCTCTAATCTTCTTATATATTAGATAAGAACCTTTTCCTAAATCTTTTTGAGGCTGGTCAGTTCTTAAATCCACTGCTTGAGCAGCTGTAATTAACTCAATTGCTAAAATTTGGGCTACATTACTACATATCTTGTAAAGATGACGAGCGCTAATGGAACCCATACTTACATGATCCTCCTGATTGGCAGAAGTAGGAATCGAATCTGTACTAGAGGGATTAGCCAGTATCTTGTTTTCTGAAACAATGGAAGCAGAGGTATATTGAGCAATCATATAACCCGAATTTAGTCCACCATGGGTTGTTAAAAACATTTCTAAACCATTATTTAAACTGCTATCTACTAATTTCGCAGTCCGACGTTCCGAAACATTACCAAGTTCACTTATCGCTGTTCCCAGATAATCACTGCTTAAAGCTAAAGGTTGTCCGTGAAAGTTTCCACCTGAGATAACCTCATTTCTTTCGGGAAAAATTAAAGGATTATCGGTAACTGAGTTCATTTCTCTTTCTACAATCTCAATTACATGTGATAGACTATCTCTTGAGGCACCGTGCACCTGAGGGCCACATCTTAAAGTATAGGAGTCCTGCACCCTGTTATCATCTATCTCTACCATAAGTTGACTGTTCTCAGTTAAAGCTCTAATGTTAGAAGCTGAATCTATTTGGCCGGGATGGGGTCGTAATTTATGAATATCCTCATCAAAGGCTCTTTTAATTCCCTTCAGTCCTTCTAGGGAAAGAGCCAAAGCCATATCTGCAGTCTTAATTAAATTTTGAGACCTAATGATACTTAAAACTTCAATTGCTGCCATCATTTGAGTACCATTAATTAAAGCTAAGCCTTCTTTGCTCGCAAGCTTGAGAGGTTCAATTTCGGCCTTTTTTAGGGCTTTTTTACTTTCCATGACCTCTCCCTCATATTTTACTTTGCCACGACCTAATAATGGTAAGACCATATGTGATAGGGGAATTAAATCTCCACTGGCTCCAACCGAACCCTGTTCTGGAATTAAAGGTATAAGATTTTTATTAAACATCTTAATAAATTTTTTCAAGGTGGATAACCTAATCCCAGAATGTCCTTTCGCTAATGCATTTAGACGTAGTAATACCATTGTCTTTACTACTTCATCATCTAGAAAATCACCTGTTCCAGCTGCATGGCTTATTATTAAATTTTCCTGTAATTTTAATATTTTATCAGCTGATATTTTTTTAGTACTAAACTTGCCAAAACCTGTATTTAATCCATAAATTGTTTTCCCTTTTTTAATCAATCTTTCAACTGTTTCTCGGGCTTTTATGATTTTATTTTCAGCTTCTTTTGCAAGTGCTATATTTTGTTTTTTAAATATTATTTCATCTACTTTGCTTACACTTAGATTTTCGCCATTAATATAATGCAAAAATATCTCCTCTTTCTGTTTTTGTGTTTACGAAAAAAAGAAGGGCTTAATTGATAAGCCCTTCTTTTAGTTTAATTTTTTATTCGATCTAGACAAACCTGTTCAACTCTGTTTGCAATCTCTTCACTTTCCTTAACTAAACTATCAGTCTTTTCTTCTAAACGTTTGGCTTTATTTTCATCTGAAAGGGAAGAAGTATTTATATATACATTATAGGCAGCGCTTTTCACACTCGCTAGAGCCATTAATGCTGCCACTCCAGCATCAGATACAGCATTTTTATTACCCTTTTTAGCCACTTCTTCTGTAATCTCTAAAATATCTTTAGCCAATTTGATGGTTTCCATCGGAGTTAAGGATGCTTCATATAAAGCTGATTGAATAGCTTCTTTTCTTTTTTGGGCTGCTTCATCAGTATCTTTATCCATCTTAAAGGCATCCATTACTTTATTAAAGCTGAGTGCATCTTTATCTATCAACTCTAAAGCAAATTTGATATGGTCTTCTAAATCTGCTTCATATTTATCTAAATCTCCTTCTTTTGTTAAATGAACTACCATAGAAGTTAAGGAAGCTCCTAGGGCTGCACTTAGACCAGCCACACTACCACCACCTGGGGTAGGAGAATCACTGGCAAGTTTACTGTTAAATTCTTTGAGACTCATATTTGCAAAAGTCATCTTTAACCTCCTAATATTTTGATTATCTATTATCAACTAATTTATCTATTAAGTCTTGGTCAGCTATGTTAGGAATAGTCATTTGGCCTCTTCCCTTGTTTTTATCATTCCACTCTTCCGCAGTTTCTAAAGCATTATCATTTCTGGCCCAGGCTCTCCGGGCAATACCACCGTTAACATCCCAGTCCAGGGCATTTTTAATTATATTATCTACTCTTTTTGAACCATCTAAAACAAGTCCAAAACCACCATTAAAGGCTTTACCAATACCAACTCCACCCCCATTACTTTCAACAACCATACTCATTCCACGGGCAGCATTACCCGCAAAACAATGAATGGACATTTCCGCCATGATATTACTGCCATCTTTAATATTGGATGTTTCTCTAAAGGGTGAGTCAGTACCACTGACATCATGATGGTCTCTACCCAACATGACAGGACCAATTTTGCCTTCTCTAACTAACTTGTTGAACCTTAAGGCAATATTTACTCTACCTTCTGCATCTGCATATAATATTCTGGCTTGAGAACCCACGACAAGGTCATTTTCTTCCGCATCTTTAATCCAGTGGTAATTATCTCTATCCTGAGCTCTCCGCTTAGGGTCGATTTCCTGCATGGCCGCTTGATCAGTTTTTCTTAAATCTTCTTTTTTACCACTTAAACATACCCAGCGGAAAGGACCATATCCATAGTCAAAACAAATTGGTCCCATTATATTCTCAACATAAGACGGGAAGATAAAACCTTCAGATGTATCTTCATTATTTTTCGCAATCTCTTTTGCACCTGCATCAAAGACTGCTTTCATAAAGCTATTACCATAATCCCAAAAATGAGCACCTTTATTAACAAGTTCTTTTAATACATTGAAATGCCTTTTTAAACTGCGGTCCACTTCTTTTTTAAACTCCTCAGGCTTATTATTAAGAAGTTCACGCCCTTCTTTAAAACTATATCCAACCGGAGTATAACCGCCTGAGTAAGCTGCATGACAAGAAGTTTGATCAGATAGAAGTTCAACTTCTATATCATTTTCATTTACATACTCTAAAAGATCAACTATATTACCATGATAAGCAATTGAAACTGCTTTCTCGTCCTTACGGTACTGATTAACCCATTGGAAAATTTCATCTAAGTCAGATGATCTTTTTGAAACCCAGCCCTGTTCATAGCGGGTATCAATACGCGATTCATCAACCTCAGCTATTATACCAATACCACCAGCGATCTCAACTGCTTTCGCTTGCGCACCACTCATTCCACCTAAACCAGAACTAATATAGAGGTGACCAGCTAAATCTTCTTTATCCGGAATATCTAAAAAGAGTCGCCCGGCATTTAAAAGTGTAATATATGTTCCATGTACAATGCCCTGAGGTCCTATATACATCCAGCCCCCAGCTGTCATCTGTCCATAATTAGCAACACCTAAAGCCGCTGCTTTATTAAACCATTCTTCATTATCAAACATGCCAACCATTAAAGCATTGGTTGCTATCACACGGGGAGCTTCAGGTCGAGATGGAAATAGGCCCAGAGGATGTCCGGACTGAACAACTAAAGTTTGTTCTTCTGTCATGATTTGTAAGTATTTTTTAATTAAACGGTACTGCATCCAGTTTTGACAGACCTGACCTGATTCACCATAAGTCACCAGTTCATAAGGATAAAGAGCAACATCAAAGTCCAAATTATTATCGATCATTAACTGAATTGCTTTACCTTCTACCGTATTACCTTTATATTCATTAAGTGGTTTTGCCTTGATTTCACCTTTTGGGCGGTATCTGTATCCATAGATTCTACCTCTTGTCATCAATTCTTCTAGGAATTCCGGAGCGAGCTCTTCATGTAAATGTTCAGGTATGTATCTTAAAGCATTTTTTAAAGCAAGTTTAATTTGATTTTCATTTAAGTTTAATTCTCTTTTAGGAGCTCTTCTAATATCTGCTCGGAATTCTTCCTTTTCCGGCAGGCTATCCGGTAATGTAATTTTTTTGGTTGGGTCCTGGTGTTTAAACATAAAACTTTCCCCCTTTAAGATTTTCTTTTTGCAAGACTGTTATCAAAAACAAGCTTGCCATTTTTAAAGACCTTTTCAACTAGATTAACACCAAAGTTATAAAAAAGGTGATTGTAATTAGGTGCATCAATCATTATTAAATCTGCTTTTTTCCCCTCAGCAATACTCCCAATTTCCTTTTCTCGCTTTAAAGCTGCTGCTGCATTAATTGTTAAAGCAGTAATTGCTTCTTCCGGTTTCATATCCATATACATAACTGCTAGAGATAAAAGTAAAGGAATCGACTGTGAATAACTGCTGCCAGGGTTTAAATCAGTAGCTAAAGCTACAGGAATATCCATCTCGATCATCTTTTTAGCATCAGCATACTCTTCCTGCAAAGAAAAGGCGGTAAGCGGCAGTAAAACTGCCATCACATTATTTTCCCTTAAACTTTTCAGCCCCTCTTCAGAAGCTTTCAATAAATGTTCCGCTGATACCGCTTTAAGTTTACCAGCCAGCTGAGCAGCTTGAGTATTAACCATCTCATCAGCGTGTATTTTTAACTTAAGCCCCATTTTTTCGGCTGCCCTGAGTAATTTTTCCGACTCCTGATATGAAAAAGCACCTTCATCACAAAATACATCACAAAATTCAGCCAGTTTTTTATCAGCTACTTCCGGCATAACTTCTTTAATCACATAATCTATGTATTTACCAGATTTCTCCTTATATTCTTTCGGAACTGCATGAGCACCTAGAAAAGTTGATACAAGGTCAATATCTTCTCTTTTATTGAGCCTTTTCATGATTGCAAGCTGCTTTAATTCTGTCTTCTTATCAAGACCATAGCCGCTTTTCCCTTCTACAGTTGTAACTCCATAACTTAAAAATCTATCCAGCCGTTTATTGGAAGCCTCATATAATTGATCAGAACTGGCTTGGCGGGTGGCCTGGACAGTGCTTAAGATACCTCCCCCGTTTTTTAAGATATCTATATAAGGAACTCCTCTTAATCTCATTTTAAACTCATAAGAACGGTCCCCTCCATAAACTAAATGGGTATGGGGATCGACAAACCCGGGTAAAACGACCTTTTTTTCGGCATCGATTACTTCTTCATAATGCTTTGTGTCTTTATGGTTTTGACTCGGTCCGAATTCAACTATTCGGCTGCCTTCCGCCACTAAATAAGCATCTTCAATAATATTAAGTTCCTTCATCTCAGAACCGCTTTTCGGCTGATTACCACCTACAGTCACTAATTGACCTATATTTTTTATTAATAGCATTAGATATCCTCCAGTAGTCTATTCTCCATAATCTGTTCACCTTCAAAATCCTCTAATCCCAGATAATATTCAGCTACATCAAATAGAGCCTGAGCTGGGAGTAATCCGATTAATTCACTACCAATTATGTTCACACCATATCTCTTTGCTTCAAACTTGATCATTTCAAAAGCCTGATAAAGGGAAGTCTGAGTATAATCAGTCATATTCATCGAGACCTGTACAATATTTTTCTCAGCCAGGTCAATTCCAATTGCTTTTACAAATCTTAATCCTCCACTAGAATGTCTTACCTTTCTAGCGATTTTATTGGCGATCTCTAAATTTTCGGTATCTAAATTGACATTAAATGCAACCAATGGCATCCTGGCTCCTACGACTGTAGCACCTGCTGTAGGATGTAATTTTTGTGGGCCAAAATCTGGTTTCCACTCCGGTTTTTGAATCTTTTCTGAAAAACCTTCATATTCTCCCCTTCTAATATCTGCGAGATTTTTACGTTCCTCAGTGGTAGCCGCTTCTTCATATAGATAGATTGGTAAATCATAGGCTTCAGCTGCTTTTTTTGCAACTTCATTGGCCAGTTTAACCGCATCTTCCATTTCAACATTTTTAACCGGTGTAAAGGGTACTACATCAACTGCACCCATGCGTGGATGTTCACCTTTATGTTCATTCATATCTATTAACTCCACTGTATTACCAATCGCTTCATGGACAGATTTTTTCAATACATCTGCACTACCCAGCAGAGTTACTACAAGACGATTATGATCCTTATCAGCTGAGTAGTCAAGAAGTTTGACCCCTTCTGTTTTTTTAAATGGTTCAACTATTTTTTCGATCTTTTCCTGATCTCTACCTTCACTAAAATTAGGTATACATTCAAATAATTCTGCCATAAACAATACCCCTCTTTCTTGATTTTTTTCTAATAATATTATAACAGTAAAATTTAATTTTTTATAGTCTTTAACTAACTGATTCTTCGATACCTTTATCTACATCTACAGTATACAGTAATATTATACCGAGAATGAAAAATGAAGCAACAGCTAAAATTCCATAACGCGATGAGCCAGTAATTTGTCCAACTAAGGCGAAGACAAAAGGTCCCGTTATTGCTGCAAACTTGCTTGATATACCATAAAATCCATAAAATTCAGCACTTTTATTTTCAGGAATTAACGCCCCATATAAAGAGCGGCTTAAAGCCTGAGCACCTCCCTGGACAGTCCCTACTAATCCAGCTAAAATCCAAAAATCTAAAGCTGAATCCAGATTATAACCTAAAATTGTAATGATTAGATAGACAGTTAAGGAAATATAAATTCCTTTTTTAGCACCAATTTTTTCACCCAGTTTACCAAATATGAGTGTAAATGGAATACCTACTACTTGCGTTAAAAGCAAGGCACCAATTAAATCATTTTGTCCAATGCCTACTTCCCGTCCATAGATAGTTGCCATTCTAATTATGGTTCCAATTCCATCATTATAAATCCAGAAAGCAATTAAAAACTTAAATAGTTCTTTGTATTTTCTTATATGAGTAAAGGTGTTTTTTACGCGATGAAAACCTTGTTTAATATAGGGTCCTAAAGTAAACTTACCTAAACCTACTCTTGATTCGGGCAGATTAATAAAAGCCGGGATGGAAAATATAATCCACCAGATAGCTACTGTTACAAAGGCAATTCTGGTAGCTAATGTTGTATTAGCAATCCCAAACATCTGAGGTCTCATAATCATTAAAAGATTAATTAAAAGTAAGATGCCGCCCCCCAGATAACCAGCAGCATAACCCATAGAAGACACATAATCTATTTTATCTTTTTTAGTAATAATCGGTAAAAAAGAATCATAAAATATATTGCCACCGGAAAAACCAATATTAGCCAAGATAAAAAATACAGAAGCTAAAAGATAGCGTCCTTCTATGATAAAAAATAATAAAGATGTACCAGTAACTCCAATAAATACAAATAATTTCATAAATATCTTTTTAGACTTAGAATAGTCAGCTACCGCTCCTAATACTGGTGTAATCAATGCTATAATCAACATAGCAATAGCTTGAGTATAACCCCAATAAGAGGTTGCTACATTATCAGGCAGATTTACGGCAGCTACATCATTGTAAAATATAGGTAGGACAGCCGCTAAAATAGTGGTAGCAAAAGCCGAATTAGCCCAATCATAAAGAACCCAGGAGTAGATGACCTTTTTATTTGATTTCTCCAATTATATCCTCACCCACCTTATAAATATATTATTCTTGAAGAAAATTTATTTACCTCTTTTAATTTATGCTTGATATATATTGAAATTAAAGATATAATTTAGTCAAAATTATTAGGGGTGACTATTGTATGAAAATAGGTCTAGTAACGGACAGTACTTGTGATCTAAAAGATGAACTTGTCCAAAAATATAATATTGAAGTTGTGCCATTAAAAGTTCATTTTGGTACCGATCAATATATAGATGGTCAAGAAATTGATTCTTCTAAATTTTTTGAGATGATTAAAACCAACCAAGAGATGCCAAAGACTTCTAAACCCTCAAAACATACTTTTTTAAATAAATATAAAGATATGTTAAAAACTTATGATAAAATCATTTCGATTCATGTTTCAAAAGGGCTCAGCGGTACTTATGAATCAGCTGAACTAGCCGCCCGTGATATTGGAAATGATAAGGTAACTGTTGTTGACTCAGCCTCAATTTCTTTAGGTTTAGGTTTGCAAGTTTTAATGACCGGTAAGCTTATAAAAAATAACTATTCCTTTGCTGAAATCATGAATAGATTAAATAAAGCCAAAGAAAAAGTTAACTGTATCTTTACAGTTGAAGATTTAACCTATATGAAAGAAGGAGGCCGGATTGGTAAAGCAAGGGCCTTTTTAGGTTCTTTCTTTAATATCAATCCCATTATTGAAATTAGTCCCGAAACCGGTAAGGTTAATCCTTTAGATAAAATAAGAGGTAACAAAAAGACTTTACAAAAAATGAGTGAACTAATCATCGAAAAAATCACTGAAGATAAAAAAGCCTGGATCGGTATTATGCACGGTGATCGTCCAGAAACAGCGGAAAAATTGCTTAGCAAAACTAAA
>CAZXRH010000098.1:0-8668 GCA_964642575.1 uncultured Halanaerobiales bacterium
GCCATCGTATATGTCTTACCCGTACCGGTTGCACCCAGTAGGGTTTGATGTCTATGTCCTTTTTCTACTCCTTTAGCCAGGTCTCTAATCGCTTCCGGCTGGTCACCTTTTGGTTCATAAGGAGAATGAAGTTCAAATTCTTTCGGCATAAATCTCACCTTTGTTTTTATATTTTTTCCTGAGGATATTATACTATATATGTCTATTATATGCAAACAAGTGTTCACAAATTCACGTGCAGTTAACATTATATCATAAATATATTAATTGTAATAGTAATTATTACTAAAAATAGCTAAAAATATATACTACTCCTTTAAATCAAAAATCCTGTAGATCTTCGGCAATTTTTTGACCGGTCTCTGTTTTAGCCAAACCTGCTTCCGAAGTTTCTTTTAAGCTAACCGGTAAAAGATCGCCAACTTCCATCATAGCCTGGATAACTTCATCAGGTGGTATAACACTTTGAATTCCACTTAAAGCCATATTAACCGCTGTTAGAGCATGGGAAGCTGCAAAGCCATTCCTTTTTACACAAGGAACTTCTACCAAACCAGCTACTGGGTCACAGACCAATCCTAAAAGATTTTTAAGGGCCAGTGCAAAAGCATCTCCCACCTGTTGTGGTGAGCCACCTAAAAGTTCCACTGCTGCTCCTGCTGCCATGGCTGAGCCTACTCCACATTCGGCCTGACAGCCGCCGGCTGCTCCCGCTAGAGTTGCTTTTTTGGAGACTATTTCTCCTAAACCACCGGCTGTAAAAAGAGCATCTATTAATTTTTCTTCTTCAATTTCATTTTCTTCCGCTAGGGTAAGCAAAACAGCTGGTACAATTCCACTAGCTCCTGCCGTAGGTCCTGCTACCACTTTCCCCATACAAGCATTGACTCCAGCAACAGCTAAAGCCTTGACAATTACCTTTTTATATAGGGGAGTCGTAAGGGCAGTATCTGAATCCTGTAATGTTAAAGCCTCTCCTCCGGTTAAACCGGTAGCTGATTTACGTCCTGGGATCAGCCCTTCTTCTATAGATTCTCTCATAATTTTTAAATTCTCTTTCATTTCATCTATGACAGCCTCTCGTCCTATCTCTCTTTCATCCATCTCTTCTGATATGACAATTTGGCTTATCTTTTTATCTTCTTTTTCAGCTTTTTCAATTAGTTCCCTAATTTTATTATAGTGCATCAATAGTCCTCCTTAAAAAGGTTCAATATATCTTACTTGATAGATATCATCCATATTTTTTAAATGTGATATCACATAGTCATTTACTTTATGGTCCAGCTCAATAATGGCTGAACCGACTTCTCCTTTTTTGTTGCGGAACACTTCCATACTGGCAATGTTTAGTTTATAGCTGCCTAAAATGGAAGTTATGATTCCAACTTCACCGGGTTCATCTTTATGCAGAACCCAGAGGGTGGGCATTTCACCGGAAAAGTCTACCTCATAATCATCGATCTGGATAATCTTAATCCGGCTACCACCAATTGAAGAACCAATAATGGTCATCTCCTTATTTTCTCCATAGAGTTTCATCTTAGCTGTATTGGGGTGTACTCCTCTTAAATCAGAAAGATGAAATTCTATTTCAATACCACGTTCTTTTGCTATATTTAAGGAATCACGAATTCTTTCATCATCAGGTTTAAAACCCAAAAGACCGCCCACTAAGGCGCGGTCTGTTCCATGACCTTTAAAGGTCCGGGCAAATGAGCCGTGCAGATATATATCAGCTTTTTCTAATTTATCTTTAAATATGGACCGGGCCAGATAGCCCACTTTAACAGCACCGGCTGTATGGGAACTGGAAGGCCCGATCATGATTGGTCCTAAAACATTAAATACACTCAATTCTAGTAGCCACCTTTCTAGCTTGCTTTATCGAGAGCCTGATTTCTTACTTCACTTTTAAGCATTTCGATTGCTTTTTGTAGTTGTGCATCTTCTTCTGCTTCCGAATCAAATTCAACTAATACATCAGGTTCTATACCTTTTTCATGGATAAAGGTTCCATCTGGTGTATAGTATCGAGCAGTAGTTAAACGCAGGGCAGATCCATCACCCATAGGAATTACGGTCTGAACTGTACCTTTACCAAAGGTTCTCTGTCCAACTAATTTACCACGATCATAGTCGGAAATGGCGCCTGCTACAATCTCTGAAGCACTTGCACTACCTTCGTTAATCAGTACAACCATTGGTAAATCAACCGCATTGATGTCAGAAACTGTATCATATATTTCATCTTCACCTTTACGGCTTTTTACTGATACAACTGTACCATCATCTATAAAGTTGCTGGCTACTTTTACGGCTTCTGATAAGATACCGCCAGGATTAGTCCTGAGATCTAATATGATAGCCTGAGCACCTTGATCTTTCAGTTCTTGTAAAGCATCTTCAGTTTTATATCCAACATCACTGGCAAACTGATAAATCGATAAGTAGCCAATGTTGTCTGTTTCCATACTTTGTTCTACATAGGGGATTTCGACATTTGCTCTTGTAATTTCAACATCAAAATCTTCTTCCTGGTCCTCACGATCAATGGTTAAAGTTACTTGAGTACCGGGTTGCCCTCTCATCAGGTCAACGGCTTTTTCCTGTGACATCTTGGAAGTCAATTTGCCGTTAATAGCTTTGATCACATCGCCGGCTTTTAATCCAGCTCTATCACCAGGGGTATTTTTAATCGGGGAAACAATGGTTAATTTTTCTTCCCGGATTGTAATTACAATTCCGATTCCACCGAACTCACCATCAAACTCGATCTGCATTTCTTCATACTCATTGGGACTCATATATGAAGAATAAGGATCAAGTTCATCTAACATACCGCTGATTGCGGCATCAACCAAATCACTTAAATTGGTATCTTCTACATAATAGTTATCTATAAGATAAATTACATTTTGTAGATTTTGTAAAGGGGTTAATTCATCAGCAAGGACATTAAATCCACCAACAGTTAATACTGCTAAGATTAATAAAACAGCCAAAAACTTCTTTTTATTTTTAAGCATTTTTTATCTCTTCCTTCCAAACTTTTATTAGCTTAAGTATTGATTTTTTCTTTAAGTACTAAATATATAAAACGGGGAATAGCCATCATTCTTTTCCACCGAGTCGGTTCCTGCAGTAAGCGGTAAAACCATTCCAGATACAACTTCTGCATCAAGAGGGGTGCGCGGTCTACCTCTCCGGCCCACACATCAAAACTACCACCTACTGTCAATCCAACCTTTATCTTTAATTCGTCAAAATATTTATTGAAAAATTTCTCCTGTCGAGGTACTCCCATTCCTACTAACAATATATCGGGTTGCTTTTCATTAATATCTACAATAACGCTTTCTTCTAAATCTTGATCTAAATATCCGTGGTGAAAACCAGCCATATTAAGCTCAGGTAATTCACTTTTTATATTAGTAACTGCTGAGTCTATTATACCTGGTTTTCCGCCTAAAAAGTAGAAAGAAATATCTTGGCCAGCAGCTTGTCTTAAAAGATTTCTCATCAAATCAAAACCCGCTACTCGTTCCTGTAAGGGCTCACCAATCAGGCGAGCTGCCAAAAGTAAGCCAGCTCCATCAGGAACTAGATAGTCTGCTCTGTTTAAAAGTTCTGAAAAAGCCTTGTCATCATAAGCGCGTACAACAATTTCAGAGTTAGGTGTATAAATTAACTTTTTGTCACTACTGTTTTGAATAATATCTATTAGTTTTTCTATTAGCTCTTGCATCTTTATATTATTGATTTTAAGAGTTAATATTTTAGTTTGTTTGCTCAACTTATTCACCTTTCAGACCTGACATAATTCTACTTATTGAACCCTTAACTCGTTCATTTTTAGTCTTTACAATTCTATTGATTCTAGCTTCTATTTCTTTTCTCTCATCTTTAATTCGATCATAAGCTGTAATCAACTGTGTTTGATTGATATTTTTAGTTGTTATAGTCGGCTGATAGTTCATCTCTTTAATTAAACTTTCCACCTTAGGGTCATAGCTGATTCCGATAAAGGGAACACAGTTTACAGCTGCAAAGATCAGAGAGTGCAGCCTAACTCCAATAAAAAGATCAAAGGAATTATATAATTGATTAATTTCATTAAGATCATCAGTATAATCTGTGATCTCTGCCCTTGTATAGAGCATCTCTTTTAACTTCTTACTAATTCTTACATCTTCCCCTTCGTGAAAGGGTACAATTGTAATTGCAAACTCTTCTTTTTTTATGAGATAGTTTAAAAAATCTGCTAATACTTCCAGATAAGAGTTATCCTGCCAATTACGGACCGAAACTCCGATCCGTTTGATGCGGTCTGTCTTTTGGACAGGCTCTTCACAAATATTATATCCATAAACTGGGTCATCAATCAGTTCAACCTTATTGCGGTTGATGCCGATTTCTTCTAAAAATAGTTCTGATTTTAGATCTCTCACTGACAGATAGTCAACTCTATTTAAAACTAGTTTTATTAAAAATCTATAAAAACCATTTTTAACAGGTCCTACTCCCTGGGCAAAAAAGACAGTCTTTAAGTTAAAGACCTGAGCAAGCCAGATTAAACCGAGATAGTAAGGTACAGAGCGCAGGCTTGTCACATCCTGTAAAAGACTACCACCTCCACTGATAAAGATATCTGACTGTCTCATTTTTGCTGCTATTTTAAATATATCATATCTGTAAATAGTTTCAGTATTATACTTAACCTTTGTTTCTTCTGGCCGATCAGTTAGTACAATTATTTCAACATCATCTGCTTCCTCTCTTATCATATCAACCATACTGGCCAGGATTGCTTCATCACCGAGATTATTAAAACCGAAATAGCCTGAAAGCAGAATTCTTTTCATCATCTCACCCTCTGCCTCTGAAAGTAGTTAACTAAATACCTTAAGACAACCACAGCAATTAAACCTATAATTAAGCCTAACCATAAGCCGTGTACCGTTCTAAGTAGTGAGATTAACACGGGAGTATGGATATGGGCAAATGAATTTAACATATTTAACTGACCAATTACTGCCAGTAGACTTAAAAAGTATAAACTGTAACTTCGCTTAAGGTCCTTGAAAAAGTATAGGGCAATTATAAAAGCGGGGTGTCCGATTAAAAACTCTTTGAAACGAGGTCTTACATAAAGGAGGTCTTCTAAGACCATCCTAAATCTCTCTTCAATAGCTGGAATATCTAAAATAGGGAAATTACCGGTTCTTAAAATATAATAAATACCTGCCAGGGCAACTACACCTAAAATAATTAGATGTTTGACCTTTAAATTAAGATCAAGCAGTTCAAAAACTTTATCTTTAATAGATGTTTCCTTGGCTCTAACTATATACTCTAAAAAGTAATAGAGGGTAACTATCAATAAGGGCATGATAAAAGCCAGCTTAACACCTCTAAACTGATTAATCTTAGTTAAGAAACTGATGTCTGCTAAGGCTGAGATAATAAATCCGGCTCCCGTTAAAGTAATTGAAAATGCTTTGATATAACTGAAAATATCTTTACTTTTTTCCTTATTTAACAACTGAGCAATGATCGCTAAGCTAGGGAAGACAATACTGCTTCCCAGGGCTAAACCTGCCCGGAAAAAGTAAGGATCTAATAAGAAGTAAGTTAAAAAGATACCAATAATACCAAGCACAGTTAATATATACTGTAAAAGGTCTTCTTTTATCTTAAATAACTCTATTAAAAGTAGTACTCCACCCGCTAAGATACCGAGGGCAGTAAATATTAAATAGATACTGCTGTTAGAAAATCTCTGATAGGGTTGAGCCTGATCTATGTTATAACCAGCTGATATTAAGCGATCACTTAGATCACCGATATATTCTTGATTAAGTGATTTAACAGCTGCAAATTCTTTGTTTTCCTTGATGATAGGGCGCATATAGAAAAATCTGATATTTCTTTCCCGTACTGATCGCATGTAACGGTCATTTATTTTACTCTGGGAATAAATGTTCATCTCATCCTGAGTAATACTGTGTACTCTTACAATATCATAATCTAATCTTTTAGCTAGTTTATCTTCACCTTTTTGGACTGCAATAATTGCTTCAATAAAACCAAAGGTATTATTGTTTTCCTGCATTAGACTCGCTGTTTTATCAATTTGATCAGGATGGCCCAAAATTTCCTGGCCGGCAAATACAATGGTGGAATCCTTAGTTAAAGATGAAAGTAGTTCAAAATTCAAATCATTATTATCCAGATTATCAAAACGATAGACCACATTTAATCCCCTGCTTTTAATCTGGCTAATTAGATCTCGGTCAAAACCAATATCTAAAGAAAGATAGTCTTCCTGCCAATAAGGAAAATATACTATGTTTTTACCATTGACCTCTTTTATTGTTAAGTTAAGATCTTCTTTGAAGTAATAAAGATTATTATAGAAATTATCTTGCTCATTAAAGATTAAAAAAGCACCCTTTTCTGTTTCAGGAAACTCCTGCCAGAAAGGATTAGAAATATCAGATAAGAGTTCTCTTTTTTGTATTTCACTTTTGCTCAGCTGAACAACCTTCCCTCTTGTAATAAGTTTTTTAATATCAACTGGATTAATTGCAATTGAATTAACACCATAACTTTTTAACTCATCTAAAGAAAGAGTTTGACCATCATATTCTTCCTGCATTTCCTGCAGGGATTTATAATCAAAGGCCAGTTCAACATCTTTATTTGATTGTTCAACCATCAACCTGCCCCTGATACCAAATAATGATACGATCAAGGTCAGGATAATTACTATATACAGTATCTTTTTATTCATTGAAATCCTCCCGGACAAAAATTATATATTTAAATCTCCCGTGTTATTTTTCTTTAAGTATGCTTCAATAAACTCATCAAGGTAACCATCCATAACCTTTTCGGTATTACCTATCTCCACTCCAGTTCTGTGATCTTTAATCATATTATAAGGATGGAAAACATAGGAACGAATCTGACTTCCCCAGGCGATTTCTTTGTGTTCTCCACGCAGTTCATCAATCTTTTCAGCCTGTGCTTCCTTTTTGAGTTCCATCAATCTTGTCTTTAAGATCTTCATTGCCATCTGTTTATTTTTATGCTGAGACCTTTCATTTTGACATTGAACCACAACACCGGTCGGCTGGTGAGTTATTCGGACCGCTGAGTCCGTCTTGTTCACATGCTGTCCACCAGCTCCACTAGCTCGATAGGTCTCCATCTTAAGATCATTTTCATCAATGTCAACTTCGATATCTTCTTCTATCTCCGGCATGATATCAACCGAAGCAAACGAGGTATGCCTGCGGCCGGATGAATCAAAGGGAGAAATCCTTACCAGACGGTGTACCCCACTTTCACCTTTTAAATAACCATAGGCATATTCTCCTTCAATTAATACAGTCACCCTTTTAATACCGGCTTCATCACCACTTTGAAAGTCAAGGGTTTTAACTGCAAAATCTTGACTTTGAGCCCACCGGTCATACATACGGAGCAGCATAGCAGCCCAGTCCTGAGACTCGGTTCCACCTGCTCCCGGGTGAATGGATAAAATTGCATTGTTTTTATCATGGTCACCATTCAATCTGGTTTTTAACTCTAATCTTTCCAGTCTCTGGCCTAATTTATTCAACTGCTCATCTACCTGGTTGAGAAGACTTTCATCCTCTTCTTCTTCTACTAATTCCAAATAGACTTCAACTTCATCAATATCTTCCTGGAGTTCTTCTAAGAGATTTAGTTTGTTTTTTATACTATCTACCTTTTTACTGATCCGGGTTGCCTCTTCATTATCATCCCAGAAATCAGGAGCTACCATCTTTTCCTCCAGTTCATCCCGCTTGGCAGCTAACTGCTCTGGGTCAAAGTAGATCCCTCAGATCATGGTATCTATCCTTTAATTCTGAAAGTCGTTCTTCATAATTTCCGTTCATTACAATACCTCCTAAATTATCTACCACAGCATTTTTTATACTTTTTACCACTGCCACAGGGACAGGGATCATTACGGCCCGGTTCATCTGGCTTAACTACAGTAGAGTGAGTCTGCTTATCTTTATTTGTATTGGTCTGTCTCTGCTGACTCTGTTGCTTGTCTTTAGCAGCTGACAGAGCACTAATTGTACCACCATCACTGTAGTTTAAGTTGCGGTTAGTCTGGGCCTGATCTAATTTACCATCTTCATGGACTTCTATTCTAAAGATGCTGCGGATAATATCTTCACGAATGGAACTTGTCATCTCATTGAACATATCAAATGACTCAAATTTATATTCAGTTAGTGGATCTTTTTGACCATAGGCTCTGAGTCCAATTCCCTGTCTTAATTCATCCATATTATCTAAATGGGACATCCAATTTCTATCGATAACTCTCAGAGCAATATATTTAGCAATTTTATTCATGTTTTCTTCTTTGAATTTCTCTTCTTTATCTTTGTAATTTTGTTTACCAAATTCGATGAGATAATCACGGATCTCTTCTTTTTTCTTACCGTTAATATCATCCACAGATAATTCTTCTGTAAAGTAGAACTTATTTAAATATTCTACCATACCTTCTAAATCCCAGTCAGTAGGATGTATTTCTTCTGATAAATAGCCTTCGGTAATATCTTCTACCAGTTGTTCTAACATACCAAAGATAATCTCATCCATATTATCAGCAAAG
>CAZXRH010000099.1:0-8658 GCA_964642575.1 uncultured Halanaerobiales bacterium
CCACAGCCAAATATACATGGACTAATTTCTACATCGACATTAGATTGTTGTAAGTTTGCATTACCGGAAGATTGTTGTACTGTTAATATACCAGCAGCACCAGCAAATGCGCTACCACTAATTTCATCAAATCTCATGTAATCTTTTTCAGTGACAATAATACAACCTATGGTTTGACCTACCCCTGCGAGATCAATGTCACCCATGAATTTAACATCTAAACCGACATTTGATAGTTGGGCATTAGTGTTACCAGCAGATTGTTGAACTGTTACTATACCTTCTGCATCAGAAAATACACTACCAGAAAGTTTGTCAAATCTTGTATAGTATTTTTCATATACTACTAAATTCATAAGACTTTGTCCACCAAAATGATGTCCACCTCTTAAAGCTACATCATTACCCAATCCGCAATAACCTGCATTAAAATTAATCCAAAATCTTTCGTCATGTCCATCATTGTCGTAGTCATCATTATCCCATTCATCCATATAATCGACATCATCCCATATGGTGCTTCCTCCTTGTGCTGCATTATCTACATCTAGATCCATACATTGCCAACAAGCAAAAGAAGGCACAGCTAACAGAGCAACTAATATTAAAGCTGTAATACCAATACCTAATAATTTTTTCATTATTTAACACTCCTTATGTTTTTAATGTAAGATAACAATCAAACAAAACGGACCGTCCAACAACCACCTGCATTGTATTCCGTTTTAGATCCCTCCTTTTTTATATCTTTTTTAGAATTCCCTGCTTATTCTTATCATAGCACTTAACAATCATTTATGTGTCTTGCCTTAATCTCATTGCGATTTTTTATTTCAGAAATATATTTCCAATGATTATATAATTTAGTATTTATAGAAACTATTTATTTAAAAATATTGCTATTTATCATACCATTATCACATCTTTATCTTATTTTTAATGTATAATTAACAAATTTTAGAATAAATATATTGATTATACAAAAAAATAGTGGTATAATAATAATTACCCTATATAGAAAGCTAAAATTTTAACAAATCTATCACAGTTAAGGCTATAGTAAAGATAATGACCGGCACAATTTTGTTTATTCATTATGTTTACTATAGCTTTTTCTCGTATACAGGCTCTAATCCATACAAGATATATAGTTACCCCAAAAAAATAGGAAAGGGGTGATTTTATGGATAATCCTATTGAGATTTATACTTTAGGAGAGTTCAAAGTCAAATCAAATGGAGAAATATTATCTCCACAAGACCGGTTAAATGACAAGCCCTGGCTATTATTTAAATATCTAATTACTGAAAGAGGTAAAAATATTCATCCTGAAGCAATTACAAATGAACTTTGGCCGGACCAGAATTTTAAAAGTCCAAAACATACCATTACTAATTTAGTCTATAGACTAAGAAAAAATTTAAATGTAAATGAGAGTTCTTGTCAGTATATTGTAAACTGTCAGGGGCGTTGTTATTTCAATAAGGATTCGAAATACTGGCTTGATATAGAGGAATTTATAAATCTTTGTAAAAAGGCTAATTTGATTTGTAATGATAAACCACTGGCTGCTTTAAAATTCTATGAAAAAGCTGTTGATATGTATAATGGAGATTATTTGCCGGAAATTCCTTATCATGATTGGGTTATTCCAAGCAGGAATAACTACCACTGGTACTTTGTTGAAAATGTAATAGATTATTTAAAACTATTAAAAGAATACAATCGCTATGAAAAAATAATTGAAGTGTGTGAGAAAAGTTTTAATATTGAGCCCTTAGAAGAAGAAATACATACAGCTTATTTGGAGGCCTTATTAAACTTAGGGAAGACAGGTCATGCAAGGTCTCATTACAAGTATGCTACAGAATTATTTAATAAAAACTTGGATATAACTAGTATGCCGAAATTGGATGAATTATATAAAAATAAAGCAAATCAAAATTATTTAAATGTTATTCAAGATAAGTTAAATGAGAGAGATAATATAAAGGGAGCATTTATCTGTAAATCAGATATATTCAGGATGATTTATAAATTAGAAAAAAGACGTTCAGAAAGAAGTAATAAAACGATAATTTTAGCATCAATTCGTTTTGGAAAAAAAGATGTGCTAGAAGATAATATTTATTATGTCGAAAAAATATTAGAAAGAGAACTTAGAAAGGGCGATATAATTACCAGATGGGACCAAGATCAATACTTAATGTTACTATTAGATATCTCAAAACCGAATGTTTCCAATGTATTAAAAAGATTATCTGATATTTTATGTAGAGAAATAGGAATAGAAGAAAGTTCCTTACAATTAGAATTTCAAAGTGTTTAATAATTATATATAGTTTCATTTAACAGCTTTTTTGAAGCTGTTTTATTTTTTATTACTTTTAATAAAAAATTGGGCTCACTCAAACTTATCATAATAAGTTGAACTAAACTTTAGAAAAAATAATAATAATCCTGATAACATTGATAATAATTATATTTATGTTATAATTAACCAGGATAAGATTATA
Source organism: uncultured Halanaerobiales bacterium (assembly GCA_964642575.1). Classification (GTDB taxonomy): domain Bacteria; phylum Bacillota; class Halanaerobiia; order Halanaerobiales; family M55B127; genus M55B127. Next base: position 2,517 of record CAZXRH010000099.1, read on the forward strand.
ATTATTATTTAAACAAGGAGAATAAATAATGAAATTTCCAAAGTTAAAAATAGGAAACTTAGTACCCGAATATCCTATTATACAGGGTGGAATGGCCATCAGAATATCGATGGCTAAGTTGGCTAGTGCAGTTGCCGATGAAGGTGGTATAGGTGTGATAGCCGGTACTGCTTTACCTGTTGATGAACTGAAAGCAGAGATTAAAAAAGCTAAAAGTATGACAGATGGGATATTAGGAGTCAACATAATGTTTGCAGCTAAAGAATTTAAAAAATTATTAATTGCTTCTGTCGAAGCTGGAATTGATGTAATCATTTCGGGAGCTGGTTTTTCAAGAGATATGTTTACAGTTGGTAAAGAATATGATGTTCCGGTTGTACCAATTGTTTCTTCACTCAGACTAGCTAAAATATCAGAAAAATTAGGAGCAGATGCAATAGTCGTAGAGGGTGGTAATGCCGGTGGACACCTTGGAACTGATGAAGATGCTTTACCACTAATAAAAAGAATTAAAGACAAAATTAATATACCTGTAATTGGAGCCGGTGATATTGTAACCCCGGCTGATGTCGATAATATGTTTAAATTGGGTTTAGATGGAGTACAGATGGGCACACGATTTTTAGCAAGTCATGAAGCAAATATAGCTGATGAATTTAAAAAGCTATGTGTGGAAGCAAAAAAAGAAGACATTGTTAAGATCATGAGTTCAGTTGGCCTTCCCGCTAATGCAATTAGAACAAGATTTGTAGAATTAGTAGAAAATGGAGAAGCTCCAGAACCGGTAAACTGTGATAATTGTTTAAAGAAATGCACCAAAAAGTTTTGTATTAGAGATGCTTTAATAAAAGGTCGCAGAGGTGACTTAGAAGAGGGCGTATTTTTTACAGGTGAAGGTTTATGGAAGGTAGATGAAATACTTTCTGTTAAAGAAATCTTTGAAAAGATTAAAAATTATAATAGTTAATCTGTCAGGGCCAGTTCATAGCTGGTCCTTTTTTAATGTCATAAATTATTTAAAATTATAAAAAATATTTAAATTTATGCAGGAACTTTTAATTACGAAACTAATTATATAGTGTAAGTTCTTTTAAGTCTTAAATTAAGTATTAAATTAAGTTGTTAAGGAGCTAATAAATATGGATAAGGTAAAAATAGGTAATTCTACCTTTATAAAAAATTTAAATCAGTCTAGTATTTTGCGGTTAATTAATGAATATGGGCCTATTTCACGTAAAGAATTGTCAGAAAAAACTGACTATAGTGCTGCAACAATTTCAAACCATGTTAAAACCCTGATAGAAGAGGGCTTTGTAATAGAAAAAGAAAAAGGCATATCTTCAGGTGGGAGAAAACCAGTTTATTTAACAATTAATCCCAATAAAGGTTATATTATAGGTGTTGATATAGAAGTAAGTAAAGTAAAAATTGTGATGTTTAATCTTAAATTAAAGGTAGAAAAAAAGATTGAATTTTATATAGATCCACAAAAATCTCCTGAGGAGATATTAGAAGATATACAGGCCGATATTGAAGCAATGATGCTGCAAAAAAGTGTTAGTGAATACGATTTATTAGGGATTGGAATCGCAGTACCGGGTCTTGTCAATAAAGAAAGAAATTTGTTGAAGTTTGCTCCTAATCTAGGCTGGCAGGAAGAGGATATCAGTGGTTTTTTTAATCAAATATTTAAGGTTCCTATTTTTATTGAAAATGAAGCCAATGCAGCGGGGATCGGTGAAAAAGAATTTTATTATGATAAAAATATTAATATGGTTTATGTATCAATTAATGAAGGTATCGGATGTGGACTAATATTTAACGGTAAAATATATAGAGGTGCATCTGGTAATGCTGGTGAATTTGGACATATCATAATAGACAGTGAATCAGGTAGAAAATGTCATTGTGGGAATAAAGGCTGTTGGGAAACATTGGCATCTGAGAATTATTTATTTGAAAGGTATTTAAAATTAAAAGACCAAAGGTTAGATAATATTGACCAAGTCTATAAAAAGATAAAAAACAACCCAAAAGATGTTCAACATTTACTTGATAAAGTTGGCGAAAACATAGGAATTGGGCTGGCAAATATAATTAACAGTTTGAGTCCCGAATTAATGATTATCGGAGGACACATCTTAAATATAAAAGAGCATCTTGATCAATCCATCCAAAAATCTATCCAGGATAAAACCCTAAACTTAAACTATCAAAAAGCAAAAGTAAAATACAGTAAATTAGGTGAGTTAGCAACTGTTTATGGGTTAGCCAAGCTTATCTTTAATAAAAATATGATTATAAAAGAAGGCCAGTAATTTATTTTTATACAAAATTTCAGAATATTTAAAAATATAAAAATATTGGAACAAAATTATTAATTATCAATAAAAGGGGGATCATGATGATTGAAGGCAAAGAAAATGTGGCGGCTTCTGGCATTTTAAAGTATGGTATGGTTGGTGGTGGTTCAGGTTCTTTTATTGGGGGAGTACATAGAAAAGCAGCTGTTTTTGATAATAAGGCATGTCTAGTAGCAGGTTGTTTTTCACGTGATCATGACAACACATTAGAGACAGGTGAAAGTCTTGGTTTAAATGAAGATAGGCTATATAAAACCTATGAAGAGATGGCTGAAAAAGAAGCAAAAAGAGAAGATCCGATTGACTTTGTTTCCATCGTAACACCTAACCATCTTCATTATGAAATCGCAAAGAAATTTTTAGAACATGGTATTAATGTTGTTTGTGATAAGCCTTTAACCTTTACCTATGAAGAGGCAGCTGAACTAGATGAGTTAGCTCGACAAAAAGAGCTGCTCTTTTGTGTTACTTATACCTATACCGGATATCCTATGGTTAAACATGCCCGTGAATTGATTAAAAGAGGAGATATTGGAGATATAAGAGTGGTGATTGGAGAATATTCACAGGACTGGTTAGCTACCTTAGCTGAAAAAGAGGGAAATAAACAGGCGGCCTGGCGGACAGATCCTGATAAAGCTGGACGAGCAAACTGTGTAGGTGATATCGGCAGTCACTTAGAGAATATGGTATCTTATCTGACTGATCTTGAAATAGATAGCCTTTGTGCTAATTTAGATAGGTTTGGAAAAGGCAGAGATTTAGATGATAATGCAGAAATCCTAATTAAATACAAAGGAGGAGCAACCGGTGTTTATTGGTGTTCCCAGGTTGCGGTTGGCCATGATAATGATCTTAAGGTGAGAATCTATGGTACCAAAGGGTCAATTGAATGGCATCAGGAAGAACCCAATAAATTAAAAGTATCTCATCTTGGTAAACCGACAGAAGTATTATCTAGAGGTAGAGATGAACTCTATCCTTTAGCAAATGATTTACCGAGAATTCCGGCAGGGCATCCTGAAGGATATTATGAGGCATTTGCCAATATCTATACCAATTTTGAAAATGCCTTATTGGATAAAAAAGCAGGCACATCTTTTCATGATTTGGAGATTGACTTTCCAACTGCCCGAGAAGGAGCACAGGGTGTTAAGTTTATTAACAAAACTGTTGATAGTGATGAGGCCGATTCTAGCTGGATAAATTGCTAAATAGAATTAATAAATATGAAGGAGGCTAAAAAATGGCTAGACCAGTAACAATTTTTACCGGACAATGGGCTGATTTAGAATTTGAAGAAGTATGTAATTTAATGAGTGATATAGGTTATGATGGACTTGAGATCGCTTGTTGGGGCGATCATATGAATGTGAAAAAAGCAGCACAAGATAAAGAATATGTTAATAAAAAGAAAGAATTATTAAAAAAATATAATTTAGAATGTCATGCCTTGGGAGCTCATCTGGCTGGACAATGTGTAGGTGCACTTTATGATTCCCGCTTAGATAATTTTGTACCTGATAATGTAAAAGGTGACCCTAAGGCAATTAAAAATTGGGCAGTTAAGGAGATGAAGTATACAGCTCAAGCAGCTAAAAATATGGGAGTAAAAGTAGTTAATGGATTTACAGGTTCACCTATTTGGAAATATTTTTATTCATTTCCCCAAACTTCTGAACAAATGATTAAAGATGCTTATGAAGAAATTGTTGAAGTTTGGACTCCCATTTTTGATGTATTTGATGAAAATGGAGTAAGGTTTGCACTTGAAGTACACCCTACTGAAATTGCCTATGATTATTATACAACCGAAAAATTATTTAAAGTTTTTGATAATAGAAAAACTTTAGGTATTAACTTTGATCCTAGTCATTTAATCTGGCAGGGAGTCACACCCCATATCTTAATTAGAGATTTCCCAGAAAAAATCTATCATGTGCATATGAAAGATGCAGCTGTTACCTTAGATGGTAAAGCCGGTATTTTAGGTTCTCATTTAACCTTTGGTGATACACGTCGCGGTTGGAACTTTAGATCACTGGGTCATGGTGATGTCAACTTTGAAGAAATCATCAGGGAACTAAATAATATTGGTTATACTGGTCCTTTATCAGTGGAATGGGAAGATTCAGGCATGGACCGTATTTATGGTGCTCAAGAAGCTTTAGAATTTGTCAGAAATGTTGATTTTAAACCCAATGAATCTGCCTTTGACGAAGCAATGAAAGGTTAATTGAAATACTCTTTTCATATCTGAAGCAGAAAGTAGGTGATCAAATTGAACGAGGTAATTGTTAAAACAGAAAATATTGCTAAGGAATTCTCGGGTGTAAGAGTATTAGATGATATTAATATTGAAATCAAGAAAGGTGAGATCTTTGGTATTATAGGTGAGAATGGGGCTGGTAAGTCTACTTTCATTAAAATCTTAAATGGTATATACAAACAGACGGAAGGTAAAGTATTTTTTGAGGGTCAAAAAGTTGATATGGATGTTCAAAAAGCTAAAAGGATTGGTATTAATACTATCCCACAGGAGTTCAATCTAATTAATGATTTAAATGTTTATGAAAATATCTTTTTGGGAAAAGAATATCAAAAAAATAGATTTCTTTTAGATAAAGAAAAAATGAGAGGAGAGACCAATAAGTTTTTAAAAAGATTGGATACTGAGATCGACCCCAATGAAAAGATTAGCACCTTAAGTGTAGCAGAAAAACAGATGGTTGAAATAGCAAAAGCAATTGCCTATAATTCTAAGCTTCTCATTATGGATGAACCGACTACAGTTCTTACACCTTTTGAGGTAAAAACACTTTTTAAGTTAATGAGGGATTTAGTCAGTGAAGGGATTACTATTATCTACATATCTCATAACTTAAAAGAAGTTAAAGAAATATGTGACAGAGTAATGGTGTTAAGAGATGGTGAATTTGTCTGTTTAGAAGATGCTGATGACCTCAATGAAGAAGAAATGGCTAATAGAATGGTAGGACGCGAATTAAATCAAATGTTTCCTCCCAAAGTTAAAGCCAGTGAAAAGAAAGTATTAGAAGTAAAGAACTTAAATGTAGAAGGACTGTTAGAAAATATTAATTTTGACTTAAAAAAAGGTGAAGTATTGGGTTTTTCAGGCCTGGTAGGTGCTGGGCGGACCGAACTGGCAGAAACAATTATTGGAATTAGAGAAAAAAGTGGTGGTGATATATTTATAAATGATAAAAAGGTAAATATTGATTCACCGAGTAAAGCCGTTAAAAATGATATTGCTTATTTACCCGAGGACAGGCAGGGGGTTGGAATCCTTACTAACTTTACAATTCCTAGTAATATAACTTTAATATCATTAAAAAAATATACTAATATTTTGATTAACCATAAAAAAGTAAAAGATAAGGCCAAGTATTATGTAGATGAATTTAATATTCAGGCTCCTTCCTTAGATACTGAATTAGAATATTTAAGTGGGGGGAATCAGCAGAAAGTATCATTATCAAAGAGTTTAGATACAGAACCTAATATCTTTATCTTTGATGAACCAACCCGGGGGATTGATGTAAATGCCAAGATGGAGATATTTAACTTCATCCATGAATTAGTTCAATCTGGTATTTCTGTTATTTTCATCTCTTCTGAATTAGAAGAAATAATCGGAATGTGTACTAGAGTTGTGGTCATGAGGTCTGGAACTATCACCGGTATATTAGAGGGTGAACACATAAATGAAGAAGAAATAATGTATCATGCTACTGGAGTAAAGAGAGGTGCTATCTAAC
>CAZXRH010000100.1:0-8602 GCA_964642575.1 uncultured Halanaerobiales bacterium
GGACCGCCGTCGCGGTATGTTTCCCAATTCTTTGGTTCTAAGTAATCTATTAATTGATCAAGTTTGCCTAATGCATCAGCCCGGTCATAGATTAACTGCCAAGCACAATCTATAGAGGGGTCAACCTCACATTCACCGTGCTGTGATCCGCCACAGGGACCATTTAAAAGATGTTTTGAACAGCGGGCGATTGGACAAATTCCGAAAAAATCTCCTAATACACAATCTCCACAGCCAATACACCTTTCAGACCATTCACCGACAGCTGTAGTTGCACCGTAAAATGATGTATCCAAACCAGGTAATACTACCTTTTCAGGATACCTTTCAACTATATGCTGTACCCCAATCCCACAGGCAAGTGATAATATAATATCATTTCTTTTAATCTCTTCTTCTATTTCTTCAATGAATTCAAAATCACATTGTCTTTTCACGGTAGTTGTTTCTATTTTTACATCTTTACCTTGATTGGAATAATAGGTTCTTAATACTTCTGCTAAGGTTTTAACTTCTCGTTCACCACCGGCTAAACTTACTGTTACACAAGTTCCACATCCGGCAATTAAGAGACTTTCAAAGTCATCTCCTAATAAATCTATTATTTCTTTGACATCTTTTTGTTCAGCAACAATCATAGGTTAACACCTTCTTTCCACCGCAGTAGGAAATCTTTTAAATCTTCTTCCATCCTTGGTGAAAGACGTTCAAACCTTACCCTGTTTTCTCCCAATTCGAGTTCACTTAGTGTTTCTTTAATTTCACTCGTAATTCGTGCTCCTCTTCCATCCCCTGTTAGGTGTTTACAGGAATCTTCAAAACAGCCTAGTATTAATAATCTGCTGTCTTTTTTTCTTAAGTATTTAAAAATCTCATCTTTTTTTATACTGCTGGCACAGGGTATCTTTTCGATATCAAGACCTGTAAAATTACTTTCTTCTAATTTTTTAAAAGCAGTATCAGCAGAGTTTTCACACATCATTACCTTTAAGTTTAAATCATTTTCCTGTTGAGCTTCTTGTTCAACATAGGAGATTGCATCAGCTGGACAGTGAGAAAGACAGGCATCACAGCCATAACATGCTAATTCATTGATTTTCATTGCATCTAGTTCTTCGTCTTTTTCCACTGCTCCATGTGGACATACCCGATAACAGGTATAACAGAGAATACATTTTTGATCATCAACCTCTCTTTTTCTTTCAGTGAGAGGTTCAAACTCATCTAGATTTGACTTAATTTCATTTAAAGTAAATTCAATTTCTAAATCTAAATCTGAATAAGCATTAGGTCCTCTAGAACCAGCTAGGGTATAGACTCCTCTTTTACCGGTCAAGGTAGGCTGTAAATAGATATTTTCAGATTGAATATATTCTTTATCACTCATTTCAATGTTTAAAAGTCTAGCCACCCTTTTAATTTTCTCATCCGGTTTTAAAAGAGGTGCAGTTAAAATCTGTCCACTTAAATCTAGATCTAAATCTCCTCTTTGATAGTTTATTACATTATCTTCACTGATTGTGAGATTATCCATCTCATATTTTAAGAAAATGATTCCCATTTTTCGTGCCTTTTCATAAAGGCTGTCATTGTCATCTATAAAGCGCATGGAGCGAAATAAGTAGTATACTTCACTATTTTTAAAGTTCTTTTTAGCATCAATTGCCTGATTTAAACCTTCCCGGTTGATGACAGCCGGAGAGATTTCTTCATAGTCCTGAACAAAGATGATATTTTCCTTATCATCTAAATCTTCTAAACGGTGACTAAATCCAAAAGTATCCTCAATTGGATTTTCTCTTTTAGCTTCTAAGTTGATTACAATATATTTTGAATTAGCTAATTTCTGTTCTTCTTGTTTTTTATATTTTAAGTTAAAGTCACCGATCTCTCCTCTGCACTCTACAAGGGAGTTGGGATCAATACACAGGGACTTAAGTTCAGGTGATTTGATTTTTTCACCAATAAATATTACATCAAACATATATATCCCCCTGTCTAATTATCATTTATTATTTTATATGCTACATTTTTGCTGTCACTTAAAGTGCCAGCAATATCTTTTGGCCCCTTTATTGTTCCAGCCAGATAAACTTGTGTTTTTTCTTCATCTTCAATTGGGTATAAAAATCCGTATTTATCTAACTGTAGGTTAAATAGGCGGGACCAGTCTTCATTTACCTTTTTAGCATGAATACCTTCTGAAAGTATTAATAAGTCGGTCTTTAGATTATCCTTTTTACCTATATTTTGATCTTCATAAAAGATATTAATTTCTTCTTGTTCACTGGTAACCCGAATCGGCTTACAGTTGATATAATTAATATCATTTTCATCTAGTTTCTTGTAACTTAACTCCTGTAGATAACCACCTTCCTGTAAGTCCATAAAGAAGATAGTAATATCTATTTCAGGAAAGAAATGCTTTAAGACTCGTGCCATTCTATATGAATAACCACAGCAAACGCGTGAACAGTACTTTGCCTTTTCTGAAATACTTCTGGAACCATTACATTGGATAAAAACAGCTGAATCAGGCTTAAAGTTCATCTCTAATTGATTATCTTCTTTATGGTCCATTCTACCTTTGAAAAATTCTTCTAATTCAGAAGCCCAGATAATCCTCTCATCCTGATAAACCTCAGGAGTACCGGTTTCTAAATCAGACCAGCGGGTATAGCCCGTAGCAACTATGATATAGTCCAGCTCATCAATAGAACTGAACTCCCCTTCCCTTTCAACTGTTAAGCTATAGCTGCCGGGCTTACCCTGAAAATCATTTACCCTGGTCTGATAAAGGATATCAATATTATCTAGAATCTTAACTTCATTAAAGATATCATCTACAAGACAGAGGTTATCTTTAAGACAGATATCAACGGCTTTACAACCGAAATCCTTGATATTGCCTCCAATTTGACCTGATTTTTCAATAATTATTACTTGATTGTCGCGTTTAGCCAGTTCAACTGCTGCTTGTGATCCTGCGATTCCACCTCCGATTATAGCTATCTTTTTCATTACACTCTCTCCTTTAATTAATCCATTTCACCAGATCTACATGCTTTTAAGTATCTTTGTCCATAATCATCTCTATTTAAGAGTACTTCTGCCGCTTTAATTAACTTCATCATGTGTTCATCTAAAGGATCAATAATAGCTGAATCTAAACCACGGTCCATAGCCATCATTAAAAAGGCTTGATTTAATAGAGCTCGGTTAGGAAGTCCAAAGGAAATATTACTTAGACCACAGGTTATATGTACATCTGTATCCCATTCTGTAATACCCAGTATTGTATCTAAGACCTGATAACCAAAACGCCCATCTACACTAATAGGTTTAATAATAGGATCAATAAATACATTATCGAGAGGTACTCCGTCTTTTTCTAAGTCATTCATCAGTTTATCAGCAATTTTCAATCTTTGGTCAGATGTTTCTGGCATACCTTCATCACTTAAACAAAGGGCAACTACTTTAGCATCATATTCCTTAATTAAAGGAAGTACTTTTTTGTATCTTTCTTCTTCAGCTGTTATGGAGTTAATCATCGGAATACCATCGTGAATTTCAGCCGCCTTTTGAATCGCCTCTTCATTTGGACTATCTAAAGATAAAGGTGTGTCTGTTACCTCTTGAACAGTTTCCACTAACCAAATTAGATGTTCAATTTCGTCCCAAACAAAAGCACCAGAGTTAACATCTACATAAGTAGCTCCTGCTTCAACCTGTTGTTTAGCAATATCCTGAATATATTCTGCATCACGATCTTCAATTTTTTCTTTAATAACATCACGGGTAGAATTAATTAATTCACCAATAATAATCATAAGCTTTAGATTATCGAACTTTTTAATTCGATAATCAATACACCTCCCTAAGTTAGTTTGTATTAATTACTTACCACGGTTTACCAACCGCAGTTACTTCAAGTCTACTTTCTATAAATAATTTGTCTTCATCTTTTGTTTCGGCTCCCTGTCCTAAATAATCACTATACTTATCATCTTTTTCAACCATAGTTTCTATATTACTGGCACCTGAACTTTCAGCTCTGTTATAAGCAATTTCTTTGCCAATTTTGGCTCCATAGGACTGAGCATCATCAAAATCTTTAAAGAACTTTCTCTCTTCTGGGCTATGAACTAAAAAGCCACCACCGTCACCTGGTTTGATCATTACAACAATTTTTTCAATAACTTTACCACCCACAGTTCCTACTGCATTGGCAACTTCTGCATATTTGGGTAAAATGAGTTCTGTATTCATCCGTTCTGCAATCTGAGGAAAGTAAGCGCCCACTGGTGCTCCTACCGCAATCATCGGCAGGTTACACTTAAGATTAAACTCAATTTTTTTATTTTTATTATTTATATCATTCAACATCTTTTTAAAGAAATACTGACAGTCCCTGTTTTTTAATGAAATTTCCTGCCCTTCTTCTGCAATCAATACTTCACTGATCACAGAACCGATCTGATAATAGATTTCTTGGAAAACATCTTCCATAAAGGTCTCTATATCTTTTTCATATCGATGAGCCATAATCTCTATTCCTAAATTAGCTGCTTTTACATCCCATTCTTCATATTCTCCTTTGATATGGAGCAGGTCAGTCGGAGTTAAAGAAGCTCGATGCACAGAACCTACTTTTACCAGGTGGTCCCACGGTAAAATATCAGGAGACTTATCCAGTTTTTTTGCAATGTAATATAGAGTATGAGGTTTTTCTCTAATTAACTTTAAAATTTCTTCTTCAGTTTCAGTTAACTTTAAATTTTCCGGTTCCTTAACATAGGTTAAGATGGTTGTTGGCTGACTTGAAAGGGGATAGTAGTTTCTATTTTTAATTTCACTTAACTCTTTTAATAGATGGTTGTGTTTACTCACAATCCAGCTTAAAGGGAAAACCTTTTGTGGTCCGATGGTAAGGACCCGATCTTTAGAAACCTGTATAAAAGAATCCCCTCCAATACCGATAGTTGTTATATCTGCAGCCTTAACCCTGGTCAGCCAACCACCCACCTTAGCTCCTTTTTTTGTAAGGCGAGGTTTACCTTGATACAGGATGGCAATGTCTGTTGTTGTTCCCCCCATGTCAACTACAATACCATCCTTGATATCGGTCAGGGTTTTAGCACCAATAATACTGGCTGCTGGGCCGGAAAGAGAGGTCTCTACCGGTTTTTCTCTTGCCTTTTTTTCATTTATTAAGGAACCATCACCCCGTACTACCATTAGTGGGGCTTCAATCTTTCGCTTATCCAAGCTAGCCTGGACAGCTTCTATTAATTTTGTAATTAAAGGCATCAACCTAGCGTTAAAGACAGCTGTAACTGTTCTTTCTTTAAAACCCAGTTCTGAACTTAACTCATGAGCACAAACTACGGGATAACCAGTAAGTTCTTTAATCAAAGACTTAAGCTGATTTTCCTGTTTTGGGTTTCTAATACTTAAATAGCCTGAAACAGCAAAAGCATCAACTTTATCTTTTAATCGATCAAGCTCAATACGGGCTCTTTTTAGATCTACTTCTTTTTTTATTTTGCCCTTTATGTTACAGCCACCTTCTACATTGAAGTAATATGGTGTAGGCAGCTCATCTTCAATTTCGCGCCCAATTGTAATTAAGCCTACTTCTGCTCCCTGACCTTCCACAATTGCATTAGTAGCCAGGGTAGTAGAAAGGGAGACCATTTTTATATCATCTAAGTCAATATCAGTTGTTAAATTCTCTAAAAGTCCTTTTAGACAATTTTCAATTGCAATACTTAAATCATGTCTGGTTGTTATTACTTTTGTTTTAGAATAAATTTCACGGGTATCCATACCAAATATTACACCATCTGTATAGGTACCTCCGGTATCAATTCCTAAAGCCAGGTCTGCCATTATTAGCCCCCCTTTTATATCAACTTATCTTAATCTAATTTACTTTCAGCACGATCAACAATATCCTGTAGTTTTTGTTGTACATCTTTAGGCAGTGGTTCTGGTTCATAATTTTCTAAGATATCAATAACTTTATCATTGGCCCGATCAAATAGGGTTTTACTACCTTCTTCCTGCCAGTTTTCAAAGAACTGACGTTTAAAGAGATCAGGATAATATGTTTCTTTTTTAAAGTACTTCATGGTATGTTCTTCACCTAAGAAGTGTCCACCAGGACCAACCTTGTCGATTAAATCAACCGCTAAGGTATCTTCATTAACTTCTATACCCTGTACGATCCGGCGCGCAAATCCAATTAGATCATTATTAATAACCAGATTTTCTAAGGAAGCAGCATTACCATGTTCGATATAACCAACATCATGATTTAAGTTAGCACCTGATTGAGCGGTCATTAGAATTGAAAGTGCATCTTCAATACAGGCCTGTTCATCTACAACTTTGGAATCGGTACAACCGGCTGTACCAAACATCGGTAGGTCAAGATAGTTTGATACATCTGCTAAAGCAGACATCATTAAATCAAACTCAGGTGCACCATAAGAGAAAATTGTTGTATTCATATCCATAATGGTAAATACTCCACCCATGATAAATGGACTACCTTCATTGGTAAGTTGATTTAAAACAAGGCCACTTAAGCTTTCTGCTAATCCATTAGCCATTGCACCTGCTAAAGTAGCGGGTACAGTACCACCTGCCATTATACAGGGGGTATAAACAACTGGTAGTTGTTTTTTACCAGCTAACATGAGCTTTTGGGCAGCATCTTCAGCATGTTGTAAAGGTGAAATAGGTTCAGCATACAGGGTCATAAAAGGATGTCTTCTTAGTTCTTCTTCCCCACCTGCAACAACTTCACACATCTCGATGATATCAGCATAACCCTCTACATCATTAGCGGTAATTACAATTGGCTTAGAGGTATTGTTTACCATTGCCTGGAACTGATGTCTATCATATACCAGCTGAGGTACATCCTGCACAATACCTAAGGACATTACAAAGTCCATATTTTCTAAAGCATCTATCGTTTTGGTGGCCATTGAAACCGATTCTTTACTGGCCGGAACTCTATCTTGAGTATAGGGATCTATGAAAAACGGTGTATCTGAACCGGTGCCAAAATATGCATTATTTCCGGTAAGTTCCATCACTCTTTTACCAGTTCGGCTGTTTGAAAGGGTAACTTTTGAAGGAACGGTTCTTAAAGCCCATTCAACTAATCTGGTTGGGATCCTTACTCGATTACCGTCTACAAAACAGCCTGCTTCTTTCATGGTCTCTATTGCTTCATCGTCATAATATACTACTCCGGTCCTTTCTAGAATTTCTTTGGCAGCACCGAGAATTCTCTTTATTTGATCTTCCGAAAGAACTTCTAAATTATGGGTAGCATTTGACCTATAATTACTTCTCATCTACTATTCACCATCCTTTCTTTACTATGCATCTAACAAGTCAAAAGCTAAGTCTTTGGCTGAAGCGGCATCTGGTGCCCAGCCATCTGCTCCAATTTCATCAGCAAATTCCTGAGTTACAGGAGCTCCTCCTACCATGATTTTGACATCTTCTCTTAAGCCTTCTTCTTCTAAGACTTCAATTGTATCTCTCATTGCAAGCATGGTAGTTGTTAAAAGAGCACTCATTCCTAAAACATCAGGTTTGTGTTCTCTTACTTTTTCAGCAAACTCGGCTGGATCTATATCAGTACCGAGATTAACTATTTCTAAGCCACCACTTTCCATTAACATACCTACTAAGTTTTTCCCGATATCGTGTAAGTCACCGGAAACTGTTCCTAAAAGTACTTTACCGGCGGCAGATCTTTCACCTTCTACTAAAAGCGGTTTTACAATATTCATACCGGATTTCATTGCTTTAGCAGACATTAATACCTCTGGTACAAACATATCACCCGCTTTAAATCTCTTACCTACAACGTTCATTCCATTAATCAAACCATTTTCTATAATTTCATTAGGATTAATACCTTCATCAACAGCTTTTTGAGTAAGTTCTCCAACTAAATCCTGTTTTCCATTTATAACGGCATCAGACATCTTTTCATAATCAGCCACTAATCTAGACCTCCTTTTAGAATTTGCTTAATTTTTTTTCTTTTCTTTATCTCTATTTGCTTCTCTTTCTTCTGCTTTTTCAATGATTTCTTCTATTTTCGCTTGAACATCATCAGAAAGAGGTTTAACTTCATGGTTTTCAATAATATCATGTACCTTTTCTTTAATTCTTTCACCCATTGTAGAACTATTGGCTTTTGTTTTCCAACCGTCGTGTCTCATTCTATTAATAAGTGTTGGGAACCAGGTTTCATTTTTGAAGTGTTTAACGGTATGTTCTTCACCTAAGAAGTGGCCACCAGGACCTACTTCATCTACTACATCAACCGCAAGATGTTCATCATCTACTTGAATTCCGCGCATAATTCTTTTAACCATAGCAATTATTTCGTCACACATTACGAGATTAAATAGGGATCCTGTATTACCTGATTCCATATATCCGACATCATGTACCAAATTTCCACTACATTGGGCAGCAGTCATAATATTCAAAGTAGTTTCTATAGCTGCCTGACTATCTAGAGCACAGGAATCAGTACAGCCGGCAGTTCCAAAAACTGGAA
>CAZXRH010000101.1:0-8533 GCA_964642575.1 uncultured Halanaerobiales bacterium
TGGTTTCCATTATATCCGAGAGAAGTGGATACTCTTTTTGCCACTCTTTGATACTTTTACCCTGGATCATTTCTTTATACCTCTTTTCTATATATTGATTATATTATTTAATATTATTATAATATTATCAGGAGTGATTAATTTGAACAGTCAATTCAATTGGGGAAAGTTTCTGATTTATATCGGATTAATAATAGCTTTTTTTGGTTTTATTATTACCACCTTGCCTATTAACTTTAACTGGTTTGGCAACTTACCAGGTGATATCAGGATCAATAATGATAACTTTAAACTTCTTATCCCCATAACCTCTATGATCATTATTACAATAATATTAAATATTATAATCTATGTTATTAGATTTTTCCTTTAAAAATAAAGGGGTAGTCGTGTTAACTACCCCTTTTAAGTCCATATTAATATTTAAGCTTTATAGTTATCGACTAACTTCTCAGCCGCATAATCTTCCCAGTCTTCTTCAACTTCTTTTTCTGTATATTCATCCGTGATATCTTTAAGGAACTTTATCATCTCTTCTTCCTCAATATCTTTTCTTAATTCATTTCTCATATTACTATTAAGAATGAAATCTGCATACCACTTATACCATTCCTTATCAAATCTACCATCTAAAACATTTTGTTCATACTTGTGGTGAGCATTCTTCGCTTTAGATAAAACATATCTCATATTTGATACTAGATTTTTATTCATTTGTCTACTCCCCCTCTCATAAGTTATGACTCTCCCTTTAACTTATAATTATATTATTCTAGAAACTGGTTATTAAGTCCTTCCAATATCTATTAAAATTAAAGTGTTATTGAACTTAATCTAATTCATCTCTCCAGTCAAAAGGTAATTTTTTGATTTCCCCAGGCTTTTTACTTTTGTCAAGCATACTTAATGATTCTCGGATAACTTCCAGTTGTATACTTCTATTATTGGGATCTCCAAAAGGAGCTCCAAATGGAAAGTTTACATGGATAGTTCGGGGTGGAATTACTTTTTTAGCTATATCTAAAAACATATTTAAAGTTACAGTAGAAATATCTTTTTGTTCTAACTCTCTTGCTATCAATCCCACGGATTGATTACAGACTGGTCAAGCTGGAGCAATTAAAGCAGCTTCAACTTCTTCATTTTTTAACTTATCTGCTAGCTCTCTTGCATTCTCTTTTAGTTTTTCAACTTTGAGACAATATCCCATAAAACTATAATTTTTATCTGCTAAACTACCTATGGCTTCTTTTTGATCTAATTCCTTTAACAGCTCTATGGGAAATCCACAGTTTATATCTTTATTTACATATTTGTGATTATAATGGGAATGTGAAATCTCGATTGATTCAATTGGGGCTTCTTTAGGAATCATCCTATAAGTAGGATCTCCTTTAGAGTCCTCAGTATCAAATGGTTTGTCTTCTTTTAGATGAAACCCACCAGAAGAAATTAAAGCTATTTTAGATTCTGAAATTCTCTTTTCTAAATTATGAAAGGGAATTTTTTGGTCAGTATTATCAACAAAATTAAAGTTAGGATCAATCTTTTCTCTCATTGAAGTTAATATCTTTTTAATATCCATAATATTTCCTTTCTATTTAATTAGAATTTTACTCCTAATTTTATACTTTTCTCAGGATTTGTATCAACATAATATCTATATTTTTCAATTATATTTTTAAAATCTACAACAGGAGAGATAATGTCTTCACAATCATATTGCCCTTGAGATAACATCTCCCAACAAGTTTTATTTATCCTTGCAAGATTCCAGCGGGGATGTTCTCTATTAGGTTCGCTACAGGCTCTGCTAAATATTATTTTTGGAATATTAAAATGAGCTTCTCTTCCTAAATTTAAGTGGTTTTTCAGACGCTTATACCAACCCACAATTGTAACTGTACCTCCATAAGCAGTTGCTCGAATAGCGGTCTGTAAGGCAGGTGTATAACCACTAGTATCGATAGAAAGGTCTACCCCTTTCTTATTAGTATTTTTCTTTATTTCATACCCAATATCCAACTGATCGGGATCTAAAACCAGGTCAGCCCCTATTTTTTTAGAAATTTCTCTTCTCTTTTTGATAGGATCGACTGCAGCTACCCAGCTAGCCCCAGATTGAACTGCCATCTGGATGGTCAATAAACCTATTGCACCTAATCCAAATATTGCTAACCGGTCCCCTAATTTTAAGTTGCCGTCTCTTATTCCACCGAGCGCAAAGCGGGCTGGATCATAACAGAGGGCACTTTTCCAGCTCATATTTTCTGGTAATTTTAATACATTATTTTTCTTAATATATTGATATTCCTTTAAGCTGCCATAACCAGCCACCCTTTGACCAACCTCAAACTGCTTAACACCTGCTCCCGTTTCTACTATATTACCCACCCACATATTACCTAAATCAAGTGGAAACACATTCCTTTTTTCCTCTGTTTTCAAAAACATGTTCCATTCTTCATCATAATATTCTCTTTGAAAGGGACGTATCCCCTTAAACATTGTCATCTCTGTTCCGTGTTTAGGGGAACCGTAGATAGTTTTCACTTTCACTTCATCTCTTTTGACAGCTCTTTCTTTATATTCTTTTAATGTTAAGGAATCAACCTGGTCAGCAATTAACCCTCTATACATTTGATCTCCCCCTAAAGAAGATTTTTAATGTAATCTAAACTATCTTTTAAATCTTTTTTTGGATTATCGGGAATTAAGGCCTCAAAAGATAAATATTCATCATAGCCTATAGTTTTTAGTGTTTTAAGATGCTGTATGAAATCAATGTGACCGCGCCCAGGAAGTTCTCGGTTACTATCAGAAAGGTGGACATGGAATAAGTATTCTTTAGCATTTTTTAAACTTTGGCCAATATCCGTTTCTTCCATATTCATGTGAAAGGTGTCGGCCATTAATTTAACACCGTTATTATCTAATTTTTCAATAATTTCTATTCCTTCTGATAACTTATTTATATAATGGGACTGGTATCTCATTAAAGGTTCTAATAATAGATAGACACCTTTCGCGGCTACATAATTACCGATTTCATTTAAGCTTTTTATCAGTATTTGTTCGTCTTCTTTTGGAGATCTTTTTCTTTCGGGAAAGGGTAAATAATCTGATGTACCATATATTGTTGGGGTTAATACTCCTTTTGCCTTAAATTTCTCAGCATAATCTAACAACTTTTTAATATCATGAACTGCTTGTCTTTGTTTTTCCTTATTTTCTGATAAAAGCCAACCTCGATGACCAGCACAAATAACAGCTAATTCAAGATCTGTACTTTGCAGTGCTTTATTAACTTTTTGAGGAGAGTTTAAAAATCTTTCTCCAGATATTTCAATACCATCAAAACCAAGTTCTTTTGTAGTTTGCAAAACATCTTGCAAATTTTTTTCGGGTATTAACGTATCCTGGCAGGCAATTTTCATAAAAAAATACCTCCTTTTTTTACCTAACTATATTATACAATAAATCAAGATAATTATTAATTATAGGCTAAAAATTAAGGAGGTCAATTCAGTTCTATTATTTACATCTGTTTTACGGAAAATATTGCCGAGATGTTTTTTAACAGTATTTATAGAGATATATAGCTCATCTGCCAACTGCTTATTATTTTTCCCATCCATAACATGGTTAACTATTTCAAGCTCTCTATCAGTCAAATTATACATTCTTTCACCCGTTTTAAGCTTGGAGTATATATCATCTTGAGTATTCAATTTCATTTCCTCTATTACATTTAATTTAAACATCTGGTTACCCATATGTCCTTTTAAAACATTTAAAAAATTAAGATCTTTATTATTATAATCAGGATCTGACTTTTCTCTAAATAAACCAATTGTTCCCAATAATTGATTTTTATAATGGATATCTATCCCACAGGAGTAATATAGGTTATTATAGTAAAGGAAATCATTAAAATACTCACTATGCTGCCATTTACTATAATCCATAATATCAGTGCTTTTAATTGGTGATTTTTGGTTAAAGGTCTTTTGTTTTATATCATCGAGTGTATAATAATAATCTTCATATTCTCGTAAAGCTCGTTTAGAAATATTTACAGTTTGAACATTGTTTGCAATTGATAAATTATGACTATAGGTGAAAAAATTAGCAGCATAATAGGGAATTATCTCATCAAGTTCTTTAATAACTGTATCAATATAGGAATCTAATGATTCCTGGCTGCCTGTTTTTAAAAGTAAATAATATAATTTTTCCCAGTCTCTGTTTTTTATAAGGTTCAAATTGTTCACCTCATTCTAGATATTATACTTTCGGGTAATACTAAAAATTATTTATGTTTGTTATAATTATTAGTAATTCTATGTATATATTACAAATCCTGCTAAAAGAAAGGAAGATTACTATGAAAAAAACATTTGTCCTTATTTTCGTTTTAACATTTGTATTGGTTGGTCTTGTTGGTAATCCAGTAAATGCACAACTTGGAATGGAAGGTAGTTATACTACCTATCTTGATTATTTAATGCTTTCTGATTGGCAAAGTGAATATCTAATGCCCGTTGAACCAGCGGAACTTCAAAAAGGTGATTACCGAGTTTATGGTAATGCAGCTAATTTTTCCATCAACAACTCTTATACAGATATTTTTAATGGAGGTAGTTCAGAAGAATCAAATGCAAGTGTTATGAATTACTTTGTAGGTTTTGATACTGCCTTTAGGGATAACCTCTATTTTCATATAAAATATGATATAGTACCATGGCAATCTCCTGCTTCAGATTCCAAAGATCAGATGAATTATAGGTTGCTAAACACCTTTATTGACTATGAATTCCAGCCTGATAAAAAGTTTTATTTCGGCTATAATCACAATTCCATGGGTGATAAAGATTATGATAGCGAGATTGGCGAATTTCAAGATGAAACTACTAATACAATTAATATATATTATGTAGGTTTTGAAATTAAAGGTTCCTTCTCGAAATAAGATAAAATAAATTACAGTATATACGAAGCCCCCTTATAATATAATTTATAAGGGGGTTTTGTATGTTTATCTAGTTTGATCTAACTGTTCAAACATAGCTCTATTTAAGTTTTTAAATGTACTCTGTCCACTACCTATTTGACTGATTTCTTTATCCATCATATCAGTAAAGACCTCTTCGGCGTAGCCTCCATCGATATAACTGTTTTCAGGCAGGGTAGAACGCATCGATTTAAACATCATCTTTAAAAAGACAGCTGAAAAATCAGCAATCGCTTTTTTTAACTTTTCATCGCCTTCTTTTCTACTGCTTTTTTTATTTATATTTTGGATGTTTTCTATGTGCTGTTTATCCTGAACCTTGCTCTGCAGCAGGTTTGATTTCATTGTTTGATAGTTTCCCATCTCCATTATATCAGCTCCCTTTAGATTAATTCTAACTTAGCGTGTAGGGCACCAGCTGCTTTTATCTTCTGGATAATTGAAACAATATCACGTGGGGTAGCCCCGATTGTATTTAAGGCTGAAACAAGATCCTCAATTGTATTCTCATTACTTATCATTACTATATTGCCTTCTTCTTCTGATACTTGAATATCAGTTTCTTCAGTTTTTTCAGTTTCTCCTTCGGAAAAAGATGGTGGTTGTGATACTTCTTCTCTGGTTTTGATGGTAACAGATATATTACCATGAGCAACCGCTACAGTTGAAATCCTCACATTGTGGCTTAAGACAATGGTACCGGTCTTTTCATCAATAACAATTTTAGCTTCTATATTAGATCTAACTTCTGTATTATTTACCTGAGCAATAAAGTCTACAACTCTACCTTCAAATTCATCAGGAACATTAACCCTGACTGTACCTGCATCACGAGCCTGTGCTATATTGGAATATTCAAGCTTTTTATTTAAAGCCTTAGCAATATTATCAGCGGTTTTAAAGTTAGGGTTTTGTAATAATAAGTTGAGATGATCTTTATTTAAATCAAATTTTATTTCTTTTTCTACTAAAGCTCCATTTGGAATTCTTCCTACAGTTGGGTGGTTTTTACGGACACTGCTGCCACCACTTTGTACATTAAATCCACCGATTGATACCGGACCCTGAGCTACCGCATAGATTTCACCATTGGCTGCCTCAAGGGGAGACATTACTAAGGTTCCTCCCTGCAGGCTGTCGGCATCTCCCATGGAAGAAACCGTTACATCAATTCGGTCCCCAGAATGGATAAAAGGTGGTAGATCAGCGGTTAACATTACAGCAGCCAGGTTTTTACTTCTAATCTGGTCTGGGGTAACATCAATACTAAACTCACCCATCATGTTAGCAACACTCTGTACGGTAGCCTGACTACGGCTCGAATCTCCGGTTCCAGCCAGACCAACAACTATACCATATCCAATAAGTTGGTTATCTCTTATTCCCTGTATTCTTGTAACATTACCGATCTTTACAATTGGGTCCTGATTTTGTTGAGCCTGTATATTAATGGTTAAAACCATAGGTAATATTAATAGGATTGTTAAAATCAGTAATGATCTTTTGTATTTCAAACTCAAAATAATAAGCTCCTTTCTGTTAGAAGATCCAGTTTACAAACTTTTCAAATACACCTGGTTCCTGTTTGTCGCCAACAGGACCTTCTCCTTCATACTCTATGTCAGCATCAGCAATTTTTTTAGAAGAAATTGTATTTTCTAAAGAAATGTCTTCCGGTCTAATGACTCCAGTTAATTTAATTGACTGTTTTTCTCCGTTAATATTTATATTTTTAGTACCTGAAATCTTAAGATTGCCACTTTCCTGTATTTCAACAATTTGGGTTGTAATATCTGCTTCTAAAGTACCACTACGGGAAGTTTGACCATCAGCAGATCCCGAATCAGAATATCCAAATCCAAATGCTTTCAAAAAGTTAAAGATACCAAAGCCTGCTTCAGCGTCAACTTCACTTTCCTGACTGGTACTTGTATTAGCACTCTGAATTGCATTTGCATCTTCTTTAATCAAAACAGTAATTATATCCCCTTCTTCATGTTCCTTTCTATCTTTATAAATATCTGCAGATTCATCACTCCAGAGTGAATTACCTTCTGCTGCAATAGCAGTTGTTAGGGTAAACATCATTATGGGAATCATAAATAATGTAATTATCTTTTTCACTTTTTTTCCCCTTTCTAATCCTTTATCAGTTCTACAAGTTGAGGGCTTATTACTTTTGCCTGAAATTTGTGCTTGTTTTCCATATTCTCAACATTTATATATTCTCCCTGTTTGCCTCTTTCACGGGCAACTACCATTAAGGAGAGTTCGACATCTCCCACTATTACTTTTGCCTGTACTCGATCACCCCAGTTGATCAAATATGGGGTGTTATAATTGTTCTTCTTTAATATATCCCCCTGTTTAAGTGAATAGGAAAGCTCAATATTTTTACTGAATACATTAGTATTTTTTTTGATAATCTTGCCATCTTCCAAATTATCTACTTCTACTAATCTATATTCAAAATCATCTTTTTTTAATTTACTTCCCTGGGTAATATATCTTTTTGCCACATAAGCTTTTTTATAGGCCTTAATTTTAACAGGAATATAGAATCTTTTGTATTCATTTCCCTCTATAATAATAGCAACTGGAATTGTCATCTGGCCTGGTTTTAAAGACCTATTTTCTAATATTTCTAGCTCATATTCCTGATTAGGTATCTTAATTTTATCCTGACGCATATCTACTTTCACTTTAAATTTATCAGTATTATTGGCTAATTGTTTTTTTATCTCAGCCTGCAAAAAATCACTTATCACCTTGCCTTCAAGCTCTTTTGCATCTCTGCGTACTGTAATTTGGTCGGGAAAGTTCAAGCTGAATTTATCTGTTTCGATACCCTTCTTTTTGATTAAGAGTTTAATCAAGGCTTTATTTATATATTTTTTATATCCCGGTAAAGGAGCTTTACCAAGGTCTATTTCATTTATTTCATCGAGAGTTGATTTTGAGATATTATTAAATACAGCTATATCTTTCAGTATAATATGTTCACTTTTTACCTTAACCTCAGGCTCAATTATAACTTCAAAAGCTGAGAGGGGTAAGGTGCTGCTAATTACTATTAGGATTGTTAGAATTAAAATAGACCTTTTGTTTTTCAAAATAATCAAGCTCCTACCTTAATTTATCTTCTTAACTGATTAGCAGTCTGTAGCATCTCATCAGCTGCTTTAATTGCCTTTGAATTTACATCATATGCTCTTTGAGCAGAGATCATATTTACCATCTCTTCTACTACCTTCACATTAGACATTTCCAAAAAGCCCTGACTGATGGTTCCAAAGCCCTGTTCACCTGGGACACCAGTTTGTGGGTCACCAGAAGCTACAGTCCGTTGGAATAGGTTACGGCCTAAACTGTTAAGTCCGGCTGGATTGGCAAATCTATATAGCTGAATTTGCCCAATTTGTTCAGTGGTATCTCCGGTCTTAATATTAACAGTACCATCAGAAGTTATTGAAATACTGGTTGCATCTTCCGGGATTACAATTTCAGGTTGTAAGGGGT
>CAZXRH010000102.1:0-8334 GCA_964642575.1 uncultured Halanaerobiales bacterium
ATTCCCTTTTGTCATTTTGATGATCATTAAGAGTCTCAACTGCCCAATCAGGTAAGATATTCTTTAACTTATTGTCGTAGTTCTCATTATAGTAAACATAATTAAAACTAAGTTCTCTTCGAACAATTAATTGTTCTAAAAAGTCCTCTGCTTTAATATCATTCCAGTTGATTCTTTTGTAGATATAAGCAGGGGAAATCTGTCCAAAATGAAGATATGGGCTTAATTTCGAAGTAACATCATAATCAGGTCTACTACCATACTCTTCATATTGTTTTATATTGTTATTAACAAAATCTTCTAAGTGATTTAAAGCTGCAGTCGCTCCTCCTTTAAAATATGGAGTAGGTTTTACAGTTTTATCAATATCTAATTTGTTTATTAAATTATCTATATTAGATAGATCTTCTCCTTTAAAATTTATTCGGAGAGAATTTAGTTTTAATTTTTCTTTTTCAATCGGGTCAATAAATCTTTCAATCTTATTATTAATCTTTTTTCTAATGGTATAGGCAGCATATTCTTCTTTATCAGAAGCTATTTCTACAGGTACAATTGTATTGGTATTAACTAAAACAAAACGGCAGTTTAGTTTTTTAGTTAAATCATTTTTCCACTCTCTTTCTACTTTTAAATAACCGCGGTCTGAAACCACCATAACTGCATCTTCACTTAATTTTGATAAGTTCTCCACTGGATTGCCTATCTTTACAATGAAGTTAATACCTAACTCTCTTAAGTCTTTTTGAACTTCTTGTAATCCTTCTAGCATAAAGTTATAATGTCTTAGATTTGCATCCGGAAATTTATCAGTTAAATTAAAAAAGACTATTAAAGGAACTTCAATATCATTGGCTCTTTTAATAGCAAAATCTAAAGCTGTATTATCCTGTACTCTCTGAGCAGCTTGCATCCAGTATATTATAAATTTATTATTTTTAATTTTACCTTGTCGTAATACTTTTAAATTCTCTTCTAACATATAAACCATCCCATTTTTAATGAAGTTTAAAAAAGCCCCCTAAAGGAGGGGGCTCATTAGTCTAATCTTTATAGATTTAATTCATCAATTAGATCTTGTAGATTTGGCTTTCCAATTTCTTGTAGTTCATATTTAACTCTGGTATGTGGCTTATCGATATCAATGATCTTAGTAAGATCAATTGGTGTACCGATAACAACTGCTTCAGCATCAGAGTTTTTAATTGTATCTTCTAATTCTTTCATTTGTTTTTTACCATAACCCATGGCTGGTAAAATATCTGAAAGATGACTATATTTATTGAAGGTATCTTTGATAGAACCTACAGCAAATGGACGAGGATCAATTAATTCTTTTGCTCCAAACTTACGAGCTGCAATTGCGCCAGCACCGTATTCCATATTACCATGTGTTAAGGTAGGTCCATCTTCTACAACTAATACCTTTTTGTTTTTGATTAATTCTGGTTCTTCTACAAAAATTGGGGAAGCAGCATCAACAATAGTTGCTTCTGGATTAACAGTTTGAATATTCTTTCTGACTTCTGCTACACTTTCAGGATTTGCAGTTGATACCTTATTAATTAAGGCTACATCTGCTAATCTTAAGTTGATTTCGCCTGGATAGTAAGCAAGTTCATGTCCTGCTCTGTGAGGATCGACCAGGGTAATCATTAAATCAGGATTATAAAATGGCATATCATTATTACCGCCATCCCAAAGAATAACATCTGCTTCTTTTTCTGCTTCTCTTAAAATCTTTTCATAGTCAACACCAGCGTATAAAATGTTGCCTCTTTCAATATGTGGTTCATATTCTTCCATCTCTTCTATTGTACAATCATTTTTTTCCATATCTTCATATTTTTCATAACGCTGAACAGATTGTGCAACTAAATCTCCATAAGGCATTGGGTGTCTAATTACAACTACCTTTTTACCCATTGCATTTAATATATCAGAAACTCTTCTAGTAGTTTGACTTTTACCAACACCAGTTCTTACAGCACAAACAGCTATAACAGGTACATCAGAATCTAACATAGTTGCGTTTTTACCCATCATTTTAAAGTCGGCTCCAGCTGCCATTACCTGTGATCCTTTACTCATTAAATATTCATAGCTAACATCACTATAAGCAAAAACAACTTCGTCAATATTTTCTTCTTCAATAATTTGATCGATATCACTTTCGGGATAAATTGGAATTCCTTCAGGATAGTTTTCTCCTGCGAGTTCTGCGGGATATTTACGTCCTTCAATATCAGGAATTTGAGTAGCTGTAAAAGCTACAACCTCGTAGTCGTCGTTATCGCGGTAAAAAGTATTGAAATTATGAAAGTCCCTTCCTGCTGCCCCCATTATTAAAACTCTTCTTTTCATTAAATTTCCTCCTTGTTAGTAAGTTTTATGCATTTATTAATAAATATTCGTCTTAGTATATATATTATATATCTATATTTAAAATCCTTCTTGTATTGGTCAAAAATTTTTAATAATTTGTATCATTTAAAAAATATACTGCTAATGTACCAGGTCCAGAGTGGGCTCCAATGGCTGATCCAATCATATTAATTATATAGCCTTGTGGTTTAAATTCTTTTTGAATTAAATCCTTAAGGCGTTGGGCACCTTCAAAATCATCACCATGACTTATACCTATCATCTGATTGTGAAGATCATGTCCTCTCTCATCCATTATTTCTATCATTCTAGCCAGCACTTTTTTACGTCCTCTCTTTTCTTCTAAGGGAACTAATTCTCCCTCTTCTACATCAAGGATAGGCTTTATATTAAGTAATCCTCCCACAAAAGCAGCAGTTCTACTTATTCTTCCACCTCTTCTGAGATATTCTAAGTTATCAACAGTAAATATATGTTCCATGTGTTTTTTATGATGATGAATCATCTCTATTATTTCTTCTTTGCTTTTACCTTCTTTTGCCATTTTGGCTGCCTGATAGACTATCATTCCATAACCTAAAGAGGCACATTTTGAATCAATAATAGTTAAATCTAGGTCTTTATATTCTTGTTCAATATTATTTTTAACAACTACTGAGGATTGATAGGTACCTGATAATTTGGAGGAAAAGGAAATGTAGATAGCAGGACGATTATTTTCAGCAACTTTTGTGAAAATAACTTCGAAAAAATTAGGTGGAACCTGAGCTGTTTTAAATACTTTTCCATCTCTCATACCATCATAAATAACCTTAGGATCGTCAACCTTTTCTGCTTGGTCCTCTTGGCCTTTAGGATAAACTAAAAGTGGTGCTTCGGTAATATTATATTCATTTAGTAATTCTTTTGGTAAGTCACATCCAGAATCAGCAATAATTTTTACAGACATAAAAAAACCCCTTTCAGGTAAATTGATATAATAATATAATTATATTAATACTCAATACTTATTTCAATATAAGGAATTGAAATCCTTTAATTTATCTTTTTTTAAGTCGTACTTCAACTTTATGATAAATAATAAAATTCATTTCTTGGTTCACGTAACATTAAATCATCTAATGCTTCATGTGGATCTTTATTTTCATATAAAACTTTATAGACCTGTTCTGTAATTGGCATCTCTATATCATCATTCTTTTCAAGGAACTTATAAACTGCTTTAGCAGTTTTAGCACCTTCGACTACCTGATTAACTATTGTTTCAGCTTCTTTAAAAGATTTGCCTTTACCAATTTGAATTCCAAAGCGTCTATTTCTACTATGATCAGAATTACAGGTTACAACTAAATCTCCCAGGCCAGCTAAACCATTATAAGTTTCTCGATTAGTATTAAGATATAGACCAAATTTAACTATTTCTGCTAATCCTCTAGTAATTAAAGCAGCTTTTGTATTGTCACCATAACCGATACCGTCTGTGACACCAGAAGCAACTGCAATAATATTTTTGACAGCTCCTGCTAGTTCTACTCCTTTTAGATCATCTATAGTATAAATCCTAAAACGAGCAGTCATCAATTTTTTTTGAATTCTTTGGGCTACACTCATATCATCTGAAGCAGCTACAATTGCAGTTGGAATCTCTTTGATTACTTCTTCAGCATGGGTTGGACCAGATAAAACAGCTATATCGCCCTCGAAAAATTCTCGCATAATTTCTGAATTAGTTTTAAAGGTCTCAATCTCTAAACCTTTAGCTGTTGAAATAATGGTATGATCTTGGGTCAACTTACTGCTTGTTTTTTCCATGATAGTTCTCGTAGCACTGGTCGGAACTGAAATAATGATGTCATTAGCAAAATTTATTACATCTATAATCTCATTAGTGGCATGGATATTTTGATTTAATTTAACCTCGGGAAAGTATTTATCATTGATTGAGTTATTATTAATACTTTCTACAACTTCTTGATCACGAACATAGATCAATACTTCTTTTATATTTGTAGAAGCAACCTGAGATAAGGCTGTACCCCAGCTGCCTCCACCTATAATGCCTATTTTTGAAGTCAATTAGATCATTCCTTTCCAGGCGGCCAACTCATCTTGTTTTCATTACCATTTATTATTCTTTTAATATTAGAACGGTGACTGAAGATAATTAACAAAGTAATTATAGAACTGAATATTATATATGGTGTACCAGTACTGTAAATAAATGCTACACTAATTGGTAAAGAAACCGCACCCAAAATGGACCCTACTGAAACCATTTTGGTTAAAACTATCATTACAATCCATACAATAAAAAGAATTAGTAAAGAATAGGGAAACAAGCGCAGGATAATACCCACACTGGTAGCTACACCTTTGCCCCCGTTCAGTGATAAAAATATTGACCAATTATGACCTATAATTGCTAGGATAGCAGCTATAAATACAAAAGTCATGGAATATTCCGGTAGTAAAAAATACTGAGCTATTAAAACAGAGATATAGCCTTTGGCAATATCTAAAATGGCAACCAATAAACCTATTTTATAACCAGCTACACGGGCAACATTGGTTGCACCAACATTACCACTACCAAAATTTCTTATATCTTTACCGGCAAACTTCATCCCAAAAATATAACCATTGGGAATAGAACCAAGCAGATAAGAAAATATCAAGACCAAAAATAGTTTCATATTATATTAACCCCTTTTTTTGATTTTTATCACGATTGGACTGCCTATAAAACCGAAATTTTCTCTAATTGTATTTTCTAAATAACGTTTGTAGGCAAAATGCATCAAATCAGGATTATTAACAAAAAATACAAAAGTAGGTGGTTTAACTCCAACCTGACTACAATAATATATTTTAAGCCTTTTACCCTTCTTAGTAGGTGGTTCTCTTAACTGAACCGCCTCTTGAACTACCTCATTTAAGAGACCAGTCTTGATTCTTTTTGTGCTCTGATCAACACTATATTCTAATAGTTCTAAAACCTCTTCTATCCTTTTACCGGTTATAGCTGAAATAAAGCTAACTGGAACATAGTTTAAGAATTTAAGGTTATAGTATACTTCATCTCTATATCTGGCCATCTCATCTGAATCAGCATTAACTAAATCCCATTTATTAATTGCAATAACCATTGCTTTTCCTGCATCATGGGCATAACCAGATATCTTTTTATCCTGTTCTGTTACACCTTCTTGGGCATCTATCATCATTAATACACCATCAGCTCTTTCAATTGCCCTTATTGCACGAATATTACTGTAATATTCTATATCATCATTTACTCTTGCTTTTCGTCTAAGACCAGCTGTATCTATTAAGTTATACTTAACATCATTAAACTCTATTGTAGTATCTATGGCATCTCTTGTAGTTCCAGGCTCTTCACTAACAATTACTCTTTCATGTCCAACTAAAAAATTCACTAAAGATGATTTGCCAACATTCGGTTTACCGACAATTGCAATATCTATAATATCTTCAGTCTCTTCTTCTTCAACATCTTCAATACCATCTATCACATGATCTAATAGATCACCAATATTTTTACCATGCTCAGCTGAAATAGGTACAACTACTTCAAAACCGAGAGAGTAAAATTCCCAGACATTTTCCTGCATATTGGTGAAATCTTCAATTTTATTTACAACCACAAACACATCTTTTTTGGATTTACGTAAAATTTGGGCAACATCTTCATCTAGAGCGGTTAAACCTGCTCTTCCATCTACAACAAAAAGGATGAAATCCGCTTCTTCAATGGCTAATTCTGACTGTTTTTTAACCATTGTCTTAATCTCTTCATCACTTTCGGTTTCAATACCACCGGTATCAATAAGTTTAAATTTATGATCCAGCCATTCTGCATCTGCATAAATTCTATCTCTAGTTATGGATGGTTCATCTTCAACAATTGAAATACGGGTACCGGCTAATCTATTAAACAATGTAGATTTACCCACATTGGGTCTACCTACTATTGCCACTACTGGTTTTGACATCTCCTAACACCTCCATTATATCTTTTATATCATTGCATACATATATATTTTTATCTGGAAACTTGTTTATAAGTTCCTTTTTATTTACTTCATCTATAAACATCTCATTATCATTTAATGTTATACCGGGTAATATTATGTTTTTACCCCTTATAGATTGAATCTTTTTTTCAATGTCCTGGGCAGTTAATAAACCTGTAACAGTAACTGTTGGACCAAAAAAATTATTTTCTATAGCTTCAATATTAATATTTATACTATTAAAACTATCATTCATATCTTTAATGACTGGTTTTATGGCTTTTTTACCTAAAACAGAAGTAATTAAATGAAACTTTTTCTGTTGTTCATTTTCATAAATTTTATCAATATATTTATCTTTAATATCATAATAATGATCTCTAAATAACCTAGTTAAACCAACTCCGTTTTCCAGTTGAGGAAACTCATTATAATGATCATAATTAGGTATATCTAAATCTGCCAATAAGTAAAATTCATCAGCTGCATATAAAAAGTTTTCACCATATTTTTGTTTAATCTTTTTCTGCCAGTTTTCGATCTGTTCAATTACTTCTTCAGCTTCTTTATGATTATAAGTCCGAAGCTTTTTGTTTTTATACTTTGTTAAGCCAACTGGTACAACAGCCAGAGATAATATATTGGGAAAATAACCACTTAAATCATTAATAGATTGATTTAATTTTTCTTTGTCATTAATATCAGGACAAAGAACAATCTGGGTATTAAAATCTATACCATTTTTACTTAAGTAATCCAGTTGGTTAATTATCTCACCCGCTTTTGGATTTTTCATCATATATTCTCTTAACTTAGGATCTGTTGTATGAACAGAAATGTTCAGGGGGCTGAGATTAAATTTAACGATTCTTTCTAAGTCTTTTTCCTCTAAATTTGTAAGTGTAATATAACTCCCCTGTAAAAAAGAAAATCTATAATCATCATCTTTAATATTTAAGGTATGCCTTAAGTCAGGTGGCTGTTGATCAACAAAACAAAAAATACATTTATTCTTACATTTATTTAAACCATCAAATACTATTTCATCAAATTCAATTCCTAATATTTCATCATATTTTCTCTCTACTTCATATTCAATTATATTTCCATTTTGTTTTTTTACTTTTAATTTAAATTGAAAGTCGGCTACTGCATTATTATAATCTATATAATCTTTAATTTCTTTGTCATTAACAGCTAAAATTCTATCATCGGCTTCTAAACCCAGTTTATCGGCTGTACTGTTTGGTTTTATATTTTTTACTTCTATCATTGGGTTTCCTCCTGTTATCTAAAATAATAACATATCTTAGAAGCCATAGCAATTATGTCAAGATGAACATAAATAAAGACCTTACTATTCTGCTTTGGAATAGTAAGGCCCCTAATTCAAAGTTGTTTATCAAAACTATTCTTCTTGGTCGAAAATGTCTCCTACTAATTCTTGTATTGTTGCACCTGAAGAGGTTTCTTCTTCTTTATCTTTTGATTCACTTTTTTTCTTTTGTTTTTTCTGTGATTTTTCTTTTGTTTCTTTTTCTTCCTCTTCGTCTAAGCCTTTAAGGCTTAATCCAATTCTTCTTTGTTCTGGATCTATATTAATAATTTTAGCATCTCTGGTTTCTCCAGCTTCAACTACTTCTCCGGGTGTCTCAACATGTTTTTGTGAAAGTTGAGAAATATGGATAAGGCCTTCGATCCCATCGGCAACTTCCATAAAGGCACCGAAGTCTACTAGTTTAGTTATCTTACCTTCAATAGTTTCGCCTTCATAATGTTTTCTTGCAAATTC
The DNA here is from genome assembly GCA_964642575.1 of uncultured Halanaerobiales bacterium. GTDB lineage: Bacteria > Bacillota > Halanaerobiia > Halanaerobiales > M55B127 > M55B127. Next base: position 8,212 of record CAZXRH010000102.1, read on the forward strand.
TTCCCAGGGATCAGGTAGTAACTGTTTTAATCCTAGAGAAATTCTTTCTTCTTCTCTGTTTACTCCCAGCACTTTTACTTCTACTTCTTCACCTTCATCTAATACTTCAGAAGGATGTTCAAT
>CAZXRH010000103.1:0-7757 GCA_964642575.1 uncultured Halanaerobiales bacterium
CTTTAAAGGGCCTATAAATATCTTCTACTTCCTGTAGGGTTTGAGCTTGATTGAGTTTTTTTTCAATTTCATCAGTTAACTTTTCTTTTTTCTTTAACGTCTTTTTGATTTCTTCTTTACGTTCAAAAAGATTAGTAAGATATTCATACTCCTCATTAATATCTCTAATCTGAGTTTCATCAAGCCCTCCAGTTTGTTCTTTTCTATATCTAGCTATAAAAGGAATCGTATTACCATCTTCTAGTAGATCTATTACTGATTTTATATTCTTGGATTTTAGTTTTAAATTATCTGATATAATTTGTACAATTTTACTCATTAATTATCATCCTGTTCCGTATTATTTTCCTGTTGTGTTTCCGTTTGGTTGTTTTCACTTTTTTCCTCTTCCACCGGTATAAAAAGAATTTCACCCGGTTTTACCAGACCAAGTTCTTCACGGGCAATTTTTTCCACATACTCATGGCTTTTTACCCTTTCAATTTCTTCTTGCAATTCCTGATTTTTATCAACCTGTTGTTCAACCTGATTCTGCAGATTGTTCAGTCTGGTTTGCATCTGATTCACTTTTCTAATATTCATTACTAATTTAAATGCAAAGATTACAATCACTATGATGAGTAGATAGATCATTGCTTTTTTAAAAAATTTTTCAAAACTCATTTTATCTGCCCCTTAATACTTATCTATCAAAATATATATTTTTACCAGAAGCGGAAATAGGTATTCCTACCACTACTTCTCCTTCAATAAGGCCCATTTTTTTAGCAGCTACTCCTATTCTGTACATTATTCTATTATCTACATTTAGGATGCTGGCAGTTTTGACAGCTGAACCAAGTGCAATTCCAAGATCCATTAATCTCCAGGCACAAATTGGTCCATCAAATTCAGGCCCGCTTTTTAATTCTAATTCCTCACATTTATCAAATCCACAGGCCCCACAGTCTAAACCAATTACATCTGCTTCATTTAAGGAAAGAAGTACTACCTGACCACTGTTTCTAACGTTTTCACCATCGCGATCAAAGTTTCCTTTTCCACTCTCTATACCATAGTTTATCATTTCATCAGCTAGTTTATCAATCTTTTCTCCACCAATTACTTTAATATCTACAAAATCACGACCGGCTGCTTTCGGAGCAGTGCGAGCAGAAACAGCCATTAATTCAGCAGCAGTTTCCATTATATCCATTATGTTATATACCCCCTATTAATTGATAAAGCAGCCGGTTTTATCCGGCTGCCCTTAATTTTAAATTTTGATGTGCTCTAAAATAATGCATCTTCAGTTTCATTATCAAAAATATGCATTTTCTTTGTGTAAACACCTAATTTTATTTTGTCGCCCACCTCAGCATCACTTTCAGCATCTACTCTAGCAATCATTTCATGTTCATCAACAGCTAGATAGAGATAAATTTCAGAACCCATAGGCTCTACAACTTCAACCTCTGCTTCAAATGAATTTTCAGGTTTAACATCTAAATCATGAGTAATTCTGGCATCGGTTAAATCTTCTGGTCTAATACCAAAGACAACTCTTTTACCTACATAATCTTCGACTTGATCTATGAACTGTTCAGGCACTTTGATTCTAAAGGCGCCAAATCCTTCGGCAAAGTATTCATCACCATCTTTTTCAATTTTAGCATCCATAAAGTTCATAGCCGGACTACCAATAAAGCCAGCAACAAACATATTAGTTGGATGGTTATATAGTTCGAGAGGTGAATCAACCTGTTGGATAAAACCATCTTTAAGAACAACAATTCTATCTCCCATTGTCATTGCTTCAGTTTGATCGTGTGTAACATAAATAACAGTGGTTTTAAGTCTATCATGTAACTTACTTAACTCAGTCCTCATCTGTACACGTAACTTCGCATCAAGGTTGGAAAGAGGCTCATCCATTAAGAATACCTTAGGCTCTCTAACAATCGCTCTACCAAGAGCAACACGCTGTCTTTGACCACCAGATAACTGTTTTGGCTTACGGTCTAATAGTGGTTCAATACTCAATATTTCAGCTGCTTCTTGAACTCTTCTCTCTATTTCATCTTTTGGGAACTTTCTCAGTTTAAGACCAAAAGCCATATTATCATAGACATTCATGTGTGGGTAAAGAGCATAATTTTGGAATACCATAGCAATATCTCTATCTTTAGGTGGAATATCATTTACCACAGTATCTCCAATTTTAATTTTACCCTCTGTAATTTCTTCTAATCCTGCAATCATTCTTAGGTCTGTAGATTTACCACAACCGGATGGCCCAACCAGAACCAAAAATTCCTTATCTTTTACTTCTAAGTCCTGATCCTGAGCCGCCACCACATCTCCAAATCTTTTTGTTACATTTTCAAAAGTAACACTAGCCATTAATTAATTCCTCCCTTTATTAATTTTTGTAGATTCACATTTTTTTAATTCGGGTTTTAAAACTTTAATCTCTTCTTTAGCCTCTTCATTATTAATTAAATTTATTAATACCTCTGCTGCCAGGCTGCCGGCCTGACTAAGAGGTTCCACTACCCTGGTTAATTCTGGTTCAACAATCGAATTGATAATTGTATCACCATAAGAAACAATGGGATAATCCTGTGGAATAAAGTATCCCCCCATTTTAATAGATTCAACTAATCCCACTGATAAAAGATCACCTGTGACAAAAAAACTATCTGGTGGGGTTTTTAAATCAACAAGATTTAAAAAAGCTTCATAACCAGCCTCACGGCTTCCATCTGTTTCGATTATCAAGTTAGGGTTAAATTCAATATTATGTTCAGCAAGTGCATTTTTATATCCCTTAATTTTTTCACTTTCAATATAGTCATCATCATTACCGGTAATTAAAGCAATATTATCATAGCCCAACTCCAAGAGATGTTCAGTTGCTAGATAAGCTCCATGGCTAGAATCAATTAAAATTGTGGGTATTAATATTTCTTCACAAAGCCTGTTAACTAATACTATATTATCATTGCCTCTCAGTTTTGTATTTACAATGTGTTGGTCAGCAATTTCACCGCCTAAAATGACAGCTCCATCCACTCTTTTTTCCTCTAATAAATTAAGATAAGTCTTTTCTTTATCTAAATCATTATGAGTATTGCATAAAATAATCTGATAGCCAGCTGCTTCAGCCACAGTTTCAAAATTTTCAATGATCTGGGAATAGTTCCCTTGTGAAAGTCCCGGCAGAAGTAATGCCAGGATATGAGTTTCCTGTTTGGCAAGTCCCTGGGCTAATTTATTTGGTTTAAAATCATATTCCCGCGCAATCTTTAATATTTCCTGACGGGTCTCTTCACCTACCCCCGGTTTGCCATTGATCGCTCTTGAAACCGTTGACTCCGCTACTCCAACCATTTCTGCAATATCTTTTAAGGTCAACGGCAAAATCAAAACCTCCTTTTTACGCAAGGGCTTGCGTAACTCTATATAATTAATTCAACATTAATTAATAAAATCCTTCTTAATTTTCAAAAAATTATTTAAAAAGATACCAATTTAAGTTGCGGGATACTTCATAAGTGGAGAGTTTGTCAAAAACTTGGTTAAACTGAGCTTGACCTTTATTGATATAATTAAAATAGCCGCCACCTTCAAATTTTTCAATTAAGTCGACGAAAAATTTGCGCTGAAACTTATAATCTTGAATGAGGACTATTTTTTTGGATATTCGTTTTGTTTCTTTTAAAAATTTTAAACGGGTCTTTTCATCTAAGCCGTGGGCAACCATAGCTGAAATCACCATATCATAGGAGTTATCTTCAGTAGCAAGTCCATTTTTGATATCTCCCTGCTTACAGTAAAGGTCATTAGAAAGACCTCTTTTAACCATTTCGGGAGCAACATCAATTCCGGTAACTGAAAAACTTCTTTCTTTAAATACATAACCAAATGCCCCGGTTCCACAGCCGATATCTAAAACAGTTTCGATATTTTTATCTTCTATGAGATCAATATTTTTATCCACTATCTTGCCGTAATGCCAAACCTGATATTTAAAAAAGAGCTGGTAGTAGGGGGCTATTTTATTAAATAATTTTCCATGCTCATCCATTTTGATTCACCTAATTTATTAATCTAAAGAATTTGAGCTAAGTCAATGTCTTTTACTTTATCAAATCTATAATGGGCATGCCCTACTCTTTTTTCTGGACCGATTCCCACTGCTGTCATATTGGCTGCTAAGGCAGCATCAATACCAGCTTCCGCATCTTCAAAAACTACACATTCTTCCGGTTTTAGATCCATTTTTTCAGCAGTGTGTAAAAATAAGTCGGGTGCGGGTTTAGAGTTCTTTACACTGTAGCCATCGGAAATGGTATCAAACATATCTTCAATATCAAGTTTATCTACGACAATCTTGGTATTTTTACTAGCTGATGCAATCGCCATTTTATAGCCTGATTCCTTGACTTTTTTTAATATTTCTTCAATCCCTTCTAGCAAATTATCACTAGAAATGCTTTCGAGATATTCCTGATAATAATTATTTTTACGGTCTGCTAATTCTTTTCTTTCTTCTGGAGTAACTTCTCTACCATTGGCCTCTAAAAGTAAATCAAGGCACTCCATACGGGAGACCCCTCTGAATTTTTCATTAAATTCACGATCAAATTCCATACCTTCTTCATCAGCTAACTTTTTCCAACCCAAATAATGGTATTCAGCAGTATCAGTAATAACTCCATCTAAGTCAAAAATAAATCCTTTTAGTTCAGTCAATTTGCTTCCCTCCTATAATTGAAATTTCTTAAGACATTTTATCTCTTCATCCAAAGTAGGACGCCATATCTCTATTTTATCAGCCTCACATTCACGAGGAGTGTGTATCCCTTCAAATCTATAACAAAGATTTTGAAATTCATCATCAAAGTTCTGTCCTTCTTCGGTAAATATAGTACTAGCTAGTGAAATATGAAATTTCCATTCTTCATAATTTTCAATGGTCGATATATTTTTTTTTGCTAATTTAGCATGAAGTTCATTACTGAACTGAACCAATTTTTGGTTTTCTTCTACATTCAAAACTAAAAAATTGTTATCTTTAAAAGAATAACAGTCGAAGTTTTTTACTAAAATATCAATTTTAGAGTACTTTAATACCATAGATTCTATTATTTCAACCGCTTCTTCAAGTTTATCCTGATGGATTCTATCCAATGTAATATGAATCTCGGGATATATGTCATCTGGATAAAGGTCGAATTCAGTATGCAGTTTATCCTGTAAGTACTGAGCTAAATCTAATACTTCACCTTCTGGTTTTAAAATTATAAAATATTCATCTTTAAAAGAAGAATTTTTAATCATAAGAAATCTCCTCATATTTTGAATTAATAAAATTACATAGTTCTTTATGACTTTTTATTTCATTAACATTATTATTTTTCTTAATATGTTTATAAAGCTCAGTAAACTTTCCTTCTGTAAAATCCCTCTGTTCTAAATCATTATTAACCATAAATAGGATATCTTTATTTTTAAAATTGGCCAGGCTTTTAATATTATCCAAGTTACCCCAACCAAAAGGTGTATCAGAAATTATTATAAGATTAGCTTTTTTCATCTTTTGTTCATTTTCCTTAACGGCTTCTTCGTCAATCGGGGCAAAGGGTGGAATCTCTACTACCTCATAATTTAATCTTTTTGCTTCTTCCCAGTCAGAATCACCCCGATTTAAAACTCCAGTACTAACACCAATATCAAGATCATTTAAAAGATTCATGATATCCTTACCGGTTCCACCACCACATATTAAATGTATATGAAAATCTTTATCAACAATTTTTTGACTTCCTCTTTGACGAGGAATAATTATTACATAGGGTCTTTCAGTAATGGGATTATATTTAATATCAACATCTGTATTATATACTTCACTGATGTTTTCTTTGGTAATAACATCTTCTACCTTCCCAATACTATGAATTTTACCCTGATGTAACAAGATGAGACGTTCACAGTACTGACTAATTAAATTTAAATCATGGGAAACAGCCAAAACTGACATTTCTAACTCTTCATTTAAATCAGAAACTAAATCAAATATATTTCTCTGGTAATTTATATCTAAACTAGCAGTGGGTTCATCTAAAAGAAGTAGTTCGGGTTCCTGAACAATTGCACGAGCAATTATAACTCTTTGTCTTTCCCCACCACTTAAATTTTGAATTGATTTATCTTTAAACTTTAATGTATCAGTTAATTCTAAAGCTTCTTGAACTTTTCTTTTATCATCTTCTTTTACTCTACCCCAGCGGTCTTGATAGGGGTTTCTACCCATCATAACTAAATCATATACACTAAAGTTAAAGTTAACGTCTGTATCCTGAGGCACAACCGCCATTTTTTTAGCGAGATCTTTATAAGAATAGTCATTTAATAGATTACTATCCAAATAAATAAAACCCTTATCAGGATCAAGTAATTTGCTTATATTTTTTAATAAGGTTGATTTGCCTGAACCATTGGGTCCAATAATCCCAATAAATTCATTTTTCTCCAAATGAAAGTTAATATCATGCAATATTTTTTGTTTTTCATAGGAAAATTCAATATTATCTAGTTTTAGCAATTTTGATCACCATATCTCTTTTTTTGTCTTGCGGAGTAGATAAATAAAGTACGGACCACCAGTTAAGGCAGTTATGATTCCTACCGGAACTTCCATAGGTGCTAATAAGATACGGGCTAAATCATCACTTATAATTAAAAATATACCACCCAAAATGGCTGCAGTAGGAAAAAGCTTTTTATGGTCAGGTCCGACCAACATCCTAGCAATATGAGGTACAATCAGACCAATAAACCCAATACTCCCACTTACTGAAACCACAGATGCTGTAATTAAAGAAGCACCAACAATCAAATATTTTTTACTCCGTTCTACATTAACCCCAAGATGCTGTGCATCAGTTTCACCTAATAGGATTAAATTTAAATCCTTTAAAAAGAAAATTACAATAAAATTACCAACTATAAAATAAGGCAGCATCAATCTAATATCCTGCCAACTGGCAGTAGATAAACTCCCCAATAACCAATAAACTATTTTATGTATATCTCTGGTCCCTAAAACCATTAAAAAAGACATGACAGCATTTAGAACAAATCCTACTGCCACTCCCGCTAATAGAAAAGTAACAACCGGTACCTTATCTTTAGTTTTAGCCAGATTATAGACTATATAAACCGTTAAGAGTGAACCAAAAAAGGCCATCAGTGGTATCGTACTGAAAAAAAGAAAACTAATCTGTAAGTTCAAAACAATAGCCAGGGTAACACCTGTACCGGCCCCGGCTGAAATACCAACTATGTAGGGATCAACCATAGGATTTCTAATAACGCCCTGAAAAACAACACCTGCTATCGAAAGGCCAGCCCCCACTAAAAAGCTTAAGATAATACGAGGTAACCTAATCTGTTTAATAATAATATGCAGAGATTGTTTTACTTCTTCGCCAAAAAAGAGTATCTTTAAAACTTTTATGGGAGAAAGATTAACAGAACCAAAACTTAAAGATAAAATCCCCACTATAAATAATGAAACTATTATCGCTAAAATTATGAATAAATAATTTGTCTTTTTTTGCATATACTATGCCTCCACAAAAGTATCTTAACTAATATAATAACACAAATTTATGATTATATCCACATTTTAAGATAGTTCAAGGACACCCCATATGAGATGTCCTTTAAATACTTAGTATTTCATTTTTTTATAATCAGTCAATTCAAAT
>CAZXRH010000103.1:7767-8300 GCA_964642575.1 uncultured Halanaerobiales bacterium
AAGGAAAAGTCACCAGAAAGAGCGGCCTTTAACTCTTTTATTTGCTGCTTTAATAAAAATAGGTTCACCTTTTTTGATACAATTTACTTTAATACACTCTCTTGTTATCTCGATTTCTAATCGATTTCCTTTTACTGAAAGATTAAAGTTTAACATATTCCATCGTTCGGGTAAATTAGGATTAATATGAAGTATATTATCTTTAAATTTTATACCTCCAAAACCAAAAATTGTAGCCTGCCATAAACCACCCAATGAAGCTGCGTGAAGACCTGCTTTACTGCTGTTCATATTTCTTCCCAAATCAATGCGGGCCGCTCTTTTAAACAGTTCATAAGCTATCTTAGTTTCTCCTAATTTACCGCCAACTGCAGCATGAATACCCGGACTTAAGGATGAATCATGTAAGGTAAGGGGTTCATAATAATCAAAGTTGGCTTTAATAATCTCTTCTTGAAATTCACCTTCTAATAAATAAGTTAACATTACTAAATCAGCCTGTTTAGATACCTTTGAATTAATAATTTCTTCCC
>CAZXRH010000104.1:0-8163 GCA_964642575.1 uncultured Halanaerobiales bacterium
TTTAGAATTAAGAGCTCCAGTTGGTTCATCCCCAAATATCATGATAGGATTATTAATTAAAGCTCTACAGATTGCAGCTCTTTGTAATTGGCCACCAGAGACCTGTGTAATATCATTATGAGCTAATTCTTTTATACCTGTCTTTTCCATCAATGCTTCAGCTTGCTCATTTATTTCTTCTCTACTTCTGTTTTTAGCCATATAAGCGGATAAGATAATATTATCAACAATTCCTAAATTTTTTAATAGATTATTTTGTTGAAAAACAAAACCCATTTTATTCAATCTTAGTTCAGATAGCTCAGTTTCTGATAAATCATTTAATTTAGTTCCATTGAACATTACTTCTCCCTTAGACATTTGATCCATGCCACTTACATTATAAAGTAGTGTACTTTTACCAGAACCAGAAGGACCCATTACAGATACAAACTCACCTTCTTTAATTGTTAGATCTATATTTTGTAGAATATCTTTTTTTATGTTGTTTACTGTATATGTTTTAGACAAATTATTGGCCTGTAAAATATTATTTTGCACTTTTATTTCCTCCTTTTATTCAAGATTAATATCTTCGATACTATAATTTTCAATTGAATTTATACTTAAAATTGTAGTTATTGAAACAACCAACATTAAAAATATGGGGCTTAAAATATATGCTTCTAAAGGGTTAACTATAAACTGAATGTTTTTTGCTCCTAAAACCGAAAGTAAGATACTTAACAAACGTTCGCCCAGTGTATTTGAAAAGATTGTTCCCATTATGATTCCTAAGTTTAATACAATGAGAGCTCTAGTTATATATTGAATTTTAATATCTTTTAATGAGATACCGATGCTTTTCATAACTGCAATTTGTGACATATCTTTTGCTGTTAACATTTTCAAAAATAGTGATGTTATTAATATTGTGATTAAAACAGCGATTATAATAGCGGTAATGGTTAATAACTCGAGCTGTCCAATTATATTAGAAACGGTCTGATTAATGTATCCTTCAATATCAGTTACCTTAATATTTTCAAAGGCTAGATTATATTCTTGCACTTTACTAGATACATCTGTATTTACATTAAAGTTAATATTATACCAGACAGCTTTATCATAATCTGGCTTGATTTTAGCTTTGGCTGTTTTACCACCATTAGTTATATCCTGATAAATTCCTGATATTACCACGGAATGCTTTTTACCATTAGCGATTAGAACTGCAGAATCGCCCACTTCTTTATCTAATTGATCAGCACTTAAGTAAGAAAGTGCTAATTCATTTTCGGATGATGGTGACTGACCATTTACATAATCGACCGGGAACACATCTAAATCTCCAGTAGTAACAAACAGACTTTCGGCTGTACCTTCTTGATTTATAATTTCATATTTACCGGTTATATAAGTGGCATACTTAGTTACATCAGAATCATCTTGTATATAACTAATAACTTCTTCAAACTGTTGGTGCATCTCTTGTGAGTTTCGTAAATCAAGTATTATATCACTTTGGCCAACCCCCATATAGGTAACAAATTCCGGGGATTGAATTGTATTTAAAAAATTTAAAGGAACAATGATGATAAATGTACAAAGAACAAATACTAAAAATAGAATGAGGTAAGTTTTATACCTTAATATTACATCACGTAATCCCAAAAATATATTAGAATTTATATATTTATTTTGAGATAAAGCAAACTTCTTATTATCTGCATAGATACCACCTGAACTTCCCATTCGAATTGCCTCAACAGCTGAAACCTTTTTAAATCTTTTTAATACAAACATAGAAAACAGTATTACAATTAAGGCAATTACAAAGGCAGCAGCCGGTGGTAGCATTAGTTCAATAAATGATAAAGGTGCTTTACCGATATACAGCAATATATTTTCTATAAATATATGATCAACAAATAGTGATAATATGTAGCCCGATAAAGCAGCAGTTACTGCCAATGTAAAATATTTTGATAAGTAGATATTTCTTATCTTAGCAGGCAATATCCCGATTGCTTTCATTACACCGATTTCTCTATAATCTTCTTCTAGAGTTAATAAAATGACGAATCTTAGACATAATAAAGAAATTACACATAATAAAATACTGATTAGAATAATAACTGCTGCAATTAGACCATCTGACATACTATTCATTAATTTGAGCAATTGGATATCTATGGTTGGTCCTTTTTGTGGTAAATTAGATTGACTATATTGATTTCTAAATTGCTGTAATGAACTTAAATCTTTTAGTTGAAAGGTAATTAGATATTCTGATTCTCCAAAATTACTCTTTATAGTATTAAAATCGGCTTGACTGACCACAAACCTCTTCGAACTTATTATAGAAGGATTCATCTGTGAATCTCTAACAAAATCAGTAATTGTAAATGTGATTTCATTTATACTATCTTTAATTGTAATTTTATCTCCAAGTTTTAAATCTTTACTTTCCATGTAATGAATTGGAACCGCTATTTCTCCTTTATTAACCTCAATTATTTCATTATCAAGATTTAACAAATAGTCAAATTTCTCATTTTGTTTTACAAACCCATTATCAATAAAACTTTGTTTTTCGGGAATTCCACTATTGATATACAGATTAGATCCAGCAATATTAATCATTTCTACTGTCTGTTGTGTTTGGACCAGGTTGTTATCTGAACTCCACTGGTCTATTGCTTTTTGATCTATATCCCCTGTATGTGATTGCGTAAAATGGGGAGTTTCAGCTGTTTCAAATAAGTAATCAACTGAATTTAATAAGTTGATTATCATATTGGTACCACTTGCCATTAACATAGCTGACAGTAAGATAAAGATGAAAACTGCAGCTGTGATAATCTTTTTACGTAATAAATCTCTTTTTAAAATTTTTAATATCATTGCTTTTCTCCTCTTTTTTGTTTTTAGCTTAAATTATGAATTGGCTGTTGTTTTAAAGTAGTTATCCATGATATTCCTTTATAAAAATATAATTTAATTTCGTTATAAGAAAATTATTTTATTCAAAAGGATATTGAAGCCCCATTTCCTTTCTTAAAGTATCTATTACCCTAATATTTTTCAAGCTTTTTTCAGGTGGCACTATATTACTCTGTTTTTTATTATTTTTAAGATAACTATTTACTGCTTTAATTTCATAAGTATATCCTAAACTTGTTCTTAGATCTTTAAAGGTTTCTTTTTCCTTGTCATTTTCTAAAATTGCTTTATCAGTTCTTAAAAAGGCGGGTAAATGTATTTTTCCTTTAGTTCCATAAATATAAGCATCAGTTTCAATTGGGGCTTGAATCGTACAGGTTAGCTGTGCGATTGCTTCACTTTTATACTGCAAACTAATAGCATTATGTTCATCCACTCCAGTTTTAGTAAACTGAGTAGTGATCTTACTTTGAACTGGATCATCCTTTAATAATAAGTTAGCTAATGCAATCGGATAAATTCCGGTATCAAGTAGTGCTCCTCCCGCCAAATCAGGATTGAAGAGTCTCCCCTTTTTGTTACGTGGAGGTATAGGTAAAATACCTACCTGAGCAGTAATAACCTGTATTTCTCCTATCTTTCCTGCTTGAATCCACTCTTTTGCTTTTTGTATAGCCGGTAAAAAGTAAGTCCACATTGCTTCCATTAAAAACAAATTCTTTTCTTTGGCCTTGGCAAACATTTGTTTCTCTTGTTTTTCATTAACTCCTAAAGGTTTTTCACATAAAACTGATTTATTATTTTCTAGACACAGCATTGTGTTTTCAAAATGTACACTATGTGGAGTAGCGATATAGATAATATCAATGTTCTCATCTTTTACTATACTTTCATAACCTTCATAAGCTCTCTTAATACCATTAGCAGCTGCGAACTGTTCAGCATTTTCTTTCAAACGAGAAGCTACTGCTAAAAGATTACCCTCACTGACCTGATTAAATTCATTGGCAAACGTATTTGCGATCACACCAGTCCCAATAATTCCCCAATTAATAGTCATTTTTACTCCTCCTTTTCTTCTTATATATTTAATACAGCAAAGCTTTTATTTATCCTTTATGTTATAATTTATACTCACTTTTAAACCATAAATTTTTATATTTTAAGATTACAAACAAGGAAAATCCTATATTAATAAGAGTGAAAAGATAATAAGCACCGGCAGCATCGATATTAAAGTAATTTTGAGCTATATTTAATCCCCCATGTAAGATAATGGCAGGTACTATATTTCTATTTTTTAACATGAACTGTAAAAAAGTAAGAATTATTGAAATTGATAATAAATTGATTAAATACCAGATAATTGGAAGCTTTGCTTGTGGAGCTCCTTGAATAAACATAAGGGGAATATGCCAGATAAACCACATAAAACCTACAAAGATACTGGCTGATAACGGATTATAATTTTCTAATAGTTTTGGTAAGGCAAAACCCCGCCAGCCAAACTCTTCCTGGCCTCCACCTAAAAGCATGATAGTTAATAGGTTTAAGGGATAAAGATACCATTGAGTTTCTACTTCTTTAGTTAAATGATGCAAAGAAAATGAATTAATAATTAGATAAACAATAAAGGCAGCTATTACAGGATAAAGGGGTGCAAAACATATGCTTTTTATATTAAAATTTTTATTTATTATTTTTTTAAACCATTTAAATATTTTCTTTTTACCACCAATAAAATAATTAGTAATTAATGCACCGATTAATGGTCCAAAACCACCAGTAATAATTAACCACTGAGAGATACTGTTAATATCTTGGTTAAACAATAAATAAGACCAAAGAAGCCAGGAAAATATACATGTAAAAATTATATAACTTAATATTTGGTTTTTTCGTATCCATTTCGACATAGTTGACACCTCAATACTTTTTATTAACTTTATTGTAATAGAGATAGATTAACTAGTCCTTATTTAAATATTAAGATTTTATTAAAAGATTAAAAATAAATAAAAAACCTTCCAAGCCCTTTTTGGACTCAGAAGGTTTGATAGTTATAGATATGATTTTTTATTATTTATCTATTCTTTAAATAAGAATAGGATTGAATAGCTATTATAGGTAATATTGAGCCTATGATGACTAAATACCACATGTTAAGGGTAAGACTCACTGTATGCACTACACTCTGTAAAAACGGTGTATAAACGACTATAAGCTGTAATAAGATTGTTATCACTATTGCTCCCCATAAATATTTATTGTCACGGAGAGTTTTATCAAAACCTAAGCCGTTTTCTCTTCTTACATCAAATACATGAAAAAGCTGTACAAAGGCTAAAGTCATAAAGCCAATTGTTCGACTTTCAATAGTATTAAAATGATTTAAGGCATACATGTAAGTTATTAGAGGACCCATGGTAATGATTAAGCCCTGTATACCAATTTTCATTTTAAATTGTTTGGTTAAGATTGCTTTTTCTGGGTCACGTGGTGGCTTATTCATTACATTATCTTCTGGTGATTCCCAGGCCATAACAAGGGCTGGAAAAACATCTGTTACAAGATTTAACCAAAGGATCTGTAATGCTAACAAGGGAGTCGGTAATTGGAATAAGATACCGATAAAGATAAATAAAATTTCACTTAAATTACAGGAAAATAGATAATGGATAAATTTTTGGATATTATCAAAGATAACTCTTCCCTGTTTTATGGCATCTACAATAGTTCCAAAGCGGTCATCCAATAACACCATATCAGAGGCTTCTTTAGCAACTGCTGTACCCCTTTGCCCCATTGAGACTCCTATATCGGCTTTTTTAAGAGCTGGTGCATCGTTAACACCATCACCGGTCATAGCAGTTACTTCATTATTACCATTTAAAGCATCAATGATATCCAGTTTATCTTTGGGGGAAACCCTTGCAAAAATCGAATGGGTTCTAATCTTTTCTTCTAATTCTTCTAGACTGAACTTCTCTAATTGTGACCCGCTAATGGGAGTTTGTCCATCCTTGCCAATCCCCACTTTTCTGCCGATGGCATAGGCGGTATCGCTTTGATCACCAGTAATCATAATAGTTCTTACCCCAGCTTTTTGTGCACCTAAGATTGCATCCCGTACATCAGGTCGGGGTGGGTCCATAATTCCGGCCAATCCAATGAAGATGAGATCTTCTTTTATATCTTGTTTTAAATCATTATTTGATTTCTTTTTGTAGGCTACAGCCAGCATCCTTAAACCCTCACTGGCTAAGTTATGATTTTCTTCTAAAAATTTATCTTTACTGTCTTTATCTAAATTTTGGATTTCTCCGTTTTCTTGATACTTATCACACATCTCTAAAACAACATCAGGAGCACCTTTTAAATAAGTTATTTGTCCCTCAGCAGGAGTTTCATAAGAAACTGCCATATATTTATTATCAGAGGTAAAAGGAAGCTCATCTGTTCTTGTATAACCTTCCTTTTCTAACCTTGTTTTAGCCATATTACCTTTTTGAGCAGCTGTGATTAAAGCTCCTTCTGTAGGATCTCCCACTACTTCCCAAAGTTCATCTTTTTTACTTATGGCAGCATTACTGCATAAAGCTGCTGCTTTGAGAAATAATTGTAGATTTTCATCATTTTCTATATTTATATTCTCATTGTTTTCTATAAACTGACCTTCTGGCTTATACCCAGTTCCTGTAACTTTAATGAAGCGATCATTTAAATAAATTTTATCTACTGTCATCTGATTTTCAGTTAAGGTACCGGTTTTATCTGTACAAATTACTGTAGTTGAACCTAATGTTTCAACAGCTGGCAAGCTTTTTACTAAGGCTTTGTGTCTGGCCATCTTGTTCATCCCGATTGCTAGGGTAATCGTAGATACAGCTGGTAGACCTTCCGGTACAGCAGCAATTGCAAGAGCAACACCGGTTTTAACCATATCAATAATATCACGGCCACTGATAATACCGAAAATGGATACAATAGCAGCTACTACAAGGGTTAGTCCAATTAATGATTGACCAAGTTGGTCTAACTTTTCTTCTAAAGGAGTTTTCTCATCAATTGTTTTACTTAACAGATCACTTATTTTACCCATTTCAGTTTTAGCACCGGTTGCAGTAATAACAGCGACTCCATTACCTCTTGTGACAGCAGTCCCCATATAAACCATATTATTAGTTTCAGCTAAAGGTACCTCTTCTTTTTCAATTGTCTCAGTCTTCTTATTGACAGGTTCAGATTCCCCGGTTAAAGCTGATTCATCTACAGCTAAATTGTCAGCTTCGATTAAACGACCATCAGCAGTAATCCGGTCTCCTTCTTCAATAATGAGAATATCGCCGGGTACAACATTATCAGAGTTTATCTTGATAACTTGTCCATTTCTTAAAACCTTAGATTCGGTTGTAACCATTTTT
This sequence comes from uncultured Halanaerobiales bacterium, assembly GCA_964642575.1. GTDB lineage: Bacteria > Bacillota > Halanaerobiia > Halanaerobiales > M55B127 > M55B127. Next base: position 7,350 of record CAZXRH010000104.1, read on the forward strand.
TTTAGTTCTTCTACCGATTTTTCGGCTCGGTATTCAGTAAAAAATCCAAACAGAGCATTAATGATGATTACAGCAAAAACTGCGATACTTTCAATATGGTCTCCCATAAAAAACGAAATACCTGCTGCAATAAGTAATAGAATTACCAATATGTTTTTAAATTGGGAGATAAAAATATCCCAGGGAGATACCTGTGAACCTTTTTGTAAAACATTTGGACCATATTTATTAAGTCTTTGTTTAGCTTCTTTTTCACTGAGACCTTGATTGGCATCAGTTTTTAAACTATCTAATATTTTTTTAGCTTTATACCGAAAGACTTCTTTTATCTCCATATAGATTCCCCCGTTTTTAAAGTATATTAATGTGCATATACTTTTAAAAAGACTTTTAAAAAGTGAATTAAGTAACTGATATAAAAGAAAAAACCAGGAATCTCCTGGTTTAAAATTTTCTAACTTCGTCTAAATTTTCATTTTTACCCATTACAATCAAGGTATCATTTTCTAGGATCTTATCACTGGCTCCTGGTGACATATTAAGGTGTTGTCCTCTTTTGATAGCCATCACATTGACATCAAATCGGCTTCTAAATTCTAGTTCTGCCAGTGACTTACCTATCATATTGGGTGAGGCCATAATTTCAACTACACTGTAATCTGGAGCAAATTCTAGATAATCTAATACATTCGAAGATATTAAGTTATGGGCAATTCTTTCTCCCATATCTCTTTCTGGATAAACAACCCGGTCTGCCCCAACTTTTGTTAAAACTTTACCGTGTAAGTTATCTTGAGCTTTAACTATTACATAT
>CAZXRH010000105.1:0-8122 GCA_964642575.1 uncultured Halanaerobiales bacterium
AACTGTTGTTGGGCTTTTTTTCGCTTGGTAATATCTCTCATTGCCCCTTCTACTATAATGGGGTTATTATTCTCATCATAGATCATTTCACCTTTATCCTGTATCCATATGATATCACCGTCTTTGCTAATAACACGGAATTCTCTCTCGGTATAGCCTTCCTCGGCTAATTGTTCTATTGATCTTTCATTTATACTTTTATCCTCCGGATGAGTTATCTTAAATAATAAATTGGAATCATTTTTGAAATCGGATGTGCTGTAACCTACAATATCTTCTACAGCTTTACTTACAAATTGTACTTCTAAGTCTGGCCAACTAGCTGACCATACTATATCATTTAAATGATTAAATATATTATTTAATCTCTGCTTTTCACTTTTTAATTTTTGTTCTTTTAATTTCCTTTTTGTGATATCTGTAAAAACAGTTGTGAAATATCCTTTCTTTTTACTGTATGCTTTAACCTCAAACCATTTATCGAGTGGTTTAAAATACTTTTCAATAGTTTTACTTTCTTTTGATAAAGCCAACTTGCCGTAAAATTGAATCCAATCAAATTCTGATTTTTTAATACCTTCTAAAACTTTAGTAACTTTTTTATCTATCACATTTTCTCTTTTAAGACTTGTAAGTTCTTCAAATTTATTGTTGACTACTTTAAAAATATAATCCACTGGGTTGTCGTTTTGATCATAAATAACTTTATGGTAAGCAAAAGCCACAGGCATATTATTAATTACATTTTTTAATTCTATATTTTGCTTTTTCATCATATTATCAACACCTCTGGATAATCCAATAGATTTTATTATTTACATTTATGTAAAACCTACTCTATGATGTAAAAAGGAATAGAGTTTAAAGTTTGATTATTATAGATACACCTTATTGATATTATCGTGATTTCTCATCAAAACTTAAATTATAGTTTGAAACTATCTAAATAATAAAAATTATCTTAGATTATTTCAATACTTATCTAATACTATAAGGGTTATCTCATCTCGTTGCCTTTTCACAAATATATAAACCATGATTGCTATAACCTAAGATAGAGTCTTCTTTAAAAGTTTCAAAATGATATTTCAGCCAATTTTCATATTCTTTTACACTCATTTTATTTACCATCTCCTGTAAGAGAATTGCTATTCCATCTGTACCTACATGTTCTAGTTTGTTTGTCTGAAAACTATTAAATATATTTTCTATCTCAACAGGTGAACTAAAATATGCGTTAGCTAAGAACTCATCATCTACCTCTTTTTTTACTTTACCATGTTTCAATATGTCATCGATATACTCTTTATTAAGACTTTGATGCTTTGCCAAGAGAGTTAAAACAAAGAATTTGTTAATATAGGCAGCTGCTAAAATACCTTTCTCTTTTAATACTCGTATACTTTCACTTATACACTTTTGCCTTTGGTCTTGCTCTCTAAGGTGATAAAGCGGCCCCAGGGACAAAACAACATCAAAACTATTATCTTTATATCTACTTAAATCAGTTGCATCAAGTAATTCAATCTCTAAATTATTATCTATATTTTCTTGTTTTCTTAATTTGTTTTTCATTTCTGTTATATGTTTTGGTACTACGTCTGTAGCAGTAACTTGATGACCCTGAGAAGCAAAGTAAAAAGAATATCTTCCCGTACCTGCTCCTAATTCTATGATACTGGAATTTGGTGGTATAATCTCATCTAATATATATTTTGTAGTAATATACTCTATTTTTTGTGCTTTAGCTTGAACTAATCGATTTTCCTCATTATATTGCTTATAATAATCAACAATTGACTGATTCATATCTATTTCCTTCCTTTCCATATAAAGGTATATATATAAAGTTAATGGAAGAAAGAGAAAACCCTTTCTTCCATTTGAGATTTCAAATTATTTCTTTTTTTAGATATTTTATCTATTATAATCCTACTTCAATGATATATTGTCTGTTTTCTTCAATTTGTTCTTTATTCCAGTCTCTGTATAACTCGAAATTTAACTTGGTTTTACCTTTGTTTACTCCTTGTATATACCAGAAATGAATCCCGGATTGACCAGCTTTTTGAGGCTCTGATTTTGGTTCTATAAATTCATCATGATGAACTTTTACTATATTGTTATCCTCAATTTCTAAATGCCAGGTATAACCGGTAGACCTGTTTTCTTTTAACTCAATTTTAACTAAATTATCTGGTTTTACTTTAAGTGTTTTGGGCTTCACCTCTATTTTATACTGTATCTTTTCTTCACCTACCGGATTGCCACTGCTATCCACAATATTAAATTCTACCCTGGTAGTCCCTGTGGATAGTGCTTTAATATACCAGGTATGAATATCATTGATTACATTCTTATCATCAGTTTTGAGTTGTTTTGTATAATTTTTTGAAACAACTTCAATAATATCATTATCTTCTATCTCATATTCCCATCTCTGGTTTTCACTAATCTCCTTATTTATTGTTATTGTAGTGTAATTGCCGCTGATTATTGTTTTTTCTTTTATATCAATTCCCCTAACTTGTAATGAAAAGCTTAAGATTAACATAAAAAATATAATTGTCAGAGATATAGTTTTTTTATTCATAGATATCAACTTCCCTCTTTTTAATATTTCCAAAGGATTATTCATAATATCCTACTATGGTATTAGCATGATTATTATTCGGTGAGCTATAGTTATCTGCAGTCCAGACCCCATTTTCTGTTAAATTGTCATATTGGTTGGCATCTATGGAAACTGTAACCAGATAACCATCTGCAATTATATTCTTTAAGGCTTCTATGTCATCACTACTTTGAATTGAGATGTAATAACCTGTTGAGCCATTATAGGTAGCAGATCTATAATCAGCTGCTTCTCGGAAAGCTGTTTCTGAAGGCCAACTGGTATAGTTACTGTCACTATAAGGCATACTTTCCCAGCTTGATATACCTATATTTTCAATTAAACGGGTTGCATCGGTATAATATGAACCGTTATCAGTCCCACCATTTATTAAATGGTAGACAAATTCAGGACTCATAATTTTACTGTTGTCACCTGAACTTAAATCCCAGTCGTGGTCCACTGCTTCATAATAGCTTTTAATGTAATAACCGATTGACCAGGCCACACAAGCACCTTCTGATCCCTGACTTCTGATGGGAGGGAAGTATTTAGACTCTGAATAATCAATTATCTCGATACCACCTGCACCATCTTTTTGTAAAGTAGTGGATGAGTTTAAAATATCTTGACTATCTATTATCTTTATAGTTCCTTTCTCTTTAGCTGCCTGCCATTGATTTCTAGTTAAGTTATTCCAACCGGTTCCATGTCCTTGTATAATCCGATTATTGATTCCTGTAATTTCATTCCGCTGCAGATAACTATCAATATCGGAACTGGTAATTTCACGTGATGAAGAATCTAATTGCTCAGACGACTGCAGGCTGGCTGAAGCGGTACCACCCGAAACATTTTCAATTGTAATTTGTTTTGAACTGTTATTTGCAATAGTAATATTAGAAGAGTTAGCACTATAAGTATCACCATTTATTTCAATTTCAAATGATTCAAGGGTTCCACTACTACCTGAATTATTGGTTAATTCTAAGACAATATCTTCTCCTTCAAAAGGCATAAGTTCTGTTATATCCATTGCCATCTTGTTTTCAGGGAAAGGATGGTCTCCACCCTTTTGCACCTGATTGTCAGGATAGAAGTCCTTTATATTATTGGAATTCCGGTTAGGTACTTTGATAGAAATTGTCCATGCTCCCCGGATGTCATTTTCTATATCAAATAGGGCAAGCGCTTCTGCCTGATAGTTGTCTCTTTTACCTAAAACCCAGGCATCTAGACCAACCTGAATAGCAGCATCATAGGTAATATAAAGTGTACCATCATCATTTGGTCCCCAAGTGCTACCCCAAGAGTTAACCATCTTAAATACATTACCAGCGAAGTTGGTATCTACAGTCATATCTTGATCTACTGTTATTTCGACATTTTTATTACTGCTTGAATATCCTCCACTATAGTTATCAAATACATACTTTTTATTTAAGGGTTCTGCTGTCAATGATAAGGTAACAGACTCTTCTGCTGAATAATTGTAGCTATTTTGAGCATCCACTGTAACAGTTGAGCCATCTGGTTCTTCAACCGTTACCTGCCCACCATCTCCTACATTAAGAGTAAAATCATTTGATGTATTACTGTTAAAAACAGCGGTTATTGATTTATCATTATTAACTGTAATAGTCTTTGGGTTTTCACTACCACTTATGTCACTTTTCCAGTTAGCAAAACTCCAATTAGAAGCAGGATTAGCTGTCAATGTTACATCAGTACCATACTTATATTCAGATTGAGAAGGGTCTGCACTGACACTACCTTCTCCTTCAGTGCTTATACTTAAAGCATATGTTTTTTTAACAAATACAGCTGTAATATTTTTCTCCTGGTCAACTGTAATTGTGGTAGGATTCTCACTACCGCTTAAATCACCATTCCACTGATCAAACTTCCAACCTGTATTAGGTTGGGCAGTTACTTCGATTTCTTTGCTTCCACTTGTAGATAATTCTTCTTCATTAACTGTTCCTTCCCCTTCAATAGTAACATTAAGGGGATAATCTTTTTCAACAAATACTGCTGTTATGTTCATATCTTGTTCTACTGTTACTGTTTTTGGGTTTTCCGTGCCGGAAATATCACCTTTCCAATGATCAAACTTCCAGCCGTCAGCTGGTTCAGCGGTTAATTCAACCTCGCTGCCACTGGCGGGACTTAGAGTATTCTGATTTACTGTACCTTCACCTTCAGTAGATACATTTACAGAATGTGTATCTGCTGTAGCTATAATTTCAATACCACTGGTAGTTTCTGATACATCTACACTGTCCGGTTCAAAACTATATCCGTCTTTAGCAGGAGTCACTGTTACCGAACCACTTAAACCAGTTTTCTGCCATGTACCATCAGATTCTGTTGAAGCTGTTCCAAATCCTGAAAAATTTAATGTTACATTTTCTATGCCATCTCCACTATCATTTTCGACTACTCCCGCGACCGAATATGTACTGCTTAATGAGGTCTGGGGAGCCTGATTATCACATCCAGTTAAAAATAGGCTTGCTGCAACCATAATTACCAACACTGTTAAAACGAATTGCTTCTTCTTAAACAAAGTAAATTTCCTCCTGTAGATTAATTTTTTTACTATTATTCTAAATTTTCACACAACTAATGTGAAAAAACTGTATTAAAAACTATAATTATTAGATTATTGAAAATAGGTCGCTTGGCTTTAAATAACAGGAATTAGTATTAAAATGCATTTATATATCTTGTAGTATATATTAACTAATGTTTATATTTTATTTTTCTTCATTTAGTATTTGTGTTTTGTATAGGACTATAACCATAAGTTACCAAAAGAGTAGACATTATTTGTTATAAAAATAAAAAATTAGCATCGAGTTACCGAGAAATACCCGGAATTACTCCATGCTTAATTGAGAAAGTACGAAAAAATGGCGGAAGGAGAGGGATTCGAACCCTCGAGACAATAATGTCTACTCGATTTCGAGTCGAGCGGTTTCAGCCAGACTCACCCATCCTTCCTGATCTTAATTCTTTAAAAAATTTTTTAATTAAATCACGGCATTCTCCTAACATTACACCGGATTTGATTTCAACTTGATGGTTTAATCTATTATCCTGAAGGATGTCAATTAAGGTGCCAAAAGCACCATCTTTATCACTTTCTGTGCCATAAACTAGTTTTTTAAGCCTTGCTTTCTGGATAGCTCCAGCACACATTAAACACGGTTCAACTGTTACATAAATACTGCAGCCTTCCAGCCGCCAATCATCTAAGGCTTGAGCAGCTTCCTTGATGGCAATCATCTCGGCATGGGCGGTAGGGTCATTATCGCTTTCCCGCCTGTTAAAACCACGACCGATGATTTCACCATTACATTCAACAACTGCTCCAATTGGAACTTCCTTTTTTTGGTAAGCCTTTTTGGCCTCTATTAGGGCCTGTTCCATAAAAAACTTGTCTTTATCCATTTGTGAACTCCTCAAAAAGTGTCTTTAAAAGATAAATTCACTCAATCATTTATCTTTGATATTATAACAGGTAATTTTCTTCTTTTCAACAGAAACTAGGAATTTAACTCATTTATATTTATGTTTTTTTATTATACATATTACCCCTGCTGCTTATTATATCTAGATTTCCACCACTTTAAAAAATGGGTTTCATAACTTAAAGTTCTACTTGGACATACATCAATACAATGGCCACAACCAACACATCTCAGATTATCTACTACCTCACCTTTTTGAGCTGCTTGGGCTATATCAATAGCCATTGGACAGGCCTTAGTACACTGCCCACAGTTTATACAGTGAGTATTATCTGTTTTAATCTTTTGACCAGCTGCCCTGCTCATTAACGATAGAAAACTCCCGAGAGGACAGTAATAACAATAACCGCGACCAGTCCACACGATCCATAAAAACATCATCATTAAGAGTTCTAAAGAAAGATATTTAATAATTTCCAGTTCGTGGAGTAAGTCACCGCTGCCCGGTAAGGGAATCCCTAATAAACGCATTGACCACCAGATTGTTAAAAGTAAGGCAATAGTAAGCATCAACCAGCGGAGTGCTTTGATCATTTTCAACCAAAGACCACTGAGCTTTTTCTTGCTGCCCAGCAGGGGAAATGCCTCTGACCAAATTTCTGATACAAAACCATTCAATAAGCATAAATATGAACACTGCCAACGTCTACCCATGAGCAAAGTCCCAATCAACACAACCCCATTTGAGATTAAAAAGAAGGTGGTCGCGATAAATATTCCACCTGTACCCCAGAGGTTTACCTGCTGAGTATAATAAGTTGAGGTGGTGTCCATTAACTGCAATCCCATTGTAGACCAGGGCAGGGCCATGAAAAAATAATATAATTCCCGGTTGCCGGCCAGCCAGGGAATAATCCCATGTACTAAAAGAGCAGTTACTGAAAATGCAATTAAACTTACTTTCCGTAACCGGTTATGTTTTTCTTCCTTTAAAATCTGCCAGGCTAAATAGGTAGCAACCAAAATCAATCCTATTTTAAATTCATTTTCAAAAATTTTATAAATATGATGGATAAAGTCAGCCTGGGCAGGTGTAACACTCCCCTGCAAGCCATAATTTAGTCCAGCCACAATCAAAGTGGCTGTGATATAAAATCCTAATGTTATTTTTAACCAGAATCTTGCCTTCTTTTTATCCATTATAATCCTTTCTGTGTCAAAATAATTAAATACGAACTTCTCTTTAAAGAGATAATTACTAAATATCTATCTTGCGAGCCAATGTTCGAGCTAATATCTTGTGATCTTCTTGACCAAGATGAATTCCATCAGCTTGGCTGGCAGCAATATATTCGGCTGCATCTAAAAACTGGCATCCATAATGCTCAGCAATAGGTTTATAATAACCAGCTAATTTTTTAGATTTTTCTTCCGAAGCTTTACTAAAACCACAGTAATAATTTCCTTTTGAATTTTTTCTAACATAGATAGGACTCACTATTAATATTTGTGCCTCTTGTGATAATGAGTCTCTCATTAAATTTTTCAATTCCCTTAACATTCTTTCTAACCCCCAGGAGATAACTTCAGCAGAAGCAGAATAGACATCTTTTGTATCATTAGTGCCTAACATAATAATAATATAGTCTACAGGATCATGGGTGCGAAAAGCTATATCGAGATACTCTACACCGTTACGCCCGGGTGACATAGGATCATCAAATACAGTTGTTCTTCCTCCTAAGCCTTCTTCAATCACACTATAGCCATCTCCTAACTCTTTTTCTAAAAGCAGAGGCCAACGTTCATCCATTGAAAACCGAGCTGAAGAATTAATACTTTGCCCACTATTAACAGGGTCTGTCCCATAAGTATTGGAATCACCATAGCATAATATCCTTTTCATCATTAATTCCTCCTGATTAAACAAAATAGTAACTATTCCAACTTATTTCTATTATAAATTATATCTTTTTTTGTGAATAAAAAAAAGAGTCCCTTTTTAAGGAAATGCTTTTAATAAATTATAATA
>CAZXRH010000106.1:0-8058 GCA_964642575.1 uncultured Halanaerobiales bacterium
TTCTATAACTAAAACATCATCCCTTTGATGTCCAACATTATGTGCTACATCGCGCGGACGAGCTACATCACATACAACCGAACCACTTAAAAGCTCTGCAGGATTGATCAATGATTCCACAGCTCCGGTCACTGTTATTATAATCCGTGAATTTTCTAATGCTTTATCAATTTGATCAGTGAAATCAACATTAATATTCATATTTTCTGTTGCAATAGTTTCTTTTAACTTTTCTAACTTTTCTAAATCTCTGCTAACAAGCAGCAAGTTCTTTGCATCACGGGCGATTAAACGACTCACCGTCTTTCCGATTGAGCCATTGGCACCAATGACTGTAACTAATTCTTTTTCAAAATCTAAATTCATTTTCTGGGCTGCCAATTTGGTACCTTCCAAAGCAGTAGCAACTGTATAACTGTTTCCCGTTGTAACTGGAACTTTAGAGTTTTTGTTAATTGTAATTCCTTTATCACCCACCACTGAAGTAAAGGAACCAAGTCCAACAATTTTAATTCCACTCTCCTCAGCTTTTTTCACTGCTTTTGTGATTTTATTAATCACAAAATCTGTATCTAGATTGATAATTTGGTCAGATGTTAATGGACAGGCATAAAAATATCCTTCAATCTCTCGACCAGTTTTGGACTTAATACCGGTTATTTTCGAAATTTTGAAGGGGGGAGCATACTTAGTAGCCTTCTTTAAGATGGTTTTTGGTAATTTTTCCATCCAGTTAAACTTTCTATAAAAATCTTCAAATCCAAGTGGGTGTAATATAAAAGCAAATTTATCCATTAGCATCATCCTTTCCCTGCTTAAAAGAGACATAATTAGGTTCAAAATTTAATTTATTAAGTATATTCATATAGTCCTCTGTAGTTATTTGAGATGGATCTTTTTCTATTATTGCAACTAAAAGAGCTTCCATAACATTTGTGCCAAAGGTTCTTCCCTTTAAATTGGGAGTAGTAGTAATTATAGCTTTTGCTCCCTTTTCATTTAAATCTTTTAAATCTTCACTTGTTGTTGTATTTGTTAAAATAATCTTGTTATCTATCCTGTTAGGTAAATGAGACTTAATATAGTGAAAATCACCAGCAATAATATCAGCTTCATCATAAAACTTTTTGAATTTATCTTCTGTACTTTTTATCTGATTCTGTTTATCTCCAGTGGGGTAAACTAATTCAAAAGGAAGTTTGGTAACGATCGGTGCAATTATCGCTGCAATTACTTTTAAAACTCTAAGAGATCTAATTCTAATTGGAAGACCTAAGCCAAATATTAAATCACCACAGATTACCTCAGCATTACTTTCATAAAAGGCTTCTGCCATTCCAAATCTATCCATGGCCGCAGTTAATAAAACTTTTTTTCCAGTCAGTTTTATATCTAATTGTTCATCTAAATAGTTTACAGCTATTCTTTCAAGGGTATTTTTTAAGCCTGATCCATCGACCACAGGTGTTTTTTTTACATGTTTCACTAACTTTTTAGCATCTCTAAAGTAGTATGTATTATTGGCCACTTGAATGGAAAGGTCTATACCTCCCATTCCAAAGGCATCATATTGACCATCTAGTTCAGTAAACAGCTGAGCTGCCTTCTTTTTGTCTCCATTGGTACCGCGGCGTTCAATTATAAATTTTTCTCCTAAAAACTCTGCTTCTACTTTATGGTCTCTTTTATCAGAACCCAAACTAATGCTAATTACCCTTTTCATGGTTATCCTCCTGACTGTATAAATCCTATCGGCCAGTATAATAAACTTTAATATTTAAAAAGAATCCAATATCTTTTTGATTCTTTCTGGTTCGACATATTTATTTTCTTTTAAAGGAGATTCTCCTAAATTTATACCGATTACTTTTCCATCTAATAATTTATCAACTAAGTCTAGCCTCATATCTGAACCTAAAAATATTGTAAGGTCATATTCTTTCAGCTCAACCAAAATCTCAATAACCTCTTCAAAAAGCTGTAAGCCAGTTTTTTCTTGAATAAAATCCCATCTTTCTTCTTCTGTCATTACTAAGACATATTCTAAACCGGCATCCTTGGCAAGTTGACTTATTTCCTCTTTATTTTCAACTGGAAAACCGACCAATGCAATTTTATTACCTCTCCTAATCTCACCGATACTTTCTAAGCGAGATATGAAAGAACGTTCAATTCCCAATTCATCAGCTACTTTTGATTGGGACAAACCAGATTGGCGTAGTTTAAGTATCTTACTAATCGTCTTATCTAGATATTTACTATTAATTACCTTATCTCCAATTCTATAAAATTTCATCGTCAACCTCTCCTCTGTACACATTTTTGTGCACATACATATTTTAACATTTTATAATAATAAATGCAAAAAAAAGAACCCCTTAGCAGGGGATTTTAAAATTTTTCTTTGTATTTATTTAAAGTATTAATGACCTTATCTTTTTTCTTGATTTTATTTATCTCATCTTTGACATAAGTCGAATTTGGTAAGCCCTTGATATACCAACTAATGTGTTTTCTCATTTTAGGTACAGCAATTTCTTCTCCATAATAATCTACTGCTTTTTTTAGATGATAGATCGCCATCTCAATTTTTTCTGAATAAGAAGGTTCGGGGATTTTTATATTTTCTTCAAAATATTTTTTTAGTCTTTTAAAAAGCCAGGGATTACCCTGAATACCTCTTGCTATCATAATGCCATCACAATTAGTTTTAGTAAACATTTTTTCGGCTGATTCAATATCAAATATATCTCCATTACCGATGACTGGTATATCTACAGCCTGTTTTACTTGTTTAATGATTTCATAATCTACATTCCCAGAATAGTATTGTTCCCTTGAACGACCATGGACTGCAACAATTTCCGCGCCAGCTTTTTGAGCAATTTTTGCTATTTCTACTGCATTAATTTTTTCATCATCCCAGCCTGACCTTATTTTAACCGTTACAGGTGTTTTTAAATTATCAGTTAAAGCTGTAATTATTTTATCCACCAAATTCGGTTTTTTCATTAAAGCAGCCCCTGCCCCATTTTTAACAATTTTAGGGGCTGGACATCCCATATTTAAGTCTATAAAATCAGGTTGGTATTCATTTTCAATCCTTTTAGCTGCTTTAACAATAAATTCAACTTCTTCTCCAAAAATTTGAACACTGATATATCCTTGATCCTTTTTATAATCAATAAGTTCTTCCGTCCTGCGGCTTCCATATACTAAACCTTTACTTGATACCATCTCTGTATATATTAACTTAGCTCCCATTTCCCTTAATATCTGTCGATAGGGATAATCAGTAACACCCGCCATGGGTGCTATTAAAATGGGAGGTTTTATTTGTTTTCCTGCAATCTCCATTGTTCACTCACCTGTTTTATATCATTAATTTTCGCCAAATAATTAAGTCCATCAAGTGTTAGAAAGGGTGCAATATGCTCAATTGCATCTGTTTTACTACCAATCAACTCGGAATAACCACCAGTTGCTACTACTTGTGGATTACCTTCAATTTCTTCATGGAATTTACTGATTAATTTTTCTACCTGACCAATAAATCCGTAAAAGATTCCGGATTGAGTGGCTTGAACTGTATTTTTACCTACTGCAAAATCTGGTTTTTTTAACTCAACCCTAGGTAATTTAGAGGCCATGTTAAAAAGTGCATCTGTTGCAACTCCTACACCAGGAGCAATAGCGCCACCTTCATAATCTCCCTCAGGAGAAATATAGTCAAAAGTTGTTGCTGTTCCAAAATCGACAATAATTAGGGGACCACCATATTTTTGATAACCTCCGACAGCATTAACAATTCTATCTGCCCCTACTTCACGGGGATCTTCCATCTTAATATTCATGCCTGTTTTAATTCCAGGCCCAACAACCATCGGTTTTAAATTAAAATATTGAATAGATGTAACTTCCAACACTTGCACCACTTGGGGAACTACACTCGAAATAATAATTCCTTCTATTTGGTTGGTTTTAACCTTATCAAAAGCAAATAAGTTGTTAAATAGTATCCCATATTCATCTACAGTTTTTTTATGATCAGTTGAAACTCGCCAGTGATCAATCATCTTACCATCATCATATATACCCAAAACTGTATCTGAGTTTCCGATATCTATGGTTAATATCATTTTACCACCTCTTATTGTTTCAAAATTTGCTAGTTTATATTATATAAAAAAAGATATACTATTACAATTAAAAAAAGAAAAATGCCCGGTTTTACCCGGGCATTTGGATTTCTTAATTTAATTTTAAAATTATCTTATAGTTCGTCAGGATGAGTAGGTACTTCAACTTCACCATCGATAATTCTTTGTCTATAGTCATCAACTGTGTTCAAGATTTCATTAGAAAGCATATTTTCTGCTTGTGGACGATAGATTCCTACACCTTCGTTAGCTAAGCCGTATACCTCATTTCCGGCTTCAAAGTTATCATTATATAGCTTACTAACCTCATTGTATACAGCTACGTCTACTCTTTTGATCATACTGGTAAGTACATTAGCTGGAGCTAGGTGATTTTGTGGTGAGTCAACACCAATTGCATATAGTCCTCTTTCATTTGCAGCTTTGATTACACCAATACCACATGCACCAGAAGCGTGATAAATTACATCTGCTCCCTGATCAAACTGGGTAAAGGCAAGTTCTTTACCTGCTTGAGGATCATCAAAAGCACCAGTATATGCTACAAATACTTCAGTATCTGGGCTTACAGCTTTTACACCAGCTCTAAAGCCAGCTTCAAACTTCTTAATTAAAGGCTGTTCCATACCACCGATATATCCTACTTTATCGGTTTCACTTCTCATAGCGGCTACAACACCAGCTAAGAAAGAACCTTCATGCTCTTTAAAAGTAGCGGATACAACGTTAGGACCTTCTACTACAGCATCAATGATACCAAACTTAACATTTGGATACATGCCTGAAACTTCTGTTAAAGCATCGGTCATTAAGAATCCAATAGCCCAAACCATGTCATAACCCTGTTCTGCTAAACTTGATAAATTAGGTACATAGTCGGTCATTGTGTTAGATTCCACAACATTAATTGTAACACCATATTCTTCTTTAGCTCTTTGTAGTCCTGCCCAAGCAGCATCATTAAATGATTCGTCACCTAGGCCACCAACGTCAGTAACCATACCTACTTTAAAGTCATCTTGAGCCATACCCATGGTTGTAAAGCCCATTACTAATGACAATGTTAATGCAACAATAACTAATAAACTTAATTTCTTCAAATCAACTTCCCCCTTTTAAAATTTTTTATAAGCTGTTGGTAAAAGAAATATTATTCCCAACTTTTTCAGCGTCAAATATATTATTCAAGATTAATGGTATTATTCCTGCTTTTTTATAGCTAAAATGTTATCGAATTCTTATCAATACTAACATCTCCGGCAATGAATTTTCGATGAGAGTTATCCGGCAGTTCCAAAATAAGCTGTCCTTTATTAGAAATATCTACTACTTTTCCTTTTATTTTCTTTCCGGTTGAAGTTTTTACAGTAATTTTTTGATTTAACATCGACATTTTAGACTTCCATCTATCTATAATTTGATTATAATTACCACTTTTATATATCTGATAATAATTGGAAAAATGATCTAAAATATCTGCTAAAAGGTTCTCTCGTTTAATTTCACTTCCCTTTATAATTCTTAAAGAAGTAGAAGTACCTTTTAAATCTTCAGGAAATTTATTTTGATTAACATTAATACCAATCCCAACTACAACCTGCTTAATTTTATTGCCACTACTTCTAAATTGAGATAAGATACCACAAACTTTTTTATTATTATATAAAATATCATTAGGCCATTTCAAATCTGTATTAATCCCAATATTTTCTATAGCTTTATGAACAGATAATGCTCCAATCAAAGTGAGAAGTGGAATTCTATCAAAATCTTTTTTAGGTTTTAAAATAATACTAAACCATAAACCTAAACCTTTAGGTGAATGCCAGTTTCTCTGCAAACGGCCTCGGCCTTTGGTCTGTTCTCCCCCGATTATTACAAGTCCTTCTAGTGCTTTATCTGAATCCACATTTAAGGCAAGCTCGTTTGTTGAAGTTACTGAATCGAAATACTGAAAGTTCGTTATAAAGTCATTATTCATATGTTCTTTAACGCCTCTTATATCAAGTTTCAATCTGGTTCACTTCCTTTTGACAACCATTCATAATTATAATATAATTTTAGTTGTAAAGCAAAAAAATATTTTGAAGGAGTGTAAAAAAATGAATATATATAAAAATATTTTAACCAATAAATTTAGACTAGTAATTTTTTTATCTCTAATAATAACTATCATAATTTCCCCAGTTGTTTTTTCCCAGGAAACAGTTGTTGATGAAACAAAAGAAAAGGTGTTTATTTATCAGGATAACTATTTTGCCGAAATTGCAGCTCAAGTTGATTCCGGGGTAGTAAAAGTTACCACAGTTACCCAAAGAAGCCAATCAGCAGCCCAAAACCCACTTTATGATGATCCATTTTTTAGATACTTTTTTGGAGACCAACTACCTGACTTACCCGAAAATATTGAGGGTTATGGTAGCGGCTTTATAGTCACAGAAGATGGTTTTATAGTCACTAATCAACATGTAATACAGGATGCTGATGAAATAAAAATTAATATTAATAATATGGATAAATCCATTCCCGCCGAAGTAATTTGGACTGATTTTAATCTAGATTTAGCTGTAATAAAAATTGACGTTAACCAGAAATTAGAACCAATTTCATTGGGTAATTCAGATGAAATTAGACCTGGTGATTGGGCAATTGCAATAGGTAACCCTTTTGGTTTTGAACACACTGTAACAACAGGTGTTATCAGTGCCTTAGGACGTCCCATCCAAATTCCAACTTCACAGGGTCAGATTAGAACTTATCAAAATCTTATTCAGACCGATGCCGCCATTAATCCCGGTAATAGTGGAGGTCCTCTCCTTAATATGAATGGAGAAGTTATTGGTATCAATACCGCTGTTAGTGCCCAAGGGCAGGGAATAGGCTTTGCAATACCTGTAAATGAAGTAAAAGATGTAGTCAATGATCTTAAAACTGAAGGAGAAATTATCCAACCCTGGTTAGGAGTTTCCGTGGGTCAAATTAGTTCGGAAGTTCAAGAATACTTTGATCTTGATAATAACCAAGGAGCGATAATTCTCGACGTATTTCCAGATAGCCCAGCCGACAAAGCAGGTCTAAAAACCTATGATATAATTAAAGAAATCGATCAAGAAATAATTGAAAATCCAGATGATGTAGTACAAAAAATTAATGAAAAAGAAATAGATGAAAGAATTCTTATAAAGGTAATGCGAGATGGAGAAACCGAAATCTTATTTGCCAGAATAGGCAAGAAACCAAATAGAATGTGATCTTAATATATATAGAATCATTGAAAGGCTACCCTACATATCAGGGTAGCCTTTTTTATTTAACCTGTTTCAAAGATATTTAATATTTCATTTTTAAATAAGATTTTAATTAAATAACTATAAATAAGGATAGTTATTGGTTGTCCAATTAACCTTGGTATCAAAAGCGGCCTATAAGGGACTCCAAATAAAATATGGATAAAATAGGTAACTAATATTATTGATGTTATAATCTGTCCAACTGCAATTGAAATCAAAATATAAGTTAAGGTCCTTTTATCACGGAATACATATTTCATTAAAAAGCCCGGAATAAAGCCTGTTAAAAAAGCAGTGAAAGTAAAGTGCGGCATATAAGCCCCCATTGGACTTATCCAAAATCCTACTAGGTCAGTCACTGCCCCTACAATACCCCCGGCAACTGGACCAAACACCATACCTGCAAAGATCATGGGCAAAGAACCTATCCCAATTCTTATACCTTCCACTCCAAAAAGTGGTAATCGCAGGCTTAAAAATCTTGTTAATACAATTCCAAGGGCTGTCAATAAAGATAAAAATACTAATTTTCTCGTTGGTATTCTCATTTGACCATTCCTCTCTTTGGGTGATGACAGATATCTGCACCAAAGAGAAGACTCTTTGAT
>CAZXRH010000107.1:0-7985 GCA_964642575.1 uncultured Halanaerobiales bacterium
CCTAATCAAAAATAAGATTAGGATGGAGTTTTCTTGAGAAATTTCAGATAAAATAAATTTAAGGAGAATTACTTATGGTTGATAATAAAAAATATTATATAAAAACATACGGTTGTCAGATGAATGAACATGATTCGGAAAAGATTGCTGGTATGTTAGAAGAGATGGGCTATTCTGCCACTGATGAATTAGAACAAGCTGATTTAATCTTTTTAAATACATGTACAGTACGAGAAAACGCTGAATTAAAGGTTTTTGGTAAGGTCGGCTCTCTTAAGAGACTTAAAAGAGAAAACCCGGACCTGATTATCGGTATTGGGGGCTGTATGATGCAGGTCGAAGAACCTGTACAAAAAATCAAAGAAAAATTTCCCCATGTTGATTTAGTTATCGGTACTCACAATCTGCATCGTTTACCAGAACTAGTGCATGAAATAGAAAATAATGATGAGAGAATTATTTCAGTTTGGGATCAGGAAAAGGGTGTAATACCTGACTTACCATCAATTAGAAAGAGCGACTTCCAGGCCTGGGTTACTATCATGCAGGGCTGTGATAATTACTGTAGTTACTGTATAGTACCTTATGTTAGAGGTCATGAAAGAAGCCGCTCAAAAGAAAATATCATTAAGGAAGTCAAGAATTTAATAAATGACGGTGTTGTAGAAATTACTTTACTGGGCCAAAATGTTAATTCATATGCTCAAGACCTTGCAGCAGATTATGATTTTGCTGACCTTTTAACTGAATTAGACCAAATTGAAGGTTTGAAAAGAATAAGATATATGACATCACATCCCAGAGACTTTAATGAAAGAACGATTAAAGCTATTGCTGACAGTGAAAAGGTATGTGAACACTTCCATCTTCCGATTCAATCCGGCAGCAATGATGTTCTATATGAAATGAATAGAGGCTATACTAGGGAAGAATACCTGGATATGATTGAAAAGATCAAAAAGCATTTTGATCATTACTCAATCACAACCGACATTATTGTGGGCTTTCCCGGAGAAACAGATCAAGATTTTGAAGATACCTTAGATATTGTCAAAAAGGTACAGTTCGATATGGCCTTTACTTTTAAATATTCTAAGCGTTCCGGTACTCCAGCAGCGAAAAAAGATGGTCAAATTAGTGAAGAAATTAAAGATAAGCGACTCCAAAAATTAATGAAAGTACAGAATAAAATTAGTTTAAAACAAAATGAAAAATTGGAAGGTAAAACCTTTGAAGTATTAGTTGAGGGAGAAAGCAAAAATAATCCCGAAACATTTATGGGAAGATCTCGCACCAATAAGCTGGTGATTTTCCCCAGAGAAGAGGGATTAATCGGAAATGTTGTTAAGGTAAAAATAAATAATGCACAGAGCTGGACACTTTACGGTGATGTAGTAAAAACCTGAAAGATTTAATCTTTTCAGGTTTTCTTTATTAGAATATTATCTTATGCTATAATAATATTTAGTATGTATAGATAAAATGTATGAGTATATAATGTATTTGAGGTGGTATTTTGGCTAAATTAACTCCTATGATGCAGCAGTACCATAAAATAAAAGAAAACTATCCGGACTCCATTCTATTTTTTAGAATGGGTGATTTTTATGAGATGTTTGAAGACGATGCAAAGATCGCCGCTAAAAAATTAGATATTGCTTTAACTTCACGTAATAAAGGTTCAGGAGAAAAGACTCCAATGGCCGGTGTACCGGCCCATTCGGCTGAATCATATATTGCAGAATTAATTGATCAGGATTTCAGTGTAGCAATCTGTGAACAGTTAGAAGACCCCAGTGAAGCAAGTGGTCTAGTTAAAAGAGATGTAATCCGGGTTATTACTCCCGGTACAATTATAGAAAATGAAATCCTGGACTCTTCAGAAAATAATTTTTTAACCTCGGTCGTTAAATTTGAAGATAAAATTGGGATCTCATATGTTGATATCTCAACCGGTGACTTTTTTATTACTGAAATAGATGGCCAAAAGGTCGAAAAAGTCTGGGATGAAATCGATAGAATTAAACCACGGGAAGTGATCTTTGATCAAACCATTGAAAAATCACCGAAATATGATTATCTAGAAAACAAACTGGACTTTGTGGTTAAACATAAAGAAAAGATGAGCTATGATAAGGCATATGATCTTTTAATTGATCATTTTAACACCCAATCTTTATCAGGATTTGGCTGTGATGACTTAAGAGCTGGTGTGATTGCAGCTGGACAGGTCATGAACTTTTTAAAAGATACCCAAAAAAGAACTATTTTTCATATAAATAAATTAAAAAGATATAATATTGATGACTACATGGTTTTAGATTATTCAACCCGCCGCAATTTAGAACTTACGACTACCATTAGAGAAAACAAAAAAGAAGGCAGTCTGTTAAGTATCATTGATAAGACAACAACTGCTATGGGTTCACGGTTAATTAAACGCTGGATAAACCAACCTTTAATTGAAAAAGATCGCATCATACAGAGATTAAATGCAGTTGATGAACTAAGTGATAATTATTTAAAAATGCAGGAAATCCAAGAAAACCTAGAAGAAATATATGATCTAGAACGCATTTTAAGCAAAATTACTTATGAAACAGCCAATGCTCGTGATCTAGCATTTTTAAGGATTTCTTTAAATAAATTACCCGATATAAAAGAAAGTATCAAGAAATTTGAGGCTCAGTATATTAACAGACTTTATGAAAGCTTTGATACTTTAGATGATTTATATAACTTAATTAAAGAAGCAATTGTTGATGATCCTCCAGTTACGGTTCGAGAAGGAAATTTAATTAAAGAAGGCTATGATGAAGAGTTAGATGAATTACGTTCTATGCGAGATGAAGGTAAAGACTGGATTACTAACTTACAAAAAGAGGAAAGAGAAAGAACCGGTATTTCTTCTTTAAAAGTAGGTTTTAATAAAGTATTTGGTTACTATATTGAGGTAACAAATGCCAACCTAGATAAAGTACCCGATGATTATGAAAGAAAACAAACCCTTTCTAATAGTGAAAGATATATTACTCCAGAACTAAAAGAAAAAGAAGCAAAGGTTTTAGGAGCAGAAGAAAAGATAAATGATATGGAGTATGATCTCTTTGTCGAAGTAAGGGATGAAATCTCTAATAATATTGAACGGATCAAAGAAACAGCTACTATAATTAGTAAAATAGATGTAATTTTATCTTTAGGAATTGTAGCAATTGAAAACAACTACTGTAAACCCGAAATTAATAATTCAAATAAAATTGAAATCAAAAATGGCCGCCATCCTGTTGTAGAAAAAATGGTAACCGACCGTTTTGTACCCAATGATACATTTTTAGATAATGATGAAAACCGTTTTTTAATTATTACAGGACCCAACATGTCCGGTAAATCGACCTATATGAGACAAGTTGCCTTAATTATACTGTTAGCCCAAATTGGTAGTTTTATTCCTGCTAAAAGGGCTTCTATCGGCCTTGTAGACCGAATATTCACGCGAGTTGGAGCCAGTGATGACCTAACAACTGGTCAGAGTACCTTTATGGTCGAAATGAACGAAGTATCCAATATAGTCAATAATGCTACTGAAAAAAGTTTAATTATTTTAGATGAAGTGGGTCGAGGTACCTCTACTTATGACGGAGTAAGTATCGCTTGGGCAGTAACAGAATATATAAATGATCCCGAAAAAATCGGAGCTAGAACCTTATTTGCCACTCACTACCATGAATTAACTGAACTTGAAGAAAAGCATGAAGGTATAAAAAACTATAATGTATTAGTAGAAGAAGATGAAAAAGGAGTGCATTTCCTTTATAAAATTGTCCCTGGGCAGGCTAATCAAAGCTATGGAATCGAAGTTGCCCGTTTGGCCGGTATTCCTCAGGAGATAATTATTAATGCCGAAAGATTATTAAAGAAGTTAGAATCACAAAACAATCAGGAAAAAATGAACTATGAATTAGAAAAACAGCAAAAAGAAAAAACAAGAGAACAACTTGAACTTTTTGAAACCGAAAGCGAACTTGAGAAAAAAATCAAAGATTTTAATATATTAGATGTGACCCCCATGGAAGCAATGAACTTTTTATATGAAATCAAAAAAGACCTTAAAGAGGAAGATTTAGATGAATGATATTATACAGCTTTCAGAAACGGTAGCCAATCAAATCTCAGCTGGTGAGGTTATAGAACGACCCGCCTCGATTGTAAAAGAACTGGTAGAAAATGCAATCGATGCCGACAGTGAGAATATTACCGTAAAAATAGAAGATGGTGGTAAAGAAAAAATTCAGGTGATTGATGATGGTATTGGAATTAAACCTGAACAAGTTAAACTGGCCTTTTCCCGCTATGCGACAAGTAAGATAGAGGATGCAGATGACCTCTTTTCCCTCTCTACTTTAGGTTTTAGAGGAGAGGCTTTAGCTTCAATTTCTTCTATTTCTAAAATTGAAGTTATTACCAGACACAAAGATGAGATGAAGGGCAAAAAGATGGTAATCAAAGGGGGAGAAATTAAAGAAAACACAACAATTGGTGCACCGGTGGGAACCAATATCACAGTTACTGATATTTTCTTTAATACACCAGCTCGCTATAAGTACATGAAAACAACCAGAACTGAATTTAGACATATCAGTAATATCTTAAATAAGGAAGTAATTTCATTTCCCAATATCAATTTTAAATTTTTTCATGACGGTAAAAATCTACTTGACACTCCTGGTAATGGTAAGGTTAAAGACACTATCTACAGTGTATTTGGTAAAGAAATGACCGATAATCTATTATATATAAATCATGAAGAACAGTTTGTTAAAATTGAAGGCTATATCGCACATCCATCCTATAATCGTTCTTCGAGAATACATCAATACTTTTATGCGAACGGTCGTTCGGTTGAGAGTAATCTATTAGCTAAAGCCTTAGAAAGAGGCTATAAGGGTTATTTAGATAAGGGTAAAAACCCAATCGGTTTTATCTTTATCACCTTAAATCCAATTTTAGTAGATGTTAATGTTCATCCTACCAAAAGAAGGGTTAAATTTAGCCGTTATCAGACTATCATGGAAGTTTTAGAAAATGCTGTTAAAAGTAAACTAAATTCTATTAATACAGTTAAAAACATTAACTTTACAGGAAATAAAAACAACCAAAAAGGTAAACAGCAAAGTTTCCAATATGATAGTGATAATAAAACGATAAATCAATCTAAGAACAAACAAAAAAACCAACAACAACCTGAAAAGAGCTCATTGTTTAAAGAAAATCGATCTAATAAGGGATATAACAATCAAAATCAAAGAACTGTCATTAAAAATTACAATAATAAAAGAGATGAAATAGATTTAGATGTTGAATTTGACTTTAAGATTACTAAGATATTTGGACAGTTATATAACACATATATAATTATAGAATCTGAAGAAGGTCTTTACTTAGTTGACCAGCATAACGGTCATGAAAAGATTATCTATAATGAACTATTAGATAAATATAATAATGATAAAGATATAAAAACCCAGTCTCTCTTAACACCAGTTAATATTGAACTAAGTAATACAGAAATGGATATTATTATGGAAAATCAGTCTACTTTTGAAAATTTAGGCATCCATTTCGAACAGTTTGGACCAAAAAGTATTATTGTAAATGCAATACCGATCTATCTAAAAGATAAAAATCAAAAATCAGTAGTTAGAGATATTATTGACGAAATTGTCAAACAAAACAAAAATGTTGAAAAATCGAAGTTAATTGAAGAAGCTTTAAAATATGTTGCCTGTCGTAGTGCTGTTAAAGCAGGTGAACAACTAACAAATGATCAAATTACTTATATTGTAAACAACTTATTTAAACTTGAAAACTATGATAGATGTCCACATGGTAGACCAATTCTACTTATTTTATCCAAAGAAGAAATAGATAAGGAGATTGGTAGATAATGGCTAATAGATATGATAAAGTAGTCGCAGTACTGGGCCCTACAGCTGCTGGTAAAACCGAACTATCAATTAAGATCGCAGAGGAATTTGAAGCTGAAATAATTTCTGCTGATTCAATGCAGATATATCAGGACATGGACATTGGTACTGCCAAAGCTTCTACGTCAGTTCAAGCTAAAATTAGACACCATCAAATAGATATTATTACACCTGAAGAGGATTATTCTGTAGCAGATTACCAAAATGATGTTGATCCCATTATCCAAAATATTTTTAAAAAAGATAAACTACCTCTCATGGTAGGCGGTACAGGCCTTTATATAAAAGCTGTCCTAGAAGGGTTTTCGCTACCTGACATGGAACCTGATGAAGAGTTAAGAGAAAAATTAAGAAAAGAAGCTGAAGAAAAAGGAAATGAATATGTACACGATAAATTAAGAGAAATCGATCCAAAATTAGCTGATAAACTTCATCCTAATGATCTTAGAAGAGTAATTAGGGGTATTGAAATATATAAGCTTACCGGACATAATAAAACATATTATAAAAAGAAACAAAAGGAGTCACCACCTCGTTATCCATCAATAAAAATTGGTTTGACTAGAAATAGGCAAGAATTATATGATAGAATAAATAAGAGAGTGGAATTAATGATTGAAGATGGTCTAATTGAAGAAGCCAAACATATCTTTAAAAATTACGATCTCAATGAAAATTCCACTGCTAGACAGGCTATCGGTTATAAAGAACTCTTTAATTACTTTCAGGGTGAGTATGACCTAGACGAAGCCGTCCGGTTAATTAAAAGAAACACTCGACATTATGCTAAACGACAGCTCAGCTTTTTTAAAAGAGATGACTCAATTAAATGGTTTAATCTTTCTGAAATAGAGAAACAAGATCTATATGAAAAAGTATTAAAATATCTGAGTAATAATATTTAAAATGAGGAGGATTAAGATGAAAAATAAGGTGAATATTCAGGATACCATTTTAAATCACGTCAGAAAACAGAGTATTGGGGTAAAAATCTATTTGATGAATGGAGTCCAATTAAAAGGTCATGTGATTGGATTCGATGATTTTACAATTCTTTTAGAAGTAGATGATGATATAAAAGTAATCTACAAGCACGCAGTTTCTACTATTGAACCACATGAAAACATTAAAAATGTAATTTTTAATAACTACAGGGATAAGAATAAGAATGAAAATTAATTTTTCTAAGATGCATGGCTTGGGTAATGACTTTATTATGATTAATGATTTAGATGAAAATCTCAATAATTACTCCAAGTTAGCTAAAAAGTTATGTGATAGACATTTTGGAATTGGAGCAGATGGTATCATTTTAATTCAAAATTCTCAACAAAATGAAGCCGACTTTAAAATGAGAATATTCAATTCCGATGGTAGTGAAGCAGAGATGTGTGGTAATGGTATTAGATGTTTTGCCCACTATTTATATCTCAATGATCTAACTGATAAGAAAAAACTTAAAATAGAAACTCTAGCAGGCATAATCAAACCTAAAATTATTGATTTTGGTACACATGAAAGTACTGTTAAAGTTAATATGGGAAAACCTTCCTATACTTTAGAAAGTTTAAATATTAATCAAGAACTAATTGATGATGAAATAGATAACCTCTGGTATTATCCCATCATAATTGAGGGAAAAGAATACTTATTAAACGGAGCTTCAATGGGTAATCCCCATGTAGTTATTTATGTTGACAATTTAGATAATATTGACTTAAAAAAACTGGGACCTATTATTGAAGAAAATCCTTTATTTAAAAAAGGAACTAATGTTGAGTTTGTAAAAATAGAAAATGAAAATGAATTAGATGTAAAAGTCTGGGAACGTGGTGCAGGAATTACCTTAGCCTGTGGAACAGGAGCATGTGCCACTGCTGCAGTCAGTATTGACCAGGAAAGAGTCAATAATAATATACAAATAAATCTACCAGGAGGACCACTACAAATATCTAAAAATGAAAATAATGAAATGATGATGACGGGTCCTTCCACCTTTGT
>CAZXRH010000108.1:0-7931 GCA_964642575.1 uncultured Halanaerobiales bacterium
AACTTAAGGAAGTTCACGAAATTGATCAGGATCAATGTGTACAATGTGGTTTATGTGCAGAAGTTTGTAAAGTAGATGGAGCTATTCAAGTTATATACAAAGATGAATCTGAACAGGAAGAATAATATATAAAAATAAAATTCAATGTATATTTAGACCGAGCTTGTAAAAGCTCGGTTTTCTCTTTCTCAGTATATTTTTAATTCGGTATAAAGATAGACATTTTCACAAAAAAATGTTAAAATGATAACGATTAGGAGAGGGGATTTAATTGGATAGAATTGATAAATATTTAACGTTTTATGATAAAATATTGATTATAATAATAGTAGCAGTCACCTTAATATTGATTGCATATCCATTTATAGATGCATATTTAAGTGAGAATGAAGATACAGATGCATTTATATATATTAAGGATAGTTCAAAGGAAGTAAGAAGAATACCTCTGTCTGATACTTATCAAGAAAATCCTATATTTATAGAAATTGATGGACCCCTGGGAACTTCTATTATAGAAGCTCATAATGGACAAGTCAGATTAAAGGAAGCGCCCGAATCAGATCCTGCCAAAATTTGTGAAAAAACTGGCTGGATTTCAAGACCAGGTCCTTCTATTATTTGTGTTCCGAATAAAGTATCTATATGGATTGAAAGAACCAACAGTGAGTTGGATGCAGTTTCATGGTAAGAAGTCACTAGAGTTTAAAGGAAATTAGTGTTTTTTGTTGAAATAATTATAATAAACCTTTAAATTTTTAAATGTAATTTGAAATGAGGTTTTACGAGATGCGGACAAGAAAAATAGTGATTATTGCACTATTAGTTGGTCTAGGTTTAGTTTTACATTTGGTAGAGAATATGTTACCGTTATCTTTTATTATACCAGGAGCAAAATTAGGCTTAGCAAATATTGCTAATTTGCTGGGGCTTATATTATTTGGATTTATTGCCGGCCTGCAGATTCTTTTATTGAGAATTTTTTTAGGTTCAATTTTGGCCGGTACTTTTATGACTATAAACTTTTATCTCAGTTTGAGTGGTGGATTATTGGGATATCTAGTAATGAGTTTATTTTTCTATTATTTTAGAAATAAATTCAGTTTAATTGGTGTAAGCTTAGGTGGGGCTGTTTTTCATAATGTTGGACAGATTATCACCGCTTATATTATTATTTCAAATCAGGCGATTTTTTATTATTTACCATATCTAGTTTTACTAGCATTACCAACCGGAGTGGGGATTGGTCTTATTGCAATATTCACCTATAACTATCTTCCACGTGAACTTAAGAGGATTGATGTCTAATGACAGATAAAAAGATTATATTAGCTTCTTCTTCTGATCGAAGAAAAGAATTGTTAACCCGTTTGGGTATCAACTATACAGCTATGCCTAGTAGAATAGATGAAGATAGTTTTGATTATGAACATCCCGAAAAATTGGTACAGGAATTATCTTTAGCTAAGGCTTCTAAAGTAGCAGGGTTAGTAGAGAACGCTCTAATAATTGCAGCTGATACTGTAGTAGCTTACCAAAATAAAATACTGGGTAAACCAAAAGATGAAGAAGATGCTCAAAGAATGCTTAAATTAATTGAAAATAAACAACATGAAGTATATACAGGTTTAGCTTTAATTTCAGCTGATGATGAAATGCATTTTTTAGACTATGATGTAACAGAAGTTTTCATGCGAAAGATCGAACAGGATGAGATTGAAAGATATATTAAAACAGGTGAACCGATGGATAAAGCAGGTGCATATGGTATTCAGGGTAAAGGTGGTATTTTTGTTGAAAAAATCATTGGTTCTTATTTTACTGTCATGGGAATGCCTATCCATATGTTATCGATGGCTTTAAAGAGTTTTAGTATAGAGATAATATAATATTAAATCAAACAATAGAGGAAGGAGTATTTATAACAATTAAATCCAGCACACAATATACTATTAAAGAGATGCCCTTAGATAAGCGACCAAGAGAAAAAATGGTGAAATACGGTAGCAAAAGTTTAACTACCGAAGAATTAATTGCTTTAATTATTAGAACAGGTACTCAAAGTGATAATGCTGTCGACCTTGCTCATAATTTATTAAATAAGACAGAGGGGTTGAAAGGAATTATTGATTTTACCCCAGAAGAATTCATGCAGTATAAGGGTATTGGTCTGGCCAAAAGCACTCAATTATGCGCCGTAGTTGAACTTAGTAAAAGAATAAGTAGTAGTAATTTTGAAGGTAAAATAAATTTAAATTCTCCTCAGGATGCAGCTTCTCTTTTGATTCCTATGTTAAGGCATTTAAAACAGGAGCATTTATATGCTCTGCTTATGGATGTGAAAAATAAAATTATTGCCAAGACATTAGTTTCCAAAGGAGGACTTTCCAGTTCAACCGTTCATCCCAGAGAAGTTTTTAAAAAGGCTATTAAAAAAAGTTGTGCAGCTATTATAATAGCACACAATCACCCGAGTGGAGATCCCACTCCCAGTGATAATGATATAGAAGTTACCAAAAGATTATATGAAGCTGGTGAGATATTAGGGATTGAATTACTAGATCATTTAATTATCGGTGATGGAAAGTATTTTAGTATGAAAGCAAAAAATTTATTTTGAAGTATATAAAAGGAGGAATAAAGTTGTTTAATTTTTTAAGTGCACCATTTTCCCGTGATATGGGAATAGATTTAGGGACTGCTAATACTTTAGTCTATGTAAAAGGAAAAGGTATCATAATTAGAGAGCCATCTGTTGTGGCTTTAAAAGAGAAAGATAAAAAGATATTAGCAGTTGGTAATGAAGCAAAAAACATGATAGGTAGAACACCGGGTAATATTAAAGCAGTTAGACCGATGAAAGATGGTGTAATTGCTGATTTTGATGTAACTGAAACTATGCTTCGACATTTTATTAGAAAAGCCCATAAAAGAAATAGATTGGTTAGACCAAGGATCATTATCTGTGTTCCTTCAGGTGTAACAGAAGTAGAAAAAAGAGCGGTAATTGATGCAGCTCTGCAGGCTGGTGCACGTAGTGCGTTCTTAATAGAAGAACCGATGGCAGCTGCTATTGGAGCAGGACTACCAATCCATGAACCTACCGGTAATATGATTGTAGACATTGGTGGTGGAACAACAGAAGTTGCTGTAATTTCTTTGGGGGGGATTGTAACCAGCAGTTCTATCAGAATTGGTGGAGACGAAATGGATGAGGCTATTTCTCAATACATCAAGAAGAAATACAAGTTAATGGTAGGTGAAAGAACAGCTGAACAGATTAAAATAGATATAGGTACTGCTACCGGTGAAAATGGTGGATTGACCAAGGAGATAAAAGGTAGAGATTTAGTGAATGGATTACCCAAAACTGTTACAATCAATTCTAATGAGATCAAAGATGCCTTAAAAGAACCGGTCAATAATATCTTAGATGCTGTTAAGAGAACCTTAGAAAAAACTCCACCCGAATTAGCGTCAGATGTTATGGGTCGCGGTATCATTTTAACTGGTGGTGGAGCATTATTACACGGTATTGATGAACTATTAATAGACATTACCCAGATGCCTGTTTACTTAGCTGAAGAGCCATTAGACTGTGTAGTAAACGGAACAGGTAATGCATTAGAAGAATTAGATAAGATTAAAGATCTGTTAATTACCCCAAAAAAATTATCATAGGGGGAATAGACATTGAATAATAAGGGAAGATTAATATTTGCCGCTATTTTAATAGTATTATTAGCCTTAGTAGGTACCCTTTATTTCTTCAATATAAATATTTCATATTTTCAATATATTGAAAGTGGTATATACAATTTAATAAGCCCTCTTATTGAATTTTTCTCAGGTTTATACTATGAAACAGTTTCATACTGGCATGGTTTACTAAATGTGGATGAAGTCATGGAAAAAAACAAACGACTAGAGAGGGAATTAGCTTCTTTAAAACTTGAAAACCTGATGTTAAAAGGTTTCCAAAGAGAAAATGAAAGATTGAGAAAACTTCTTTCATTTAAACAACATGTTCCCTTTGAAACTTTAGGTGGAAAGGTTATAGGTTTTAGTCCTTCTCTCTGGGAAAACAAGCTCATTATTAGTCGCGGTTCTAATGACGGGGTTAGAAAGAAAATGCCTGTCATTAGTTATAACGGGGCTCTTGTTGGCCGAGTAGATTATGTGGGTTCTTCAAGTTCACAGGTTTCTTTAATCTATGATCCTGAATTTGTTGTAGGTGGTATTGTACAAAGGAATGAATCTAGGACAATTGGTGTAGTTAAAGGCCAGTTAAATAATGATGAGATCAATATTATGGAAAAGATTTCCTGGGATGCTGACATTCAAAAAGGTGATATAATAGTAACTTCTGGTTTTTCAAATAATTATCCTAAAGGATTACCTATTGGGAAAGTTCAAGAAATTAAATCAGATAATTACGGACTGTCACAGAGTGCAGATATTAAATTGTTTAGTTCAATCCACACTATAGAAGAAGTTCTTGTTATTACTGATTTTTAGGAGGGCTCTTGTTGAATCGCAATATTATCTTTGTTTTAATTTTAATAATTGGATTAATCCTGCAGGTTACCATTTTATCCGTTTTTACTCCCTATGATATTAAGCCTGATATAATTTTGGTTCTGGTGATTGTAATATCAATCTTAGATGGACCAAAAACGGGTTTATTAATAGGGATTATCGGTGGTTTACTGCAGGATATTTTTCTGGGTGAATTTATCTCAGTAAATACAATTATCAAGGCTCCCTTAGGCTTTATCAGTG
This sequence comes from uncultured Halanaerobiales bacterium, assembly GCA_964642575.1. GTDB lineage: Bacteria > Bacillota > Halanaerobiia > Halanaerobiales > M55B127 > M55B127. The sequence goes on from CAZXRH010000108.1 coordinate 4,783, forward strand.
GATTTTTAGAAGGACATTTTTATAAAGGAAATTATCTTTTGGCACCTGCAATAACTTTTGCTGCCTCTATTATATATTATTTATTAACAATTGTTTTATCAGAAGAGTTAATTTTTAGTGTTCATTATTGGCAGACTTTTAAAAATGTCATTGTGCCTAGTTCGATATATAATGCCTTATTGGCATTAATAATATACATATCCTTATATAGATTATTTTATTATGGTGAAAATTATTATGGAAGATAGAATTAAGATTTTTAAAATTATATTAATTATAATATTCATACTCTTGATTGGAAGAGCTTTTCAGCTTCAGGTTCTAAACGGTGATTATTATTATAACCTTTCTGAAGGTAATAGGACCTCCTTTCGCCCGATTAGTGCGCCACGCGGTAAAATAATAGATAGTGATGGAGATATATTAGTAAATAATAAGCTTTCTCATAACCTCTATTTGCTTCCAAATGAAATACCTCCTAAAGTAAAGGTTGATTCTTTATTAAACAGTATTGCCAATCTTACTTCATTAACTTATGAACAATTAATTAACAATTATAATTTCAGTAAGGAAAATATGAACAACCGCAATGCATTAATTTTAAAGAGGAATATCAAAAAAGAGGATATGATTATTCTTCTAGAAAATAACGAAGAACTACCAGGTGTTTTAGTGCGGGAATCCTCTATGAGGGATTATGTTTATCAGGACTTAGCTTCCCATATAATTGGTTATGTGGGGGAAATAAGCAAGTCTGAATTAAGATATTATCAAAATCAAGGAGTAAACAGCTATCATGTTCAAGATATGATTGGTAAGTCTGGTCTTGAAAAAGAATATGAATCTTATTTAAAAGGAGTAGATGGCATAAGGCAGATAGAAGTTAATAATCTTGGGGAAATGGTGAAAGAACTTGGAACAAAACCTCCTGTAGCGGGTAATAATATTATCTTAAATATTGACTTAGACTTTCAAAAAGAAGTAGAAAAACTTCTCAAAAAACATATTGAAAGGTTGATAAAAGAAGCTGATGATGACCCTGAAAGATATAAACCAACCGGAGGTTCTGCTATAGTTTTAAATCCTCAAAATGGTGAGGTTTTAGCTATGGCAAGTTATCCCGACTTTAATCCTAATTCATTTTCAACAGGTTTATCTCCCAAAGATTATCAAGAACTGTCCACTGATCCGATGAAACCTCTTTTAAACAGGAATATAATGGCTGCTGTACCACCGGGTTCATTATTTAAATTAGTGACTGGAACTGCAGCAATTGAAAATCTAAATGTTAATGCTGATACCGAATTTGTAGATGAAAATGGATTATTTTATATTCCCCAGTGGTCAAGGCCATTTAGAAACTGGCATCCTGGTGGAGAAGGGGAATTAGATTTCACGAAAGCTATTGCCCGTTCTAATAATATTATATTTTATAAATTAGGTTATAGATTGTATGAACAGTATCAAGGGGAAAAATTAGTTAATACTGCTATTAAATATGGTCTGGGTCAAAAAACTCAAATTGACCTACCTGAGGAGAAAAAAGGAGTTGTTCCTCAGGGAGCTATTGATGAACAGAGTGGAAATTGGTTTCCAGGAGATTCTGTTAACCTTTCCATTGGACAGGGTGGTTTGCTTACTACCCCCATGCAGATGGTTAACTATATAGCCGCTATCGCGAACAAAGGAACCTTATATCAACCATATTTAGTTGATAAAATAAAAGGAGCTGATGGTGAGGTTGTCTATGATCAGGATTCTAAAATATTAAGAGAATTGGACTATAGTGACCAATTGTTTGAAATCCTACATGAAGGTATGCAGGAAGTTACGATGTCATCTTATGGAACTGCTCGCAGTACATTTAGAGAATTTCCCATCAATGTGGCTGGTAAAACCGGAACTGCTCAGACCGGAACAGAAGATGTAAGTCATGGTTGGTTTGGTGGCTTTGCTCCTATAGAAGATCCTGAAATAGCAGTATTGGTCTTTTTAGAAAATGGTAGTTCAAGTGCTTATACCCTGCCGATTGCAGGTGATATTATAAAAGAATATTTTGGTATTGAAACACAACCAGAAGAAAAAGAAAGTGAACAATCGACCTCTGAAACTGAAAACCAGTCAGAGCCACAAAACGAAGAACAAAAAGGAACAGATAATGAGGAAGAAAAAAGTAATTTATTTGAATACATTAGAGATGTTTTTTCCTCAGATTAGACAAGGAATTTATCGTTATCTAGTGAATTTAATATAATGAGAAAGGAAAGGTAAATATCATGAAGTCACCTATTACTTTTAAAGTAGCTAAAAATGGAATAGTACTTACTCTTGATCCAGATGCCAAATTTAACCGCATTAAAGAAGCCCTAAGAGGACATGTAGAAAGTGCTACTAATTTCTATGCAGGAGCTGATCTCTATATTAATATTGCTGAAAATAGCTTTAAAATCGACCAGTTAAATAAAATAGTAAATATTGTGCGTGGATATAAAGATGTTAAAAATATAATATTTACCAGTGATGTGGTTAAACAAGATACGGTAGAAATTAATAATGAAGGTGAAACATATTTAATTAACCGGACTCTTAGATCAGGTCAAAAGATTAAAAAATCAGGTAATGTCGTGATTATTGGTGATATTAACCCGGGAGCAGAAGTAATTGCCGGTGGTGATATAATCGTTTTTGGTAAAATAAGAGGGGTTGTTCATGCTGGTGCCGGTGGATCTAGCCAGGCTTCTGTAACCGCTTTAAAACTAGAACCAACACAGTTGAGAATTTCAAAGAAAATTGCAAGACCACCTGAAGAAAGCGGTAATAAAAAAAGTTTACAACCAGAAAGAGCTTTTATTCAGGATGGACAAATCATGGTCGAAGATTTTGAAATATAAAACTTTATTAAAAATGGAGGGAATAAATTGGCAGGAAAATCATTAGTAATTACTTCGGGTAAAGGTGGAGTAGGAAAGACAACAACAGTTGCTAATATCGGTACCGCATTAGCTATGATGGACTATAAAGTTTGTTTAATTGATGCTGATATTGGCCTAAGGAATTTAGATGTAGTAATGGGTTTAGAAAATAGAATTGTATATGATATTGTTGATGTAGTTGAAGATAACTGCAGACTAGAACAAGCTTTAATTAGA
>CAZXRH010000109.1:0-2404 GCA_964642575.1 uncultured Halanaerobiales bacterium
GAGAAGGTTTTTTTATTTGGATAGTAATAATTACAAAAAGAAGGAGTGGGTAGCTGATATGGAAGAAAAAGATATGAAAGTTAAAAAAGAGATAATTGATAAGGATGATATTAGGCGTGCATTAACAAGAATATCTCATGAGATAATTGAAAAAAATGAAGGTACAGAGGATCTGGTCATAATTGGAGTACGTTCTAGAGGAGTACCAATGGCTGAAAGATTAGCTAAAAGAATAAGCGAGTTTGAGGATGTAGAAGTCCCAACCGGTATCTTAGATATCACCTTATACCGGGATGACTTATCTCAGGTATCTAATCAACCAATTATACATCAAACTGAAATATCATTCGATATTACTGATAAGAAAGTTGTATTAACCGATGACGTTTTATACACCGGAAGAACAGTAAGAGCCGCTCTTGATGCCTTAATTGATTTGGGAAGGCCCAAATCAATACAATTAGCTATTTTAGTGGATAGAGGACATAGGGAATTACCAATAAGACCTGATTATGTTGGTAAAAATTTACCTACCTCTCAAAGTGAAGTAGTAAGTGTAAACTTTAAAGAGATAGATGGAGAAGATAATGTTTTACTTTTAGAACGGGAGTAAATTAAATAGATATATTATTTTATTTTAGTAAGAATGGAAAGATTTTAATGTAAATTATATTATTGGAGATGTTAACCTTCTCATCAATACTTAATTGGTGAGAAGGTTTAAGCATGTCTTGATAGAGGTATGTCATTTCTTTTCTGGAATATATTAAATTAGAAAACAGTATAATCTATTATATAGAAAGGAATGAGAGATATGAAGATAATTTTATCACCAAGTAAAACCCAGAATCATGAGAGAAAAAGAGAAGAAAAAGGTAGAGATATTTTAAAAGAAGATATGACTAAAGAGTTATTTAATTACCTTAAATCACTATCTAAAGAAGAATTAGGTGAAGAACTTGATGTACAGGGTAATCTATTAGATAGAACCTATGAGTTATATCAAGAGCATAGTTATGATGATCAAACAATTCCTGCTATTGAATGCTATAATGGATCAGCTTTCAAACAGGTTGAACTGGATAGTTATGATAGCGAACAATTTTCATATATGCAGGAAAAGCTTGTCATAATTTCACCAATGTATGGTCCTTTAAGTTCAAATACAGAAATTTGGCCCTATAGACTCGAAATGAAGCTTAAACCCAATGGCATAAACCTTTATGATTATTGGGAAGATGTAATGAAAGATTATTTTACTGATGTTAATCTAATTATTAACCTGGCTTCCAATGAATATAGTAAGGTAGTAGAAAGAAATTATGAAGGAGACATAATTGATTTCTATTTTAAAGAAGAAAAAGAGGACGGTAGTCTTAAAACCCTTGGTTATTATGTTAAACAAAATAGAGGGAAACTTCTCGATAAGTTAATTAAACACCAGGTTGAAAGTGCAGAGGATATCAAAGAAATAGAAATGGATGGATACAAATATGACGCAGCACGTTCAGAAGAGAATGAATTTATGTTTATTAAACCTTATGAAAGTAAAGAGTAAATAAAATATTAAATAAATATAAAGATTTAGGTGCTGATCTTTGTGCTTAAATAATATTTCAAAACATCACGTCACTTCTTAGTAAGTGGCGTTTTTTATTTTTACATAGGAACTTTTTTGATTAACTGCTAAGCCCAATCAAATAGCAAACAATGTTGGAAACTGTTTTCTATATGTTCTATAATTATAATAAATTAGATAATAGAAATAGACAAGTGGTAGATTCATTAGTTTTAATCTGGAGGTGTACCAATTGGCTACTGAATATTATAGAAAAGATATTGATTTTTTAATAGATGATCTTGATACTGATTTTAATAAGGGGCTTTCTTCTCAAGTAGTAGAAGAGAGAAAAGAAAAATTTGGCGAAAATAAAATTAGAGAAGAAAAAGGTGTTTCTGCCTGGAAGGTTCTTTTCAATCAGTTTAAAGATCTAATAATTATAATTTTAGTCATTTCAGCCTTGTTAGCGTTTTTAATAGGTGATAATCTAGAAGGATTTGCTATCTTAGCAGTAATTATCTTTAATACAATTATAGGCTTTGTTACAGAATATAAGGCTCAAAAAGCAGTTGCCTCTTTAAAAGAAGTCTTAAGTAAAGAGGCTGTAGTGTTAAGGGAAGGTAATAAAAAACAGATTGATGCAAAAGATTTAGTCCCCGGGGATGTTATATTTATTGAAGAAGGAGACCAGATACCGGCTGATGCTCGGTTGATTGAATCCGATAGATTATCTGTCAATGAGGCCTCTTTAACAGGTGAATCAGAAAGTGTGAGTAAAAGTGCTGAGCTGGTAATAGAAGATGAAAAAACATTGGCTGAAAGAGAGAATATGGTCTATATGGG
>CAZXRH010000109.1:2504-7855 GCA_964642575.1 uncultured Halanaerobiales bacterium
AAATGACATTAAGAAAGTTATATGTAAATAACCAAGAGATAGAGATAACAGGTAAAGGTTATGAGCCGGAAGGTGAATTTTATTTTCAAGATAATAAGATTGACTTAAACGAGGCAGAAGAACTTAAACTAGCCCTTAAAGCTGGTATGCTTTGTACTTCAGCAGATTTAATCGAAGAAGATAATGAATTCAAAGTTTTAGGAGAAGCTACTGAAGGTGCACTGATCACTGCTGCTGGTAAGGCCGGATATAGTAAGGGAGAACTAAAAGAGAAAGGTTACCAAAAAACAGCTGAAATTCCTTTTAATCCTGATAATATGTACATGTCTGTTGCCTACAAAACTCCTCAAAATGAGAATCATCTCTATGTTAAAGGGTCACCAGAGGTAGTACTTGAGAGATGTGACTCAATATTAATAGAGGGAGAAATTAAAGAACTCAATGAAACTAAAAAAGAAGAAATAAAAAAGAAAAATAAAGAATTAGGTAAAGAAGGATTAAGGATCTTAGGTGTTTCTTATAAAAAAACAGATCGGTTGAATTCTGAACAAGAAATCTCAGAGCAAATGGAACAGGGCCTTGTATTTTTAGCATTAACAGCTATTATTGATCCACCCCGCCAGTCTGTCAAAGAAGCTATTGAATATACTAAAAAAGCAGGTATTAAAACCAAGATGATAACAGGTGATCAAATTGATACGGCAGCTTCAATTGCAGAAAAGGTAGGTATATTAGGCAGTGATAATGTAATAAGCGGACAGCAAATTTCAAATGCTTCTGGTAATGAGTTAAAAGAGTTGATAAAAAACAATTCTGTATTTAGCCGTGTTACTCCCGAAAATAAACTTCAGATTATTGATGTTTTAAATGAAGAAAAAGAAGTTACAGCTATGACAGGGGATGGTGTAAACGATGCACCTGCTCTTAAAAAGGCTGACATTGGAGTTTCTATGGGTAAAAGAGGAACTTCGGTTGCACGAGAAGCTTCTGATATGGTCCTTCTAGATGATGATTTTGCAACTATTGTAAAAGCGATTCGAGAAGGTAGAATTATCTTTGATAATATCCAAAAATTTATTTATTATCTCTTTTCAAATAACTTAAGTAAAATAATCTATATCTTTTTAGGGATCATATTCAGGCTACCTTTACCATTATTAGCAATGCAGATTTTATGGATCAATGTTGTAATTGATGTTTTTCCCGCCTTATCTTTAGCCTGGGAAAGTGAAGAAGAAAATATTATGCAAGAACAGGCTGAAATAGAGCGCAGTATAATGAACAAAAAGTTTCAAAAGAAAGTAGCAATTCACAGTATTATCTTAACAGTAGGACCTCTATTATTATATATTTGGGCTTTAAATAATGGTTATGCCTTAGAACTAAGTAGGACATTAAGCTTTACTGCTTTAGCCTTTACTCAATTATTTCATATATTTAATGCCCGACGTGAATCAGGTATTGCCATTGATAAAACGGTGTTAGAGAATAAATATCTCTGGCTTTCATTGTTGATTGGATTTGTATTACAGTTAGCAGCAATTTATTTACCCAGTTTCCAACAGGTGCTCTCTACTACCTTTATTCCTAATGAACTATGGATGCCAGTGATTATAGCAATTGTTGTACCAATGTTAGTGATACAGTTTTTAAATATTCAGTTTGGAAGAAGAAATTAATAGAATTTGTGAGATGTTTGGATAAATTTTTTAGTAATATTTAAACTTGACAAGGTAAAAGGAGTATGTTAGATTTATAATAACGAACACTGTTCACAGGGGAGATATTATGCAGTATAAAAAAGAAGAAGTAAGAAATGATATATTAAAAGCCGCTAAAAATGAATTTATCGATAAAGGTTATCACAATACATCTACCAGAAAGATTGCAAAAGAAGCTGGAGTATCTGTAAGTAATATCTATAATTATTTTGATAGTAAAGACGAAATTTTAAAAACAGTCCTTAAGCCCTTACTAAGCAAGATTGAATGGGGAAAATCCTATTTGAATAATTTTGATTTTAACACTGGGGAAATAAAAGTAAATGATCTGAAAGGCCATCAACAACTTATTATGGCTGCTGCTAACTTTATAGATGATAATAGAGAGTTATTAGAATTATTATTATTTAAAACTGCTGGTTCATCTCTGGAATCATATAAACAAGATATTTTAGACTGGTATGCTAATTTCTGGTTTGATTATATTGAAGCTACTGGGGAACCAATAGAAGTCAATGAACATGTAATAAGAAATATTGCCGGTCTTTGGTATAATCTTATTGAAGAAGTAGTGCAATATGATATCAAGGGAAAAGAGCTGGAAAGCTTGGTTAATGATATGACGATCTATATATTTGGAGGCTGGAACAAATTGGTTGATTGGAAAAAAGAAATATGATGGAAAGAATATTTTTTTATCAAAAAGTGAACACTGTTTTTTATTACAATTGTCTACGATAAAGGAGGAGAAGATGAGCAATATATTTATCAAATTAAAATCAGGTAAAACGAACTCCTATCTCATAAAAGCAGATAATGGATATCTATTAATTGATACCGGTTATGAAGCAAATTACAATGGGTTTTTAAAAGAGATTACCGATAATGATATAAAATTAAAAGAAATTAATTATCTTTTATTAACCCATCATCATGATGACCACTCAGGGTTTGTAAAAGAATTACTAGATGATTGTGAACTAAAAATTATAGTTCATGAAAATGCAGAAAAATTATTAAGTAAAGGTGAAAATGATAAAACAAATGGGGGCGGAATTATTAATAGAAAGATGTATTTTGTATTTAAATTTGGCCAATGGTTTATACCCAATTTATTTAACCTTAACTTCCCGCCCTTAAAGTTAAGAGGAAAAGATGTTTTAGTTAATAAAGATAATAATGATATATTAAAAAGAATTGGGATTAAAGGAAATATCTTATTTACACCTGGTCATACCATAGATTCTATATCATTATTAATGACTGATGGTAGTTTGTTTTGTGGTGATTTGGCTGCTAACTTACCGAGTTGGTTGGACACAAAATACTGTCCACCTTTTGTAACTGATCTTGAACAACTTTATAAAAGTTGGCAAAAGATAATAGACAGTCGGGCGCAAAAGATATATCCGGCTCACGGAGAGCCATTTGAAGTTGAAAAATTAAGATCTCATATCGATAAGTATGAAAATGAGGATTTAATTAGATTTTTCTAATAGTTCTTTAGTAAGTAAAAAAATAATCTAGAGGTGACTTTTTATGGAAAAATATGAAAATAAAATAACCTGGAAAAAGATACAAAAATTTTTACCAGAACATAACAGAATAACCGAAGAATTTTATCCTATTGAAGAGGCTTGGAATTGGAACGGAAATCAAATCCATTTAGACCGGTATGTAAATCCTTCTGCTGATAAAAAAGTTATCTTATTACATGGAGGAGGTGGGAATGGAAGGCTCTTATCTTTTATGGGCATTCCTTTACTTAAAGAAGGCTACGAAGTTGTTGCACCAGATCTGCCGGGCTATGGCCTTTCTAAAATTAATGATGGTATTATAGATTATCAGATGTGGGTTAATTTAGTTGATGATTTAATAGATAAAGAATATAAAAAAGACCCCATTCCAATTATACTTATGGGTTTTAGTATTGGTGGTATGCTAACTTATCATACAGCTTGTTTAAATAATAAAGTGTCTGGGCTTATAGCTACAAATTTGATGGATCAGAGGCAACAGGTAGTTCGTGATTCTTTAGCATTTAATAAATTAGTAAGTAGAATTGGTACTACATTTATTGATCTATTAGACAAAATCAATGGGAACATCCAATTGCCAATGAAGTTTATTGCTAACATGAAAGAAATAGTGAACCATGATAAAGTGTTAAAAATATTATTAAATGATAAGACAGGTGCTGGTAACAGTATGAGTGTTCGATATATTAATAGCTTTATAAATTATAATCCTGCTATAGAACCTGATGAATTTAATCAATGCCCATTGTTATTAGCTCATCCAGCTGAAGATAAATGGACTGACTTAAATATTAGTAAAATATTCTTTGATCAGTTAAGTTGTCCCAAAGAATTAAAAATGTTAGATAATGCTGGTCATTTTCCCATAGAAAGTCCTGGCCTACAGCAACTTGAAGAATATACTAATAAATTCATAAGTCAGCTTTAATTTACTAAGAACTTCATATCAAAAAATTAGATATTGAAATTTATCTTGAAGTAAATTTTGAGTTATAAGTTGATTATGTTATACTAAGTTTTAGTATATATATAAAGTTGAGTGAAGTTCTTTTAATATTTTTTAAGTAATTTTATAAAATTTGGAGGCATAAAATATTGAAAAAAGGAACTATTACATGGTTTTCATTATTAACAGCAGTAATTCTTTTTCTAGTAATTCCTGAGAGTAGAGAATTATTTAAGAGTGCAACCAAGGCCCACCCTTATTTAATGGGATTTTTAAAATTTGCTATTTTAGCTACTATGGGTGAATTTTTAACCTTAAGGATAGTAAATAAAAGCTGGAAGGCACCGGTGGGTTTAGTATATAGAATAATTATTTGGGGATTTCTAGGTGTAGTAATTGTCTTAGTATTTGATTTATTTAATTCTGGTGTTGCAAAACTTCTATCAATTGGTAAGTTACCGGGGCCAAGTTCAGGTTTTACTTTAGCTTTTTTTACCAGCCTATTAATGAATATGATCTTTGCACCAACTATGATGGCATTTCATTCTATTACCGATACATATATCGACTTATCTTTTGATGAAATGGTAGATCAGGTGAATTTAAGGAAAGTAGTTGATGAAATAAAATGGAGTCATTTTGTTTCATTTGTCGTCCTAAAAACAATTCCTTTTTTCTGGATACCTGCACACACTATTGTATTTTTACTACCCGAGACTTATAGGATAATTACAGCAGCCTTCTTATCTATGGCTTTAGGGGCAATATTAGCTTTTGCTAATAAGTAACTTTAAAATTTAAGTATTAGGTAGCATAATGAAAATTTTTATATTTTCATGAAAAAAAGGTTGACCCTATTTACAGATTATGTTAATATACCAGTAGATAAATTCAAAATTAAAAATTAGCAGATGAAAAAGGCAAACTTTTCGTGAGGAAAGGACGCAAAGCTATGGGTCTATTTTAATAGATCGCCAGGCCTCCATATGTATTTCTTCTATGGCGTTTTTTTGTCATAGAATTTTTTTATATGTGTACATAATTAAAATCTATAAAGATAGTAGTTATTATCTAAATCAAATAATTATATATGGAGTGTCAAAAAATGAAAATGGATACTAAGAGAACGCAGGGCGGTCCTTTATT
>CAZXRH010000110.1:0-7476 GCA_964642575.1 uncultured Halanaerobiales bacterium
CAATACATTGAGCATTGGTCAGTAATGAGGAGTAAGACCCGGACTGGATATCTATGAGTTAGATTGGGAACCGGTGAATCCACATCTTCATGGAGGGGATCTTCCATATCTGCTTTACCCAGATTAAGCTCTTTTGAGGTGGGAACCGCCTGTTTGCGGATAGGACAGTCCCGGTCACTATAATCCATCAGGGTTGCATAATATGGGGTTATCGCCATCCGGAGTGTATTGAGAGAGGATTTTATTTCTTCTTTTTCATCCTCATTTATATCAATTACTTGTTGTAAGGTTTCTACATCAGTTATTCGGTTTTTTACCTGCCAGTGCCAGTCATTCCACTTATCTTCACTTACATCTTTCCATAAGTCGTACTTTTTATAATTGCGCATTGTTTACCTCCCGTCAAACAATAATTAATTAATACCACCATATTAAATATGCAATAATCATTCCAGTTGACTAAATGTTGCAGATATTTATATTATGTAATATAATTAGTATTGTTGAAAAACAAATCCATAATTTGGGAAGTGATTTATATGAATAAAACTCCACGCGTCAATATCAATTTAGTTAATATAAAAGAAAATGCTCGTATATTATCAGACACTTGTGAAAAAAGAGGTATAAATGTAACCGGTGTAGTGAAGGGTAGTGCCGGTGACTTGAGAATTATAAATTCTGTAGTAAAAGGCGGTATCTCCACCTTGGGCGATTCCCGCATGAAAAACATCATTAAGATGAGAGAAGCCGGTTTTGAAAATGAGATGGTCCTTTTAAGACTTCCACGTCTTTCAGAGATAAAAGAATTGATTAAGTATGTTGATATTAGCTTGAATTCAGAGCTAACTACTTTAGAAAGTATTGGACGAGCGGCCCAAAAAAAAGATAAAGAACATAAAGTGATTATTATGGTTGATGTAGGAGATCTTAGAGAAGGAGTCCTTGTCAAAGATTTCATGGGCTTTATGGAAAAGGCTTTAGATATTGATGGAATTAATATAGTGGGCATTGGAACCAATGTTGGTTGTTATGGTGGGGTTTTACCTACTCGTGATAACACAAAAATACTGCTTGATTTAAAAGAACAGGTTAAAGAAAAATATGGTTACAAACTCCAGATTGTTTCTGGTGGTAATACAGCAACCACCATACTTTTTGATCGTGATGAACTTCCTGAAGGGGTTAATAATTTAAGGGTAGGAGAAGGTCTAATTCAGGGAACTGATATTACTCATCAACGAGAAATACATTTTTTAAACAGTAATAATATTACCCTTTCGGCTGAAATAATTGAATTAAAGGATAAACCATCTGTACCAAGTGGTAAGATAGGCCATGATGCCTTTGGTAACAAACCTAAATTTAAAGATAAAGGTATTAGAAAAAGAGCTATTCTGGCCGTTGGTAGACAGGATGTAAAGGTGGAAGGAATGACTCCTTTAATTGAGGGTATTGAAATAATAGGAGCCAGTAGTGATCACTTATTATGTGATGTTACTGACTCCCAAAAAGACTTACAAATTGGTAGTGAGATTGAGTTTAAATTAAATTATGGTGCGATGCTTAAAGCAATGACTTCAGAGTATGTTGTTAAAAAGTATATCAATACTCCTTAGTTTGTATAAACTAAATTTGAATTACGATAGACTTCTCTTACTTTAAGATTTACAATTTCTTCTGACTTAATATTTAAGGGATTTTTATTAAAGGTAATAAAGTCAGCTTTATAGCCTTCTTTTAGCTTACCTTTTAGATTTTCTTTAAAGTTTTGATAAGCAGGCCCTGTGGTATATAACTGCAGGGCTTTATTTATATCTATAATTTCATTGGGATGCCAGCTTTTTTCGTGAGGTTGGTTTGGTTGTTTTCTCTTGACTGCAGCATAAATTCCAAACAAAGGATCTATGTCTTCTACCGGGGCATCTGAGCTACCGGCTAGAGTTATCCCTTTTTCAAGTAAGCTCCTCATTCGATATAAAGATTTAGACCTTCTTTTTCCTAATCTTTTATCTGCCATCTTATAGTCCGAACTTATGAAAGTAGGTTGAATTGAAAGCACGATATTATTCTTTTGGACCCTTTCAATTAGCTTATCATCGAGCATTGAAGCATGGACAATGATCGGGCGTAAGTTCTTATCAGGATATTTTTTATTCATCTTTTCATAGATCTTACTTACAATTTCAACAGCCTTGATACCAATTGCATGAACAGCGGGTTGAAAATCTAGCTGATACGCTGTATCGATTAATTCTTCCAGGTGGTCTTTTTCAAATAATAATTCTCCCTTAGTAGTGGTATCATCTGTATAGTGTTTTCTAAGGGCTGCTGTACGCCCTCCCAAAGAGCCATCAAACATGAATTTAACAGGCCCTGTTTTTAAACTAGTCAGTTCTTTAGTTTGCTCTCTAATTTTTTGATAGTAATCAAAATCATCTTGTTCAGTAACTCTCATCTGGAGAGTGATATCTAAGGGAAGTTCTTTATCACTTGCTAATTCATAATAGCTTTGAAAGATATCTTCCCGATATTTTTTATGGCCAAGGTCATCAGTATGAATAGAGGTGATACCGTTTTTTAAAAAATCTTTAGCAGAATTTTTTAAAATTTCTTTAAACCTCGTGCGTTGTTTTTCTAAAACAATATCATCAATAATACCGATTGATTCATCCTGAAGTTCACCGGTTGGATAACCTTCTTGGTCTCTGACAATCTTGCCTCCGGCTGGATCAGGGGTATCCTTATCAATATTAGCAATTTCAAGAGCCCTGGAGTTGACAAAAGCAAGATGTAAGCATCTGCGTTTAACTAAAATTGGTATATTTTTAGATAGTCTGTCTAATACATAACGATCTAATTTATTGACCCCACCAAACTGTTCTTCATCCCAGTTGATAACTGTAATCCAGTTATGTTCATCAGATTTAGCAGCCTGGCTTTTTATTTTATTATATACTTCTTCTAAACTATTACAGTTTTTAAGATCAATACTTTCTTTAAGTAGGGAGTAATAAAAATAATGAAGGTGCCCGTCATTAAAAGCGGGTGTAATAAACTGGTTATTTAAATCTATTACTTCAGCTGTATGTTCATATTCAGTTAATAAATCACTTGCTTTACCGGTTTTGGTAATAATTCCATTTTCAGTTAAAAATGCATCTTTAGTTTTATGGTTAATCAGGTTTCCATTAATAAAAAGTTTTGTGTTTGACATTTTCTCACCTCAATATAATACTTTCCACATCTGGGTGATTTATTCCTTTTTTGCGCAAGAAATTTTTCCTTTGTGCAAAAAAACTTGCATAATTAAGCAGGTCTAACTTCATAAAAGTAGAATAGTTAAGTTAAGCGAAAAATTATTCAGGAGGATATTTATGAATACAAAATGGATTAAATCAGAGAAAAATCTCAATAGTAAAAGTCTATGTAAAATGTTAAATAATCTTAATGAAGGAATTCATGTAGTAGACAATAAGGGAACTACAATTTTATATAACAAAATGGCTTCAGAAATTGATGGTCTAAAACCAGAGGAAGTTATTGGTAAAAATTTGTTTGAAGTATTTCCCTCTTTAACTTTAGAAACATCAACTTTAATGAAAACCCTTAAAAATGAAGAAAAATATTTAAACCATAAACAGACATTTATCAATTACCGTGGGAATAAAATTACAACTATCAACCACACCTTTCCCATTATCTTTGAAGATGAGACCAAAGGAGCAGTAGAAATATCAAAAGATATTACTCAAACCGAAGAATTAGTTGATGATATTACAAATTTACGTAATAAACTAAAAGACAATGATGATCCGGTTAAAAAGAAAGATATAGATAATAATACCAGTTATGAATTTGCTGACATTATTGGACAAAATCCTAAATTTAATAGCTCAGTTAGTGATGCAATGAAAAGTGCCCGCAGTAATTCATCAGTCCTTATTTATGGGGAAACTGGTACCGGTAAAGAGCTATTTGCTCAAAGTATTCACAATGCCAGCCGACGTAAAAATAAGGAATTTATTGCACAAAACTGTGCTGCTTTACCTAAAGATCTTTTAGAAGCATTACTTTTTGGAACTGAAAAAGGCAGTTTTACAGGAGCTAAAAGTAAGCCCGGCCTTTTTGAAATGGCAGATGGGGGAACCATCTTATTAGATGAGATAAATTCGATGGATCTTTCACTCCAGGCAAAACTGCTTAGGGTTTTACAGGATGGTAGAATTCGCCGGATTGGAGGCCAAAAAGAAAAAAAGGTAGATGTTAGGATTATAACTACAATGAACATGCACCCGGACCGAGCCTTTGAAGAAAACAGATTAAGAGAAGATCTTTATTATCGCTTGAGTGTTGTATATATTTACCTACCACCTTTAAGAGAACGCAAAGGTGATATCATGCTTTTAACTGAAAATTTTATAAATCATTACAATCAAAAATTTGATAAAGAAATTACCGGCCTCTCAAAAAAATTAATAAAGATTTTTAAAAGTTATAACTGGCCCGGTAATGTAAGAGAACTTAAACATGTAATAGAAAGTGCCTATAATGTAAAACAGTTCGGTGATCAGATCGAGGTGAATGATCTACCAGGCTATATTATAGAAAGGCTGGATCAAAATAGGAATGTAAGTAATGGCCAAAATAATTATGTAAAACATGAAATCAAAAGTGAGGGTGGTTTACCTTCTTTAGATGATTACTTAGAAGAGATTGAGTTGAACTTAATAAAAACAGCACTTGATAAAACTAACAATAATATCAGTGCGGCTGCCCGCCGCCTTGATATTTCAAGACAGTCACTGCAGTATAAATTAAAAAAGTATAATCTAAAAGGATAACTAGGAGTGAGGATATGGATATTACATTAATTTTAGTATTTTTAATTGCAGGCTTTTTTATTGGATATTTTGAACCCCTGCCACAGGTATTTTATAGATTTTCTGGTTATATAACCGAACTGGGCTTAATTATTTTAATCGGTTCTATGGGAGCCCGGATTGGGGTGGATGATAAGATTATCAATCAACTAGGGGTTATCGGTTTTAAAGCCTTTACCCTTGCTTTATTTAGCATCATCGGTAGTGTAGCTTTATTAAAATTATTTGCTGTATATTTAAAAAGCAACTATGAAAAAGAAAAAGCAGCTGCTCCGGTTGAGGAAAATGAATCTGACCATCGGTTAACCATAATCATAGTATTATCTATTATCATCGGTATTATCCTGGGACTGACAATTTTAAAAGATAATTATCTACCCATTATTGAAGTTATTACAACTTATGCCCTAGCAGCCCTTTTATTTGGGGTAGGTGTAGATATTGGTTTAAATAAAAAGGCTTTTCGCGAGCTTAAAGTATTAGGGTTTAAAATCATCTTAATTCCTATTTTAATTGTTTTTGGGACTCTCATTGGTGTATATCTGGCCTCCTTTATTTTAAATATGGTAGCTCAGGATGCCCTGGCAGTAGGAGCTGGTTTTGGTTGGTACAGTCTTTCAGCTGTTTTGATTACAAAGATTCATAGTGTAGAACTGGGTTCTATTGCTTTTTTAACCAATGTATTTAGAGAATTAATGACCATCATCTCACTTCCCTTTATTGTAAGATATATCGGAAAGATTCCTTCAATTGGACCAGGTGGTGCAACTACCATGGATGTAACCTTACCCATTATTAAAAAAGTAGCCGGAGAAGAGACAGCAATTCCGGCTTTTATTAGTGGGGTCGTATTATCTACTTTAGTACCAGTTTTAGTTCCATTTATTTTAAGTCTGTAACTATATGGCATAATAATTGCATTTTTTTAAAAAAGGGGCATAAAGAATGGCAGATAAGCTAAGCAGCTTAATAGTTAATAAAAATATCAAAACAATTTCAATAATTGGGATGGCCAAAAATACTGGTAAAACTGTTACCCTAAACCAGCTAATAGAGGAACTTTATCTGAAGGGATATAAACTGGGGCTTTTATCTTATGGTCGTGATGGAGAAAGTGTTGATTTAATTACAGGCAAAGAGAAGCCTCCGGTGAAAGTTTATCCAGGCAGTTTTTTTGTAACTGCCAGTAGAGCTTTAAAAGGCAGTGATTTACATTTCAAAAAGATTGCTGAAACAGATATTTCCTCAACAATGGGTCAAGTTAACCTTTATCAGGCTCAGGGAGAAGGGGAAGTGCAGCTAGTAGGCATTAACCGCTTAAGTCAGCTCATGTATATTAAAGATCAGTTAATAAACCGGGTTGATTATCTATTAATAGATGGAGCTTTAGATCGAAGGAGTTCAGCTTTACCTAGGATTAGTGGAGCGGTTGTTTTAGCAACTGGAGCTGTAATTGGTAAAGACTTAGATGATGTAATGGCGAAGACCAAATATGAGGTTCAAAAACTAAATATGCCTACTCTCAATAATCAGGATGATCTTATCTTTATCCAAAAATTTGAACAGGATAAAGAAAGTATCCTTTGGACCGCCGAAGATGAAATAGTGCGTTTTAAAACCCCAACATCCTTATTGCTTTTAAATGAAATAAAGGATTACTTAGCTCAAAGTGAAAAAGGAGTTAAGTACATATTTGTCAATGGTGCCTTTACTAATACGATCAGCCGCCGGATCATTGACTTAAACTTAAATGATTTAACGGTCATAATCCCAGATGCAACAAAATTATTTATTGATAAAATGGAATATGCGAGACTTGTTAAAAACAATATCAGTTTAAAAGTACTATATCCCTTAAATTTGATTGCATTAACCATTAACCCCTATAATCCCGAGGGGAAAAGTTTAGATGATGATGAATTTTTAGATAACATAAAAAGACATTTTGATATTCCGGTCTTTAATGTTAAGTCCCGTGAATATTGAAAGGAGGAATACCTTGGCAGAAAAATTAGATTTAGATCAAAAGTTAATTGATTTATGCAGAACATACACAGCGGAGATTGCAGATGATATTGAAAACAAGATAGCTCAAAATACTACTACCTCAGTAGAAAGGACCGTTTTAAGGCTGCTGGGAGTCGATGGTGTAGATGATCACGGAATACCTTTACCAAATGTTGTTGTAGAAAAAGTTCATGAAAATGATAAATTAAACAGGGGTATTTCCTACTGGTTTGCTAATGGATTAATAAATACTGGCCTGGGAGTGCAAAAATTAGCTCAAGCAGTGGCAGATGATGAAGTAGATCTATTGGATCTACCACAGGAAAATGATGATAAGGTAAAAAAATACATAACAGAGCTAGCTGAAAAAAAAGCAGCTCAAATTAAGGAAAATGTTGATATTAGAAATGATATGATGGACAAATATCCACCTGGTCCTCAACCCTGGCTTTATGTAATTGTAGCTACAGGTAATATTTATGAAGATGTTAAACAGGCTAAAGCAGCTGCCCGTCAAGGAGCAGATATTATTGCTGTAATTAGAAGTACAGCCCAAAGTCTTTTAGATTATGTTCCTTATGGTCCT
>CAZXRH010000111.1:0-7424 GCA_964642575.1 uncultured Halanaerobiales bacterium
CTATCCAGTCACCTGAATATTGGTGAGCCCTTACCTCACCTTTTCACCCTTACCAGCTGTATAAACAGCTGGCGGTGTATTTTCTGTGGCACTTTCCTGGGAGTTGCCTCCACTGGGGATTACCCAGCATCCTACCCTATGAAGCCCGGACTTTCCTCGTCAGAGAAAACTCTGACGCGATTATCTGTGCTGCTCTTATTCAACTATGGCATTAACAGTATAGCAATCATTTTTAGTTTAGTCAAGCCCTGTTACTGCGGTAAAATAATCTTGTTTTATTAGAATTCTCCATATGCTGCAAACCCCTGAAATATTAGAAACAAAATTTTTAATCCCAATATATGCTATATATATACTACAAATATTATTTTTCTTGATAAGAAATTGCTTTAAATTCACAAATCTCCTGACATTTAAAACAATATAAACATTCACTGCTGCTAATAGTTTGTTTTTCCTTAGTTATTGAAATAATATTATTGGGACAACTTTCAGCACATAATCCACAACTTTTACAAAGATTCTTATCGATAACTAAATTTTGGTTATTGGCCTTATTAGATAGGCTCAACAAAGCTCCATAAGGACATAGATACTTATGCCAGAGTTCTTCTTCAAAAAACAAAGATATTAACAAGGCAAAACCTAAGATATATAAGATTATGTTAAGCTTTATGTTGTTTCTTCTGATTATAATCATTGAACCTATCATTATAAATAATAATATCCATCTTATTTTAAATTTTTTAAATATAGATGGAGTTTCCATAGTATCTATCCCCAATTTTTTATAAAACCAATTTTTAATTTTTATAAAAGTGTTGATTGGACAAATCCAACCACAATAGAATCTTCCCCCAATTAGTGAAATCAATAAACCCATCCCAAAAATTATGATCCATAACTGACTTTTTCCTCTAGCTATCAAAAGTAAAAATATAATCAAGAATATGGTCTGAACAACATTTCTTAAATATGATTTATTCTTAGTAAATTTAATTACAATCCCCCCTCATATAATTGATTATAAAAAATAAAACATAGGCAACAATTAAGTTGCCTATGATTTGATATAATGTATTTTAAAACAGATATTCTGTTTGAAGATAAACTACGTCTGTTCTAAATGTATCTCCTGCTAAATTTAAATTAGCTCCTAATTTAAAGTTTATTGAACTATTATAATCATAACTTAATGCAGGTTTTGACATTAAGACTTCCTCATTAACATTATAATGGAAGTTTATTTCTGTATTTAATCGAGTTCTTAAAATATCTCTTTTGATAAGTAAAGTTATGGTATTTTGATGTTCATCTTGTATTAAATCTTTTCCATAATCTAATATTTTTTTCTGCATAAACTGAAAACTAAATAGGTAATCTTCATAGTTATAATCCAAACCTAATAGCCATTTAATTTCATCTTTTTCAACTACTCCCTCAGGGTAATCCATTAGATTCTCTAAGGGGTTAATAAGATTAAAATGTTTTCCGCTAATATAGGCAGCATCTCCTCTTAAGACCATCGGACCCTTCATCGTGCTAATACTGCCACCAAGAGTATATAAGCGATGGTGTTGTGGAATAACTACTTTCCTTTGAAAGTCTTTATGAAGAGTAGGTTGATCATCCCAACTATAACCAGCCATGATCTCATAATCATATTTTTGTCCAAGAGAAGAATATCTTATGAAAAGTTCACTATTTTCAAATTTTTCTTCAACTTCTTTTTCACTGCTATCTCTGTTGAAATCTTGGGGTATATTCTTTAACAAAACATCTCTATTTAATTTTGCGGATCTAAATTCTGGGATCCATACTATATCTAAGGTATTATTGTTAGGGTAAAAATTGGCTTTAATAGCATTAACACTTTGAAACTGGTCTTCATACTCTAAAACAGGGTAAACATTATAATCTCTTGGATTCACAATATTTGTAACTACTAAACCATCACTTTTACCCCAAGTCATTTTTTGTTTTCCAATTCTTAAATCAAAATTATCAAAATATATATCCACATATGCTTCATTTAATTTAATATCTTCTGTTTTGTTTTCTAAATTATATTCAAATAATGGGTTGGCTATTATTTTTCCGAAAATATTTTTGGTATTTAATGTTTTTTCATAATTCAATTCATATATTAACTTAGAATTATAAGTTTCTCCATTTTCGAAATCATACACATATCTACCCTTTAAATTATTTGATACATAAGCTGCCTCAGCACTGTTAATGAAAAAAAATCCGAAAAAGATTAACATCATTGTCAAAACTGCCATAATATATTTATTTTTAATTAATTGCATTTGCTTCACCTCCTGATAAGTTTGGAAACTTAAATTCCTATTTTCATACTGCGTTCTGTAAATCTATTTTCGGGTATTTCGGTATTGTAATTTACTTCATCCAGTTTTAAAATTGTTTTGTGATCTTTTTGTACATTTTCCATCTCACTATGAGTAATAGTAACAATACCATTAATAACTTGATATTCTCTGACTGTTAATACTTTTAATAAATTACCTTCTTGATCATAAAATTCTTTTTTGAGGCCAATCAAATTATCTTTACTTACCCAAGTAATTGTTTTAGAATACATATAATCTTGTTCTTTGGGAATATTTTTTACTACATAGCAGTCTTCTCCCCTTACCTCTTCAGTTTTAATTAAGCTATGATTATCTTCATCTATATTTCTTTCTCCTAAATCATCATAGGTAAAATCCGAACCCATGAAGTTATCACTTTTATTTTCCGCTGAAATTCTTTTGATTTTCCCTAAGGCAGGTAGATAAATCCACTGACTGTCTCCTCTATTATCCTGATAAGTCCAATTCATAAAAGAAGTTCCTCGTACATCCTGGGGCGAAATAAAAAACATAATCTTTTTTTCCACATTACCAAAATCACGCTGGTATTGTTTTAACTTTCTTATTCTTTCATCACCTCTATTATTTATCAAAATCATTTCTAAGTTCGCCCTGCGACTTTGACCTGTATTTCTATTATAAACTTTTTCCATTATTTCTTTTCCTGTAAATTCGTCTGCACTGACAAAAATTGAAAAACTAAAAACGAATACAAATAAGACTAACAGAATTACTAATGATTGTTTTTTTCTCATTATTATTTACCTCCCGGTTTTATCAATAAATTATTAATCCTTGAAAATAAACTTTGGTTTATACCTGTCTATTAAAGCTACTACAAGAGTCAATGTTAATACAAAACTATTAAAAAGAGATAGTGAAACTAAATAACCTAATTCCCTATTAGGTGGAAAACTTGAAAAATGTAGTACTAAAAATCCTGTAATTACAACAAGTGCATTGAAAATTATTGCTTTACCTGAACTTTTCATAGTATTTTGAGCAGCAATTTGAGGGTCAGAATTTTTTACACCATATTTTTTATACTTAGAAAGTAAATGAATTGAATAGTCGATACCCATTCCCACCGCAATACTTGAAATTAAAGCAGTCGTAGTATTTAAAGCAATATTAAGATAACCCATTATTCCAAAATTAACTGCTGCTGTTATTATAATAGGTAAACTTCCAAACATTCCTGCAGTAAAACTTTTGAAAAGTAAAGCAAGTAAGATAATAACTATAATTATGGATAGTACTAAACTTTTTATCTGTCCTTCTAAGATAAGTCTGGCAAATACTCGATTAGTATAAGCAGAACCTGCATAATCTATTTCAAGTTCAGATAAACTGGAAGTTCTTTGATAACTTTCTATTTTATCAATGACTGCTGATATTAACCGGGCATCATCATTTTTTAAATTCACCTGCAAATTTGCTCTTCTATAGTCATAGTCCACTACTTTATTAAGATCATCGGGATCACCAGACATTGAATACAATAAAAGATATTGAGCAATTAATTCTCTTGATTTTGGTACTCTATTATACTCCTTTTGGTCTTCATTCATAACTTTATTAATCCTTCTTAAAAAGTCGGTCAAGGCTAAGCTATCTCCAACTTCTGGCATGTTTTCTAATTCTTTTTGCAGCTGCCAGATATCTTCTAAATAAGTGGGATTTTTGAGAGCATCATTATTATCTGATTTGATAATCACATTTAGATTGGTTGTGCCTCCAAAATGTTCGTTTATAAAGTTATTAGCAATCTTTATTTCTTCGTCTTCTTCAAATTTACTTAAAAAACTAGAATTTATCCAAAGATTTTGTGCTCCAATTATGCCTGCTATAAAGATTATTAAAGATATTATTATTATCTTTTTCTTATGGCTTATTACCCAATCGGCAAAGGATGATAAAGAATTATCTGGCTCTAAATAATTCTTTTTTTCTTTGTTATTAACTTTTGGTAAATTAAAAATTTTTAAACCTGCCGGAATGAATATTAATGAAAATATCATTGCAGCCAGCACACCAAAAGCAGTAAATAGACCAAAATACTTTACAGGATAAACTTCAGAAGTTAAAAGTGAGATAAACCCAACAGCAGTTGTAATAGAGGTCATGACAACTGGTTTCCACATATTGCTAATCATATCTGTTATAGCTTCATTCTTTGTAGTATTTAGGTTATGTTTCAAATTATCTTTTAAGTGGGTTAGTAAGTGAATCCCATCTGCAACACCCAATGCAATTAACATCACAGGAATCATAGTTGAAACAGCATAAATGGGAATTTCAAAAAATGACATCAAACCAAATGCCCAAATCGTACTAAATAAAACTACACCTAAAGTTAACAGAGTGCTCTTGAAACTTTTGAAAGTAAATAATAAAACTAGTGCAATTATTAAAATTACTAAGGGGATCATTGTTTTCATATCTTCAGGCATTAAAGTTGCTAAAGTACCCTCAACAATCGGTTGTCCTGCTATATATATTGTTCCCGGCCCTTCTATATTATCAACTAAGTGTTTAATCTTTTCATATAGTTTGATACGATCTGCTCCATCCTCAACTAGTTCTGCTCTTATTAATGCTACCTTGTTATTTTTAGATACCAAACGACCTGCAACCATTTTGTTGTTTTGGACTTGTTTTTTTAATCTTTTAAAATCTTGTTCTTGCTTAGGAATATCAGTAAAAAAAGGACTAATCTCTAATCCCATTTCAGATCCTTCAATATTGTCTGCATTAGCAATACTTTTTATCTCATCCTCATCTATTTCTTCTAAATTAGCTAATTGTTCTTCTAATTCTTTAATTTGTTTTAAAGTTGCTTCGTTATAGATACTATTATCATTTTCTATAGCAATTACTATTGAGTCTTTAATGCCAAATATATCTTCATATTTATCACTTTTTATAAATGCAGGATGAGATTCCGGCATATATTCTTCTAAATTAGTTTCAATTCTTGCTTTGTCATAGATCTGATAAGCAAAGAAAGCAGTAATAGAAAATAAGATTAACAAGGTAATCAAAGGTTTTTTTAAAACAAATTCATTAATTTTCAACATAAATTATTGCTCCTTATCATTAGATTAAGTATATTGAATGAGCACTCATTCATTTTTTTATAAAAAAATTACAGCCCGTTTTTGAATAATGATGATACAATCTGTTCTGCATCATCTAAAACTTTGAGATTATTAGTACGCAAAGCTTTTTCTACAATACCTTGTAAGCCTCCAAAGATAAAACTGGCTGTTACTGCTGTGTTTTCACATTCTATTTCACCTTTTTGAACAGCCTTATCTAGCATTCGTTCTAATAAAGAAGGTAGCTCATTTAAGTAATTTAAAATAGATGAAAACTCACTATCTTTTGGAAACTCCTTTTCTCTCACCAAGATCTGGGCTGTATTAAGGTTTTCTCTAACTTCTTTGAAATGGTGATTTACAAATAAAGATAGTTTTTTATATATATGATAATCTTTATTTTCCATTTCTTTTAAATAATTGATCCTCTTTTCAAACTCTACTTCAAATATATACTCTAATATTTCATTTTTAGAAGCAAAATAATTATAAATAGTACCTACTGCAACATCAGCTTCCTCTGCTATTTTTGATGTTTTAGTATTATAAAATCCGTCTCTAGAAATAACTTTGATTGCAGCTTTTCTAATTAGCTCTTTTTTATTTTGATCCATATTTAATATCCTTTCTGAATCATGATTCAATATTCATTTTAACAGAGAGAAAATACATTGTCAAATATAACTTACAAGATTTTAATCTATCTAAATATACTGCCATGGATTAGTAACTACTTCCGAAATCACAATATCTAATTCCATGTTTTTCTTTTCTATTTTCTCTTTTAAATATTGATAAATCATATCTTTGAATATAACCTCAGTTTCAAAATGTCCAGCATCAACTAAATTTAATCCCAATTCTTCAGCTTGCTGGGCTTCATGATATTTTACATCACCAGTTATATATAAGTCTGCTCCTTTGGAACTAGCTAAATTAATAAAGTCGGCCCCTGCCCCACTACAAATAGCTACTTTTTTAATTGAATCCTCTAAGTTACCTCTTATTTTCAACTTCTCCACGTTTAGAGCCTCTTTAATAGACTCTGCATAGTCTTTTAAAGAAGTAGCTTCCTTTAGATACCCTATTCTGCCTATACCTTTATAATCGGATTGTAAGGGCAGCTCATAGATATCATATGCCACTTCCTCATAGGGGTGAACTTTTAACATCTTTTTTACCACATTATCAACTTTATTTTCAGGAACAACGGTTTCAACCTTTACTTCATTTACTTTTTTTATTTCACCCTGTTTGCCAAGATGTGGATTTGTATTTTCACCTGGTAAAAAAGTGCCTTCTCCTTTAGATGAAAACGAGGTTTTACTGTAATTACCAATTTGTCCGGCACCTTTTTTAAACATCGCCTCTTTTAAAACTTCAACATTTTCTTCTGGAACATATACAGCTAACTTATAGATTTTTTGCTTATGATCTTTTGATAATATTTCAGTATTTTCAACCCCTAATTTTTTAGCTAAATAATCATTTAATCCACCTTCAGCTATATCCATATTAGTATGGGCAGAGTATACAGCAATATCATTTTTAATTGCTTTTATAATTGTTCTACCTTTTGCGGTCTGGCTGTGGATACTGTCAATACCATTAAAAAGAAGTGGATGATGAGTGATGATAAGATCTACTTCTTTTTCTATAGCTTCTTCTAACACTGCTTCATTTATATCCAAAGCTACTAATACTTTATTTACTTCACTATGATAATCTCCAATCTGAATTCCTACATTATCCCAGTCCATTGCTTCACGATGGGGTGCTTTCTGGGCCATTAACGAAATAATTTCTTGCAAATTACTCACTTTTTACCACCTCTTGTTATTTAATTATTCTATATTCAAATTAAAAAAACCTTGTTCGGATTAAGGAACAAGGTTAATTTCTTTGGTGGGCCTACTAGGATTCGAACCTAGGACTAACCGGTTATGAG
>CAZXRH010000112.1:0-7416 GCA_964642575.1 uncultured Halanaerobiales bacterium
CCCCACAGGAACTTATAAATATACATGACCGTATACCGGTAATCATCAAAAAAGAGGCTGAAGAGGAATGGCTTGCTGAAAAGTTTACTCCTGGTATCTTTGATTATTTGAACCCAAAAGGCTTTACTTTTCAGGCAGAAACTGTTTAAAAAAGTTTCAAACGAATCTGAAAATTTAAATAATTAGCAGGAATTATTGTATACAATATTGAATATATATTTACAAGAGTTAAGATTTAATATTATAAAGAGAAGAAAATACAAGGAGGAGAGATTAAATTGAAAAAACTCTTATTAACTGTTTTAACCCTAACTTTAATTTTTTCATTAAGTGCTGTTGGCTTGGCTCAGACTTATACCGTAGGTACAAGTGCAGGATTTCCACCTTTTGAGTATGTAGAAGATGGAGAAATTGTAGGCTTTGACATTGATTTAATGAAAGCCATTGGTGAAGAAATGGGCTTTGAAGTAGAATTTCAGGATATTGCTTTTGATTCCTTGATTCCTGCTTTAAAAACCGGCAATATTGATATCGTTGCAGCCGGAATGACCATTACAGAACAAAGAGAGCAGGCAGTAGACTTTACCAATTCCTACTACTCAGCCAATCAGAGTGTTATAGTACAAGAAGATTCAGAGATGAACATCAGTGTTTTATATGGTGATCATGATATAAGTGTTCAAACAGGTACAACTGGTGACCTTTGGGTAACTGAAAATCTTAAAGACCAAGGTATTTTGACTGGTGAAGTTAAAAGATATGATACCTTTGTTCTTTGTGTAAGTGACCTTGTTAATGGTAATGTAGATTCAGTTGTATTAGATGAACCTGTAGCGCAAAGATATGCTCAAACTAGACCTGTTGAGATTGTTGGAGTTATTGTAACAGGTGAAAATTATGGCTTAGCTGTAAATGATGGAAATACTGAATTACTTGATACTCTCAATGAAGGTTTAAGAAGAGTTAGAGAATCCGGTAGAATGGCCGAATTAGTAGAAAAGCATTTCCAATAATATTTGACTAAAATATTATAGAGAGGATGTATGACTTATCGGAAATTTAGAACTTATCATGAGTTCCCTCCCGAATCTTCTGGAGGGAGCTCTTGTTACAATTCAATTGACAGTACTCAGCTTATTATTAGGACTTGTACTAGCTATTCCTATTGCTTTTGGACAGATTTATGGACCTAAATATTTACGTAGGTTAATCGGTGTCTATGAACGAGTTGTGAGGAGTATTCCTCTTTTAGTAATATTGTTTTTAATTTTTTATGGTTTTCCCAGAGTAGGAATTCAATTTCCTGCTTTTACAGCCGCTGTTTTGGGGATAGGTATAAGAAGTTCAGCCTATCAGTCCCAGATCTTCAGAGGGGCTATTCAGTCGATTAGTGGTTCTCAGATGAAAGCTGCTTTATCAATGGGAATGACAAAAATTCAGAGCTTTAAAAATATTATATTACCTCAGTCGATCAGAATTGCTATACCTCCAATGGCAAATGAATCAGCTATCGTACTTAAAGATACTTCTTTAGCATATGCCTTAGGAGTAATAGAGCTTTTAAGACAGGGTGGATATATTATAGCTACTGAATATGCACCACTTCCGATTTATATAACAGTTGCGGCAATTTATTTAGTGATGACCCTAACAATCAATACAACCTTGGGTCACTTCGAAAACAGACTAAAGATTCCAGGTATAGGAATAGAGGAGAGGGTTAGATGACTGAAGAAAAAAGAACTATACTTAAAATCGAAGATCTGCACAAACGTTTCGGTGACAATGAAGTGCTAAAAGGAGTATCACTAGAACTTAAACAAGGAGAAAATAAAGTTATTATTGGACCAAGTGGTACCGGTAAAAGTACACTTTTAAATAATGTAAATAGACTTGTCCCACCCGATCAGGGAAAAATATATTTAGATGGGGAATTAATTACTCCTCAAAATATTAATAAAATGAGACAAGAAATAGGTTTTGTCTTTCAGGATTTTGGACTTTTTAACCACTTAACAGCTCTTGGTAATGTAAGAGTTGGTTTAATTAAAGTTAAAAAGATGGATAAAAAAGATGCAACTGAACTTGCTATGGAAGAACTGAGAAGAGTTGGTTTAGAGGATGCTGCAGGTCAGTATCCAGCTGAGCTTTCTGGTGGACAAAAACAGAGAGTAGGTATTGCAAGGGCCTTGGCTATGCAGCCTAAGCTAATATTATTTGATGAACCTACATCTGCTTTAGACCCTGAACTGATTGGTGAAGTGTTAAGTGTTATGAAAAACTTAGCCCAGGAAGGTATGACAATGTTAGTTGTTACTCATGAGATGGGCTTTGCACGGACAGTTTCAGATGAGATAATCTTTATGGAGCATGGACATATTGTTGAACAGGGACCACCAAAACAGCTATTTAACAACCCTGAAGTTGAAAGAACTAGAGAATTCCTATTCAAGCTGACCGAGTTATATGGTGAGGGTGATGAATAGTGAGCATGTATGAAGTATTTGTAGGGGCCTGGCCTCATTTGATAGAAGGGGTGCAGTTAACCCTTATTTTAACAGTAATATCAATAATTGCGGGGACTACAATTGCAATTTTCCTTGCATTAGGAAAAACTTATGGTCCCAAATATGTAAAATGGCCGATAATTGTTTTTATCGAGATCATTCGTGGTACCCCTCTTTTAGCTCAGCTGTTTATCCTATATTTTGGTCTACCACCATACGGAATTAATTTATCTGGATTTATGGTTGCCTTTATAGGGTTTACAATTAACTGTTCTGCTTATACAGCAGAATATCTAAGGGGTTCTATCATGTCCATTGAGTCTAACCAGTTAAGAGTAGCACAATCACTGGGGATGACCAAATGGCAGGGTATTTTCAATGTTATCTTACCTCAGGCTTTAAGAAGAGTTGTTCCATCCTGGACCAATGAATTCATATATTTATTAAAATATACTTCTTTAGCCTATATGATTGGAACCCATGAGTTAATGACACAAGCTAAGTTTTTTGCGAGCCGGAATTATGAATTTTTCAAAGTATACTTAATAGTTGCTCTATTTTATCTGGTAATAGTTGTATTCTTCACTCAAATCTTCAATTATGTAGAGAATAAATTTACAATTCCCGGCTTTGAAGTAGAACACTAAAAATATAAGTAATTAAAATAGATTAATAATTTTTTACTCCCTTTTTTTAAAAAAGGGAGTTTTTTAAGTTAATTGGAGATTATTGGACTTTTTTGGATAATAAAAACAGTTGTAATTGAACTGCTCTATATATTATAATTAATTTAACTATGTTATTTATACTGTTAAATTTAAAATTATTATAGACAATGAGGTGTGAAGATGACGGTTAAATCAGATAATATTGATATAATATATGAATTATTTCAAATACTAGAAGATAATCAATACAAAAAAGTTTTAAAAAGATTATGTGAGCATTTAGATATTGAACGAGCTTTTTTGTTAAACTACTATGAAAATTACAATACAACTGATATGGTAATTGGTTGGAATATGTCTGATGAGATTAATGACTACTTAAGAAAAACGAATATTGATCAATTTAGTCAAACGAAAAAAGAACTTGCCGGTGGTAATCCCATCTATATAAGTAATGTGGATGAGGAAAAAAGATTTCCCCAACTAGCTAGTCTTTTAAAAAACTATAATCAGAAATCAGCTGTTTTAGTTCCGGTAAGAGATGGTAATTATGAAGTTGTTGGTGTGTTAGGCCTTGCAGATGCTCAGGGGATGGAATGTAGTGAAGAATGTCTTAAACTTTTAGAAATTGTAACCTACAACTTAAAGTATAACTGGGAAGATGAAGTATTAAAATTGAAATATAAGTCAATAATCCAAAATTCTGCCTCTGCAATCGTCATTTTAGATAATGATGGTACTATTATTGAACTTAACAAAAAGTTTGAAAAAATGGCTGGTTCCCCAAAAACTGAACTTAAAGATCAAAAAAGTTTTTTTGATTTTGTTTGCAAAAAGGATAAAGAAGTGGTCCAAAAAAGACATCGGATGAGAAGAAAAGGCAAGAATGTAATAGATGACTATGATTTTAACTTTATTGATAGTGATCAGAGAAAAAAAGATGTAAATGTAAAGGTTAAAATGATAACTGGAACCGATAAAAGTGTTTGTTCACTGGTTGATGTGACTCAGAAAAAAAAGACAGCTAATCTTTTAAAATTACAGGAAGAAAAACTATCTGAAAGCTATAATCAACTAAAACAAAGCCGCGATCAGCTGGAGAGTACTTACCTGGATTTAATTGATAAAAATATTGAAAATGAGAGGCTTATTAATAATATAGAAAAGTTGATTGATTTAATGAGCTCACTCCACATGACAAGTGAACATGATTTGAATGATTTTTTAGCTGAGTTATTGTATACAGCGATGGAAATCGTTGATGTAGCAGATTATGGTAGTGTATATATCTTTAATGAAAATGACTGTATAGAATATATTGAAACTGTTGGCCATAATCTTGAAAAATTAAATGAAATCGAGATTGAAGGGGCTCCTTTTAGACACCTTAACCAAGAAATCAAAATTGTAGACAATATTTTAGAAAAAAATCAAGAGTATATGAGTAGTTATATAGTTAATAAAATTAAGGAGGCTTCTTTACCTATAAAACAGTCTATACCGGTAAATTTACAAGAAAAAAACAACTTTTTTGGAGGAATTTGTATAGATATCGCTAAAGGTAGTAAAAAGGAGTTTACTGAAGATGATAAAAGATTAATCTCTTCGTTTAAAAATCTGGCCAACACATTTTTTAAATTAGAGAGATATAAGAAGTTGAATAGCGAATTTAACCGTGAACTGGTTGGTTCACTACTCAACTTTTTAAACCAATATGATCTTTATACAAATAATCATTCCGAAAATGTTGCTAAGTTAAGTTTACAAATCGCTGAGAAGATGGGTTTAAGTGAAGAAAAGAAAAATGATACTTACTGGACCGGGATGCTGCATGATATGGGAAAATTAATAATCCCAGCCAAGATATTAAATAAAACTGGTCCTTTAATAAATGAGGAATATAATATAATAAAAGATCACCCCGCACTTTGTTTTAAAGCCCTGAAGGATTCCGAATTTCTTAAAGATATAGCCCAATATGTACTATATCACCATGAAAGATGGGATGGAAGAGGGTATCCAGTAGGACTTCAAAAAGAAGAAATACCATTAATCTCACGTATTATTGCAGTAGCAGATGCTTGGGATGCAATGCGTTCTGAACGTGCTTATCGTAGTGCATTAAAAAAAGATGAGGCCAAAAGGGAGATCAGCATCAATAAGGGGGTTCAGTTTGACCCTGAAATAGCAGAGTTATTACTAGAAATAGTTGAGTAGCAGAGAAGAAAGGGATGCTAAAATGCAAAACATCTTATTAAATATCTTAATAGTGCTTTTTATAGCATATTTGTTTTCAAAACTAAAAACCAAATATCATGAAGATTCTATTAATAGCAATGATGGTCTGGATTATAAAAAGATGTTTGACAATTTTCGGGAACCAATCCTAATTGTTGATGAAAAGAATATGATAATCCAATATAATAAAGAGTTTTTAAATACTTTTGATTTTAACTATAATGAACTACAAGATAAAAATCTTGCTGATATTGTTCAGATTAAAGAACCTGACAAAAAGACCCAATATATTGTGGGAAAATTAGATTCTGGTCAATCCTATGAGGGAGAAGTGTTTATAGAGGATAATAAAGGTACACAGATGGAAGTTGAGTTAAAGTTTTTTCCTATTAAAGTAGACGATAAAATATTTGGTAAACAGCTTGTTGTTAATAAAATTGATAAGGAAGAAAAGAAATTATCCTGTGTATTAAGGGAAAGCCGCCGGAAGATTAGAGATCTCCATCAAACAGCCCTTAAGATGGAAAATGTGCGGTCAGATCAGGAAGTATATGATCTTACTGTTAAAGCAGCGGAAAACATACTGGATTTTGACTTATGTACCTTAGATATTGTAGAAGGTGACCAGATGGTAGTAAAAGCAACTTCTAGTCATATCATTAACGGAGAATCAATTTCATCTCCTATTGATGAGAAAAGTATTGCTACTTATGTATATAAAGAGCAGCAGTCACTTTTGACTAAAGATATTCAAAATGAAAAGTATGCCAATCCAACCAGTTCTAAATATCATTCAGCCCTAACAATACCGATTGGAGACCGGGGTATTTTTCAGGCTGTCTCCACTAAGATAAATGAATTTACGAGAGAAGATTTAGAATTAGTTGAGTTGTTAATTGCTCATGCCTTATCTGCTTTACAGCGGCTTGAGATGGATAAAAAAATTAGATATTTGGGATTTCACGACAGTTTAACCGGATTATATAACCGTCATTATCTGAACGAAGAAATAGAAAGATTGGATACAAACCGACAGCTGCCAATTAGTGTAATTATAGGTGATCTTAACGGACTTAAGCTAGTTAATGATATTTTCGGTCATGAAGAAGGTGATCAGTTTTTAAAGAAAGCAGCTGAAATACTTAAAAGCTGTTTAAGAAAAGAAGATATTTTAGGTAGATGGGGTGGAGATGAATTTATGATCATCCTTCCCAAAACTAACTGTGATGAGGCCGATGAAATTCTTTATCGAATTAATGAAGAAATTCAAAAGACCCATCAGGATGAAAGACCTATCTCTATTTCTTTAGGCAGGGCAACTAAAGATTTAAACTATGAAGAACCTTTCCAAAAGGTAATTGAAGAAGCAGATTACAAAATGTATAAAAACAAATCTATTATGCATGAGGCAGATGATAACCCACTCATTGAGATGATTAAAAATAAGATGAGTGAAAAGAAGTTAAATAAAGGTGAAGTCTATAGGCTAGATAGTCTATTAAATATGTTTAAAAATAAATCACAAGAAATTGAATAAATATATTTAAAAACTAAGGAGTCGGTTAAAGCCGGCTCCTTTGTATTTTATTGCACTTTCATTCACTTTATAATATAATTAAATTTAGCATATAAAGGAGGTCACTTAAGAATGCAGGAACTATTAAACATAAAAGAACTTAACTTAACCCTGGACCGTGAGAGAATCTTACGTAATATAAATTTGAGTTTAAACCGGGGTGAAGTATTTGCAGTAATTGGACCCAATGGATGTGGGAAGTCTTCTTTAGCTTATACATTAATGGGCTTGAAAGGATACAAACAGAAGTCGGGTGAAATCTATTTTAAAGGTGAAGAGATAAGTAACCTATCTGTAACTGAGAGGGCCTTAAAAGGCATGACTCTTGCCTGGCAGGAACCGGCCCGTTTTGAAGGGGTTTCAGTAAGAGAGTTTCTTTCTATCGGTGCTAAAGCTCGTGGACATGATATAGATGAAGAGGACCTTA
>CAZXRH010000113.1:0-7262 GCA_964642575.1 uncultured Halanaerobiales bacterium
TAATTTAACAAGCTCCTTCCTAATCTTATTTTTGATTAGGTGGGAGAAGTTGACCTTCTACATTACTTTTTACTTCATTTATACTATTTAAATTAACTGCGTTAAAGTCTTCAATAGAAAAAGGGGCATAGATCTGGTAAGTAAATAGTATAATAATAGATGCGATGATGATAATAATAAATACTTTACCTTTATTTTCCATCTTTTTTATCTCCTTTAAGCAGCATTACGTAAAATACTATAATCCCGATGGCAATTCCAATATACTTTGTAAAAAGACGCCAGGAAAAAATCAAAGGGAAAATATCTCCTTCACTTACAATGCGAGAAAAAAGAAGTGAAAAACCACCTTCCGCTACTCCAGTTGCTCCCGGTGTAGGTGCAAAATACATAAAAAAGATAACCACTACCTGCATTAAGATAACTGAAAAGTAATCAATTTGATATCCCATACCTTCTAGTAACAAAATAGCAAACGTAAATTCAGCAAGTAAAAAACAGGCAGTAAATAGAAAAGATAAAATTACATAACTTGTTTTACCTTTTAAAAAAAGAGCCAATTTTTCACCAAACATCTCAATATGTTTAAATAGATACTTTAAAAAACTATGATATCTTTGGTTAGATAACAGTTTTTTCCTTTTTAAAAAACGGATAGAAACAAATACAGTCTTTTTAATAAACCTATTTTTAAAAATAGCTATATAAAAAATAACAAGATAAAGTACCAAAAATACAAGCAGATATATAAATACCGGTGCATTAGAAAAACTATCAAAAATACTTTGATTAGTTAATAAAACAATAGGGGCACTAACAAAAACAAAAAGAGAGGCCAGTACAGTTCTTAAAGTAGTAGCTGCAGTAGCATCTCCTAATGCAATTCCTTTTTGGGTTAAAAAATATACCTGTGCCACCCCACCCCCACTGGCAAAAGGCGTGATATTTGATATAAAGAGATTTATAAAAACTATTTTAAAAATATGGCCAAAACTTACATCAATGGCAAGTGATCTTAAAATAAAATATAGTCTTAAACCATCTAATAAAAAGTATATGAGCAATAAACCAGCTAATCCAATTAATAAATTAGCAGGAAAGGTTCCTAAAACCATAAAACTAGTCGGTTGGCCGAAAAATCTATAAATATAAAATAAAGTTAAGATAGAAATTGCAATAAAAATTATTAAATAAATTATATATCTTTTTGAATTTAGTTTTTCCATTTTACCCTGTGTGTCAGCCATTTATACCACCAACTATCCCTTTGTGATAAAAATCTGTTATGCCTATATTTATAATTTCTACACCAATATATATTACCCTGCAAAATATCTCTGCACCCATAAAAAAAAGAAGGTGCCATAATAGACACCTCCTTATTTTTATTATTATCTAATTTCTATAATCTATATTATAGTTTCTTTTCAATCTGAGCTTCATCTCTAAGTTTTCTTACAAACTCATCCCAGATCTTTTGGCCTTTTTGATTTTGAAGTTGTTGTTTAATTTGATCTTTAACTTCTTCAAAACTTCTTACGCCAGCTTCTCTTCTCTCATTAGCTTTTATAATATGATAGCCATACTGTGTCTGAACTATTTGGCTAGTTTCACCAGCTTCAAGTGCAAATACTGCTTCTTTAAATTTCTGAGCAATATTTTGATCTTTACTGATAAAGCCTAAGTCTCCACCATTTTCAGCAGAAGGACCAGTTGAATATTCTTTAGCTAGTTCAGCAAAATCTTCTCCACTTTCTACCATACCAAGAACTTCCTGAGCAGTTTCTTCTTCTTCTAATAAAATATGACTTGCTTTTACCTGTTCTTTAGTTTCAAAGTTCGATTTATTTTCTTCATAATAAGTTTTCATTTCTTCTTCGGTAACTTCAGCTTGACTTTGGATATTTTCTTGCAGCTTATTAATAAGAAGGCTTTCTTCGTTAACCTGGAAGAATCTTTCTCTATAAGCATCTACAGATTCAATACCCTGTTGTTGTAAAGCTTCTTCTAACTTAGCATCATCTAGGTTATTCTGTTGTTTGATTCCTTCTAATTGCTGATTAAAGATCTCATTTTTTTCTTCTTCAGATAAACTTAAGTCTCTTTCTTTAGCTTCCTGAGCCAGAAGTTTTTGAGTAATTAATTGATCAAGTTTCACTTTTTGGAATTCAGTAATAACATTCTGGCCAGCTTCAGTTTGTAAAAGAACCTGTGTAAATTCAGGATTTTGTCTATATAAAGTCATTACTAGATTTTGAGTTCCTGCAAACTGATCTAGTTCCTGCATGGAGATATCTTCACCATTTACAACGGCAGCCACTTCAGGCTGACTACTGCTTTCCTCACTTGTATTAGATGATGTACCATTATCCTGTGCTGCAACTGGAAATGCAACTAATAAGGTTAATATCATCACTATTGATAGTACTTTTTTGAAATGCATAAATTTAATTCACTCTCCTCATGAGTTTTAATTAATAATTATTATTTAGTTTTTTGCTATATGCGGTCAAAAAAATGGCTCCCCGAGCAGGACTCGAACCTGCGGCTCGATGGTTAACAGCCATCTGCTCTACCAACTGAGCTATCGGGGAATCTTGTGGCAACTTTCATTTTTTATATTATAACAATAATATAGGGGTTTGTCCAGCTTTATGATTTTAAAAAAATTTAAAATCAGTGTTTAAGTTATTTAAATAACAAAAAGCCTTTACCCTCTAATATAACTGTCAATTCACCATTTTCAACCTCATAACTTTCCTCATTTATTAAATCAAAAATCTCATCTTTATTTAACTGCAATTTAATTTCACTTTCATTTTCAGAAATGTTGATAATACCTATAATCCTTTCATTTTCCAGCTTCCTAGTTATTAAAATTACTCCCTTTTTATCATTAATAGCTTTTATATCTAATTTGCCATCTGTTAAAATTTCATTATCATGTCTGATTCTTATCATTTTTTGATAAAAATCTAAAAGTTCTCTATCTATTTTATATCTATTATTAGGTTCCTCCCAAAGCATTGTCCTCCTATTGTCAGGGTCATTACTGCCCTTTATTCCAATCTCATCACCATAATAAATCATAGGAGCTCCCGGCATTATAAACTGCAGAAAGGCAGCTATTTTTAACTTCTCTTTATCCATCTCGACTGAATTTAAAAATCTTTCAGTATCATGGCTATCGATTAAATTAAGTAAAGAATAATATGCGGGTTCGGGATACTCTGCCTTAACTTTATTGATATCACTTATGAACTGTTCAACTTCCAAATTATCTGTCAAAAGTTTAACAACAGCATCCCTAAATCTATAGTTCATTACACCATCAAATTCATTACCTTTTAGATATTCACCTGCATCTCCCCATATTTCGCCTGTTATATATGCTTCAGGATTAATTTCTTTAACATAATCCCGCCAATTGTCCCAAAAATTAGGGTTTCGATCCTTAACTTCGTTTGCCACATCTAAACGCCAACCGTCAATACCATCTGCCGGATTACCATCTCCATTAGGGTCCATCCATTGTTTTGTAATTTCATATATATATTCTTTAACTTCTTCATTATTAACATTTAATTTTGGTAAGGATCCAAAACCAGCCCAGGACTCATAGTTAGGTACTTTGTTTTCAGTTCTCTGTTCATAAAGAGTAACGATTGGATAACTATTAATATAGTACCAGTCCCAGTATTTTGATTCTCTACCATTTTTAATTACGTCTTGAAAAGCATAATGTTCATAACCGGTATGGTTAAATACTCCATCTAGAACAACTTTAATTTCATTTTCATGCATAAATTTAACCATTTTAATAAAAAGCTGATTAGACTTAGCCTGATTTCCCTTTACTGCAAAATTATCATCTATAAATTCATAACCAACCGTATTATATTTGTGGTTAGAAGTAGCTTCAAAGAGAGGATTAAAATATACCGCATTAATTCCTAATTCTTTTAAATAATCTATTTTTTCAATCACACCCTGTAGATCCCCACCATATAAAACATGCCAGCCTGATTTAGGATTAATTTCGCGCGAACTATCACTAAATTTATCAGAGTCTATATAATGATGGTCACTCTCTTTTATCCCTTGATACCAACCAGGCACAATGTTTTCATACCTTTCGGTTTTATTTTTATAAGTCTCAATATATTCAGGATCATTTTCTTTATTACCATTATAGAAACGATCTGGGAATATCTGATAAAAAACAGCTTTTTTAACCCACTCCGGTTCAATAAAAGTTGGATAATTTTGTTTTTCATAGTTAAACCAGTCAGCCATTGTGATGGCTAATCCATTTCTACCAAACCAGAATCTAGTATCTGCATCATCAACTACAAAACGATATCTAAACTCTTCGTCAGTTACCTCAATCTCTTTAGACCAGTAGTCAAATTGCTGATCAGAAGTGAAATAATTCATATACTCAACCTGATAACCATCTTCATCAAAATAATTCAAACGAACATCCTCTACATCATTAATAGCGGTTTGAAATCTAATTTCAATTATATTATTACCAAGTTTAGTGATATGGGCAGGAGTAGCTTGGTCGTGCCAGAGAGCACTTTTTATAATTTCACCATCACCTACTTTACCCACTTTTTCAATCTGCTGTCCCACATTAATTACAGAATTTAAGCCTCCAAACCCATCTGGGGCATAATCTTCACTATGAGGATCCTTTTTCCACATTGAACCATTAACCACAAATTTGTATTCATAAGTTCCCGGTTTTAAAGAAATTGTTATATCATAGACTCCATCTTCATTATCATCTTTCATTTCTAACTTTTTTGTTGCCCAATTATTAAATGATCCAGCCAAATAAACTGACATTACTTCCTCTATTTGAGGTTCATATTTAAATGTAACATCTTTCATGCCCGGTGGAGCAGCACTAATAGTTAATGTGGATATTAAAAGTATTAGTAATAAATATATAAAAGAACTATTTAATTTTTTCAATTAAATTCCCCTCTCAAATTTTAATCAACTAATATATATTTAAATATAGGGAATTCATTTCCTCTAATATTAATATAAACTTATTTGAAATTTTTATATTATCTAAAATCCTTTTTTAAAATACCATACATTCTATTTAAAAAATAATGGAAGATATATTACTAAAACTTGCATAGAAGTTCACTTTTCAATTATACTTATGTTAAGCAAAAATCAAAGGGGATGGTAAAATGTTTAAAAAACTTAGCCTATATTTAATATCACTTTTATTATTAGGAATTTTATTAAACTTCGGTAGAGATAAGAAATTTGTATTATTTGAGCAAAAAATTGTAGAATAGAATATCTAATGAGATCTAATTAATACATAATCTTAAAATTTTAACTTAATGGTACTATTTAGGAGGATAGGGTATGAGATTGGATGGGAAAAAAGTTATTATAAAACCAACCGAAAGAAAAGATTTAGAGAATATTAAAGACTTATGGAACAACCATGAAGTAATGAAATGGGTAGGATTCCCTGAAGGCTTAGACCAATCAATTAATGATGTGATCGATTGGTGGAAATACATACAAAAGAATAATAATGCTTACCATTTTGTTGTCTTCAATAAAGACGGTAAATTTTGTGGAGAATTATACTATAAAAAAGAACCTAAATATAATAGGGCTGGTTTAGATATCAAATTTTTACCTGAAGTTCAGGGTAAAGGTCTGGCTACAGATGCCCTCCAATTATTAATTACTCATATTTTTAATAGTGAACCAGAAGTGAATGCTGTTTGGACAGAACCCTCTAAAGAAAATATAGCAGCTAGAAAGTTATATTCACGCTGCTTGCTTTCAAGTAAAGAAAGGCCAAAAGATATGGAACCTGCCAACTCTTATTGGGAATTATCAAGAAATAGATGGAAGAATTCTTATAATCTCAAGTGATTTCTTCCAACAAATTAAAAAATATTGAATAAGAGGTTTCTATTGCTTTAAATATACGATAGTGACTATATATTATTATACTTATTTTATAAACAATGCAATAAATATTATTAAAGCAGCGGCAATTGAAAGAGTATAAAGTCCATAACCTATTGCTAGTCCTAATCCAGCAACTGCCCATAAGCTTGCTGCTGTAGTAAGTCCTTCAATTTTGTCTTGCTGTTTAATAATTGTCCCAGCACCTAAAAAGCCAATACCACTTATGACTTGAGCTGCTAATCTGGCTGGATCAGCATTATTAGACATTCCAACATCACTATTAGCTATTCTTATTGAAATTATCATAATTAAGCAAGCTATCATTCCAACAATCATATTTGTCCTAATACCTGCCGCTTTATTTCTTTTTTCTCTGTCATAACCAATAAGTATGGCTACTAAAGCGGTAATAATTAATTTTAAGATATCTTCCCAAACTATCTCCATAAATCTCTCTCCTTTATATATCAGAGTTTTAATATAATAATCTTCCGCTAAATCAAAAATAAGTTTTAGAAGTTTTTTATGATAAACATTTAATCCTATTATCCAACGCTAATTATTAATTTCTACATAAGTAATTGACAGTCCTGCAAAAATTATTACCCTATTAAATTACAAAAAGAGGATGGATCGCTCCATCCCCTTATAATCGTAGTTGATTAAATTTTTTATTGAGTAGTTAAATTCCCTTTTACCTCAATTTCCCTTTCAAGGGTATCAGAAACCGGACAGTATTTCTCAATACTTTGATATAATTTTTTAACCTTATCTTCTGAAGAGTCAGAATCAATCTTTAAATCATATCTGATTTCTTTAAACCCTGAATCTATTTCTGCAGAAGACATCGCTTTTTCATCAATTTCTCCTTCTACATCAATAGAAAGATTATTAATTTCAACATTCATCTTATTAGCCAAAAAGGCTGATGTAATTGAAAGGCAACCGGCTAAACTTGCTAGAGTGATTTCAACAGGAGTCATTCCCTCGTCTGTACCACCCATACTTTCAGGTTCATCAATAATA
Organism: uncultured Halanaerobiales bacterium; assembly: GCA_964642575.1. GTDB lineage: Bacteria > Bacillota > Halanaerobiia > Halanaerobiales > M55B127 > M55B127. The sequence goes on from CAZXRH010000113.1 coordinate 6,988, forward strand.
ATTTCATGACCTCGATTATCACTAACCTTTACTTTCATTCCTTCTAACAGTTCAGTATTTACACTAAATTTATTATTAGCCATAACTTATAACCTCCTATATCTTTATTTTTACCACTTTTGTTTAAATTAACAATTTTACTAATAGATAACTTTTATATATATTTTTTTTACTAGTAAAGTGATATTATAAATAAAAAACTACCTTTATTATAAGGTAGTAAAAAAAAGATCCGGCAGTGACCTACTCTCCCACAGGGTTCCCCCTGCAGTACC
>CAZXRH010000114.1:0-1554 GCA_964642575.1 uncultured Halanaerobiales bacterium
TCTAACTCCATAGCTTTTCTATTACTCTTATCTGAGCAATTAGTCCTCCTTTCAAATTTGTTATCATATTATCTTTGTATAATCATAGTATCCAATAATTTTTTATAATTTAAATTTGCTTTAAATAAAAGTCTCATTACTTTATATATTACCTAGATACTCATAAAGGAGTATTGTTTAATCTCTATTTAAAAAATCTAATACATAATTATCAAAAACTTCAGGTTTGGTCATATTGGATGGATCAGTCGATCCCTCAATTATTTTTAATTCAGACTGCTCAATTTTATTCTTCATTTTTTTAGCTGGTTCAATCAATATCTTATCTCCAGCCATAATCAAGGTAGGACTATCTATTTTAGCTAACTCATCTAATAAATCTACCTTATTTATTGCACGCCGGGCTATAACTGACTGTTTAAAATCTGCTTTTAAAGTTACTTGTTTAAAGTATTCTCCAACTTCATCACTATAATCTTTATAGGCAGCAGCATAAAAATTAGCCCCAAGTTTATTAGGCAATATATTAAATAGTTTTAAAGCTAAAACCTGGCCAATACTTACCATTTTTTCAGTAAAGGTCACAATTTCAGAAAAAGTATCTGATAATATCAATTTCCTTACCCGGTCTGGATATTGAACTGCAAATTTTTGAGCAATAATTCCTCCCATACTTACACCTAATACATTCGCTGTTTTTATATGAAGTTCATCCATAAGATCTTTTATATCTTCAGCCCAATCTGATATTTTTAAATTTTCTACTTTTGATGATTTTCCATGTGCTCTCATATCAGGAGTAATTAAATAAAATCCTTTTTCTCTGTACTTTTCAATTTGTTTTTCATACATGTTGTGGTCTAGACCTAGACCATGTATTAAGATTAAAGGTTCATCCTTTTTGTTTCCATAGGTTTCATAATAAACTTTAATATTATTTTCTTTTTCAAGAAACAATTAATTCTACCTCCTTAAAATAACTTGTACTTATAGTTTATCAACTAATTAAACTAATATAATCCCACTTAATTATTATTTTTACCAATTTTTATCTATTTTAATAGTACGAAAGTATGATATATAACCATAAAAACAGTTAAAGGGTATGATTTGGCACAAAAACCATATCATACCCTGCTTTAAATCATTTTATATATTTTTATTATTTGCCCTTCTCTCTTCTATCATCCGACCGGCTTCCTCAACCCAGTCACCTTTCAAATACTTGCGGCCAACCCAGAGCACTCTTACCATAAAATCAATAATTAAACCAATCAATATTCCAATTAAGCCCAAATTAAATATTATACTTAGTAAATAACTTAATCCCAATTTAAATGTAGTCTGGCTCAAAAAGTTCCCAAACAAAGCAGTCTTAGTATTACCTGCCCCATTCAACTGTCCGGCAAAAACAGCATAAATTGTTAAAATGGGAGCCCCAATACTTAAGGCCTTCAAAAATCTAATACCATAAGAAATGGTTGCGGCATCTTCAGTAAAAATTCTAATCAAAAGTGGTGCTGTAAAGAATAATACTACAGCAAAACTACCAAT
>CAZXRH010000114.1:1654-7223 GCA_964642575.1 uncultured Halanaerobiales bacterium
AGATATATATTAGGGCAGAAACAAGTTTAGCTATAAAGGTACCAATCCCAACTCCCAATACTCCATAGTTAGCAAAAGGTCCAATACCTAAGGCTAAAACGATTGATAAACCTATATTAACTATATTACTTATGATCTCAACTACCATCGGAGTCTTGGTATCACCGGTTCCCTGCATGGTCCTTGCTGATATTAAGGAAATGATACGAAACGGAGCAGCAGAAAATATTATTAACAGATACTGAGCACCTAATTTAATAACTTCAGGAGCAGCTCCTAAAACCCGTATTAAAGTATCCGGTATTAACCAACCGATTAAAATAAACGGGATACCAATTATAATACTGGCAAAAAGAACCTGACTTAAGATTTCATCAGCATTTTTGCGGGCCTGTTCGGTCTGGGTGCCAGTTTCCTGAGAAATGAGAGAAATACTACCTGTACCCATACCTAAACCGATTCTTAAGATAATCCGTTCCCAGACATCCCCTAGGCCTACCGCTGTGACAGCAGCAGGTCCGAAAAATCCCATGAGGATCATATCAGTAGTCCGCATCGCAGTTGTAAATATGTGGTTTAAAATAACCGGCCAGGCTAAGATATATGCTTCTTTCCAGACCGGTAGATAAGTCAGAAATAATGTCATCTCAATTCATCCTCTGTCTTGCTTGAAAATATTATAACACAAAGCTTTTAAATACTACAAAATTATATGACAAACAAAAAAATTCCAGCTCTGTTAAAGCCAGAATCTAGATTAAAAAAATGAAGCCCCCAATATTTGTATGCATTAAAAAGAAATGTTTTAAATATCCTATTAGATCGTAATATAGTAATTACTATAATCAATACTTTTTTAATGATTACGATATTCTACTGCAAAAATGATAACATTATAGTTCTTTGATTAACGTGCTTCTATCATGAACTTAATGGCTGTTCTTTCTTCCCCATCTATTTCTATGTCCAGAAAAGCTGGTACACAGATTAGGTCAATACCACTTGGAGCTACAAACCCTCTACAAATCGCAATAGCTTTTACAGCCTGGTTTAAGGCACCTGCTCCTATTACCTGTGCTTCAACATATCCTTGTTCTCTTAAAACTCCTGCCATTGCTCCCGCAACAGAGTTAGGACTAGATTTAGATGCTACTTTTAGAACACCTGTATCTTCTTTAACTTTTTCTTTATTCATTTGCCATTCCCCCTCGTTGGCTAATTATTTGTTTAATTGTTTGTCATATTATTTTCAATAACTTTTGCCTGCATGTTTTTATAATGTTATTATCTCTGTTTGTTTAAAAAAGGTTTATTAGAAAATAGAAACTGATCTCACAAAATATTGGGGTTTTATTATATTTTTAAAAAGTTTTTAATATCACCTTCTTAAAATTTTCTCTATATTATGAATTCTTTAATAAACTCTTTTCTCCTTTATTTCAGGCATATTAATATTTTTTTATTCAACTAATAAGTTTTATAATTTAAAATTATATTGTAAATATTATTAAACACTTACATATTGGCTTAATGCTAAATATCAAGACGATATCGAAGTTCCAACCAATGTTTTGAGAGGGTAATTCCTAAAAAGGGTATATAAACACTGAAGAACCAGCCTTAAGGCTGGTTCCATCAGGAGGATTGTATTGCAGCTTAGCTGCTGGTTGTAAAGATTTCTCTATAACCGGTTGTATAAAAAGTATCCTCTTTGTTTAAAGATTCAATATTAACTTTTTGTAAATAGTTTTGATAGCTATTAGACCATTTTTCCAACTCAGGTTGTTCATATGGTTTTTCAATACTTTCAGGGTTAAAACCAATAAAGACAAATGCCTGATTATCTATTTCAAGATCTTCAATATTAATATCTGTTGTTAGACGATTATCATCTGTACTAAGCTCAACAGTATTACTATAACCGGAAGGATTAACTAAAACTTTTGCCATGGGATAGGCAGAGTTGATCTTGATATTAATATCTTCAGCATCTTGATTACCTTCATTAGTAACTAAGACCGTAGTCCAGAGATACTCATTGGGATTAATCCTCTGTTTTTTCTCTTCATTAGCTACATCCCGATAACCACCGACAAATCTTTCAGGGCCACCCGGTAAGTAAGTTACTTCATACTCCGGTTTTAAAATGACATTCTTATTCTCTTTTGCCTGATTCTGTACTCCATTGATTGAGAACACAAGCCAAAGAACAAAAACAACTGCAAGTCCAATTTTAATGTAATTATAAATCTTCTCTTTTCTAGACTTCTCTTTTTTAGCCATTTTATCCCTCCAAAATAGAAGTATTTATTCATTATGATTTCTTGTTGTTTTTAATTATAAACAAAATTTAAACAAAAATCAAATTATATGTAAAGTTATTGTCTTTTATAGCCCCTTATAATTTAAAAAAGGACTTTTAACTATTTTAAAGAATAAAGAAAATGTAAACAACTTGTAAATGAAAGGAGTATATTATGAATTTAAATGATAAGAAATTTCTCCTTATTGAAGATGATGAAAATATATTTGAGTTAATAAAAGCCATGTTAGAAACATATAATACTAAGATTGTCTTTAAACAAGACGGTCAGTCTGGTTATGAGGAAGCTTTAAATAAAGATTATGATCTTATACTGCTCGATATTATGTTACCTAAGATGGACGGCTGGGAAGTCTGCAAGCAGCTTAAAGAAAATGAAGTCAATACACCCATCATTATGTTAACTGCTAAAGTTGAAGAAACAGATAAAGTTCTCGGATTGGAAATGGGGGCTGATGACTATGTGACCAAACCTTTTTCTCCTCGTGAACTGAGGGCTAGAATTAAAGCAGTCCTCCGCCGCTTTGAAAATGCTCAAAATGTCAAAACTGATAACAAGGAGAACAAATATGCCTTTCCCAAGATTAATCTGGTAATTAACTATCAGGGTAAATCAGTTGTCTATAATGGTAAAAGTATCAATTTAGCCCCCAAAGAATTTGACCTGTTTACCTTTTTAGCCAGAAACAAAGGAACTGCTTTTACCAGAAAAGAACTTATTGAAGAAGTTTGGGGAGCAGAACACAGCAAAGAGATTAGAACTATTGATGAACATATCAAGCGAATTAGAAGAAAATTAAAAGACCACGGTATGGAACAAACCCCCTTTAAAACAGTTTGGGGAACCGGTTATAAGTTTGAAATCGAGGAAACTTCCTATGAAACTTAAATCCAATAGCTTCTTTACCCGCTTGCTCAGCTATAATATTATTATTGTCTTTATAACCTTAATCAGCCTCGGGGTCGTTTTTGGTTATCTCATCCAAAACTACTATTACGGACTACGCGAATGGAAAGCTACCCGTAACGGCCACCGTATATCAGAAGTGGTTAATGAATATATTGAAGGTGAGAACCTACAAAAAATTAATATTGCCGAAAGTAAAGAACGGTTAAATACAATCTCAAATACAGCTGATATGGAAATTGGTATCATAAATAATGAAGGGAAATTTGTTTTAAATTCAACTAATTTTGATCAATTTAGCCTTGATATTGAAAACAAGTCCATTAAAGAAGTAATGGAGGGCAATCAGGTCACCCGTAAAATTAAAGGACCTGAGAAAAATTACCTTTTAATGATCTTCCCTCTTTTTAAAGATCCTTTAAACCAAAAGCAGGATGTTACAATTGAAACCGGGCAAGAGCAGCGGCTTGACGTAATTGGAGGGATTGTCTTACAGACCAGACTTGATAATATAACGACCACTATTATGGATATCTTAAAATTTATCCTTTATGCCTCAATCGCTGGGTTGATCATCGCCTTAATATTTAGTATCAAGTTCAGCAAAAACATTGTACAACCCATAAACAACCTGCAGAATGCAGCTGATAATATTTCAAAAGGTAATTATACTAAGGTTAAGGAAAATAATATTAAGACTGAAGAGATAAAAAAATTAGTTAATACCTTTAATTATGCTGTAGAAGAAATTGAACAAAATATTGAAAAGAAAAAAAGACTAGAGAAGATGAGAAAGGAATATATTGCAGATATTTCGCATGAATTTAGATCACCCTTATCTTCAATCAGCGGTTTTATTGAAATCATAGATGAAAAAGAGTTAGATCAAGAGAAATTAAAAAAATACTCAAATATCATCAAAAGAGAAGCTGATTATCTAAACTATCTGGTTGAAGAACTATTATTGCTTGGCCAGCTTGACTCAGAGGGTATAACAATTGAACGGAGTGAAACTAAATTAATAAACATTATCAACTTTGCAGTAGATTCACTGCAAAGAGAAATTTCAGACAAAAAACTAAATGTAAAATTGAACTTAACAGATGATGATATGAAGATTAATGTAGATAAGAACAAATTTAAAGAAGTATTTTTAAACTTAATAGAAAATGCGGTTACCTATTCACCACCTGAATCAACGATAGAAATATCAACAAAGACCACTCATGATCAAAATGATAATCTAAAAGAATTGAAAATATTAATAAGTGACCAAGGTAAAGGTATACCAAAAGAGAAACAGGCAAAAATCTGGCAGCGCTTTTATAAATTAGATGAAGCAAGAAAAAGAGATACTAAAGAGGGGAGTGGACTGGGCTTATCTATTGTTAAAGAAATTATTGATAAACACGAAGCTGAGATTGAAGTTGAAAACAATCCTAAACAAGGATGTACCTTTATCATAACTCTTGATGGAGATAATCTATTATAAAATTCATCTAAATAAGAAAGAAAAAGAGCCCTACTAGGGCTCTTTAACATTTTATATGTCTGTTATATTTAAGAACTATCTTTTTATTTCTTTTAAATAATTTTTGACCTCTTTTACAGTTTTTAAGCTCAACACCTTTTTAGTGACTTCCTTTGCTTCTGCCTTTTCCCATTTTGTCATTAATTTTTTAATTTTCAAGATAGAAACTGCACTCATGCTAAACTCATCAAGTTCTGCCCCTAATAAAAAGGGTAAGAGGAGTTCATCGCCAGCTGCTTCTCCACACATACCAACCCAGATATCTTCAGCATGTCCACATTCAATTGTCTTTTTAATCAGCCTAAGAACTGCAGGATGGTAAGGGGTATGTCGATCAGCAATCTTTTCATTAGTGCGATCTACAGCCACTGTATACTGGATTAAATCATTAGTTCCAATACTGAAAAAATCGACCTCTTTTGCTAACTGATCAGCAATCATGACAGCTGCCGGTATTTCAATCATAATTCCGATCTCTATCTCTTTATTATAATCAATACCTTCTGCCTTAAGTTCTTTTTTTATTTCCTTTATCTTATTCTTAGCCTCTACAAGCTCTTCTAAAGATGAGATCATGGGGAACATGATCTTAAGATTACCATATTGGCTTGCTCTAAGAATTGCTTTTAACTGAGGTTTAAATATATCATCTCTTTCCAAACAAAATCGAATAGCTCTATATCCTAAAAACGGATTCATTTCTTCTGGAAAATCCAGATATGGTAAATCTTTATCTCCCCCAATATCTAAGGTTCTAATTACAACCGGTTTTTCTTGAAACTTTTGTGCCACCTCTTTATATACTTCA
>CAZXRH010000115.1:0-7179 GCA_964642575.1 uncultured Halanaerobiales bacterium
TTTATTATTGGAAATATGCTTTTTGCTTTAATTACAACTTATATCTTCAATCGAGAATTTGAAGAAGATACTTTAAAAAACTTACTCACAATTCCGGTAGGACGAATTAGATTAATAATAAGTAAATTAGTGGTATTATTTATCTGGATCATACTCATCTTACTCTGTTCCTATCTGGCAGTTTATGTTTTAGGAACTATTGTGGGTTTTGAAGGGCTTACAATTAGTATGTTGTTTAAATATCTCCAAAAGTATATATTTACAGGATTTTTATTATATCTTTTAATGCCGACTATAATATTAATTACAATTGTATTTAAAAACTATGTACCACCTCTGGCCTTTAGTATATTTATAACCATGGGTGTTGTAATTTTTGGACAGTCTAAATATCTATCCTTTTATCCCTGGGGTATACCGGTTTTATTAACTATAGATAGCCAAGAGATAGCATATCCTATCTCTTACAGTTGGATAATTATCCTGGGAGTATTTATCACTTCACTTATTATCAACTTTTTCTATTTCAAAAACAAAGATCTCAATTAACTAAAAGCCCTGCGGGGCTTTTTTTAAATTGAAAATATATGTTATTATATAAATAGAGGTTTGACATAAAGGAACAGTTCACCTATAATAAAACTGACTAGTCAGTATCAAAGATATATTCCAGTATTTATTACCCAAAAATATAGGTATGATAGGAGGTAAGAGATATGGATAAAATATATAAATTCGTCGAGAAATATTCTATACCAATTATCATTTTAGTTATTGTCTTAACTATTATAATGGGATATTTTGCTCTGCAGATAGATATAGAAGCTGGCATTAAAGACATGCTGCCGCAAAATAGCCCTGTAGTAGAGCGTTTTGAGGATGTTTCTGATACTTTTGGCAGTTTGACATATACGGCTGTTATGGTACATGATGATGATATTTTAGATCAAAGTACTTTACAAAAGATAGAAGCTATGACCCAAGAATTTTCCGAAGCTGAAGGAGTTTCTGACGTTATAAGCCTTACTAATATTAAGGATATTGAGGGTGGAGCAGCCGGTATTACAGTTAAAGAGTTTATCGATAAGATACCGGAAACTGAAAGTGAAATAGAAAGTCTAAAAAATCAATTAAGCAATGAAGAACAGTATGTAGGTAAAATATTCACACCTGATTTTAAGGATTCTATGATTTTAGTAAAATTTGAAGATCAAGAAGAACCTGAAGTGGTTGTTTCTAGAATCAGAAATATTGTTAGTCAATATGAAGGGCCCGAAGAATTTTATCTGGCTGGGACTCCTGTTATAGTTACAGATGCCACTAATTATATGAAAAGGGATTTAAGTAGATTATTACCTTTTGTTATAGCAGCTATTATTGCAGTACTATATATATCTTTTAGAAGCAAAAGAGGAGTTATCCTTCCAATTGTAACAGTTTTAATCAGTGTAATTTGGGCTTTAGGTATCCAAGAGTTACTCGGTAAAAGCCTTTCTATGATCAGTACAGTTTTACCAGTTTTATTGGTTAGTGTGGGTAGTGCTTATGCAATTCATATTGTGGCTAGATATTATGAGGGAATCCAGGAAGGTTATGAAAAAAAGGAAGCTGTTAAAAAAGCCATAAAAAATGTAGGCATTGCTGTCATTATGGCCGGTGGAACTACAATGATTGGTTTTGCTTCTCTCTTCTTTTCTGACCTGGTAATTATTCAAGATTTCGCATTAGGCACAACCATCGGAGTAGGTATCGCTCTTTTGGTTTCAATCATATTTATTCCAGCTGTTTTGATTAATCTAAAAGTCACTCAAAAAAGTCGAGAAGGTAAAGAAATCAAATTGACTCAAAATATATTTAATGGAATTGAAAGCCTCGTTTTTAAATATAGGAAACCGCTTTTAATTATAGTGGCACTAATTATTATTAGTTCTATTTTAGTGATTCCAACTATTGAAACAGAATCCAATTATATAACTTATTTCAAAAAAGGTTCGACTACCAGAGTTTCAACTAATTTAGTTGATGAAAGATTTGGCGGTAGTCAACCCGTTGAAGTAGTAATAGAAGGTAATATTAAAAATCCTGAATTATTAAAACAGATGAGAGATTTTCAAGAAGAAGCTGTACAATTACCCTATATTAATAATGCCCAATCCATGGTCAATGTGTTTAGAGAAGAAAATATGGCTTTAAATAATACCAGAGAGATACCAACTACTCAAAATCAAATTGCTCAGTACTTGCTGTTATTAGAAATGTCAGATAAAGAACTGATAAGTAATTATCTAACCTTTGATTATCAAAAAAATAGAATTCAGATGACAATGGAAATGGTTAGTTCTACTGAACAAAAAGAAGTATTAGGAGAATTAGAGAAATTAATAGATGAATATTTTGGAGACGAGTTCAATGCTCAAATTACCGGAGTGCCTAGCTTATCCTTAGAGATAAATGATCGTATTATCAGTGGGCAAATAAAATCATTAATTTCAGCTGTCTTATTTACCTTTGTGATAACATCACTTTTATTGAAATCAATTAAAAGAGGTTTCTTTACAACTCTACCAATTGCCTTTACGGTTTTAGTAAATTTTGGTTTGATGGGAATGTTGAACATTAAGCTGGATATAGCAACAGCCATGATTGCTAGTGTAGCGGTTGGTATTGGAGTAGACTATAGTATCCATATCTTTACCCGCTTTATTGAAGAAGATGGAGAAGGAGATAATCCGGCTCAAGCACTACGAATAGCAATACGAACTGTAGGTAGAGCTAATCTCTATAATGCTTCAGCTGTTATTGTCGGATTTGCAGTTATCCTCTTATCTTCCTTTCCTCCCTTAGTTAGTTTTGGAGGATTAACAGCCTTTACAATGGTTGTTTCATTTTTCGGTGCTTTAGTACTATTACCAGTCTTAATCCTTTCAGCCTATAAAATGTCAGGGAATAATGATCTATTAGACAATAATTGATTTAAGGAGGAATTTACCATGCAAAAAAAATACTTTGTATTTCTTTCAATTATGATAGTTAGTCTACTTATTGTTACTTCACCCGCTGTTTTGGCTATCACCGGTGAAGAAGTCTTAGATGAAGTTGATAAAACTATGGACTCAGAAACCCGACGTTCTGAAATTAAGATGACTATTGTCAATGCAAATGGTCAAAAAAGAGAACGTACCGTTGAAATAGTGAGCAAAGGTGATAATAAAGGATTAGTAGAATTTTTGGCTCCTGCTGATGTGGAAGGAACCAGCTTTCTTACTTTAACCGAAGATGGTGAGGAAAATATGTGGCTGTATCTGCCCGCGATTGGTAATGTAAGAAAAATAGCATCCCATATGAGAAACGGCAGTTTTATGGGGACTGATTTCACCTATAATGACATCAGTATGGTAGGGGGAAGTGACTATCGTAGTGATTATCAATCAACATTAGAAGGGGAAGAAGAGTATGACGGTAAAACCTGTTATTTACTTACCTCCCAACCTACAGATCAAGATATTCAGTATTCAAAGATGAAAATGTGGGTTAATAAAGCCAACTATATGCCGCTTAAGATGGAGTTTTATGATGAAGACGGTAATCTTTTAAAGATAATGACTAATAGAAATATTCAAGAGATTAATGGGCATCTTACACCTAATGAAATAACTATGGAAAACGTTCAAGCCGGGACTAAAACAATCCTAAGTTTAAGTAATGTGGAATATAATATAGAGATACCAGATAGAATCTTTACTACTAGATATATGCAGCAGTAGTAAATACAAAAAATCCAAAAGGAGGGTTGCTATTAATGAATAAAAAGATAATTGCACTTGTGGTACTTGCACTGTTTTTAATTAATCTACCTGTCTTTGCTATAACTGAAAATATAGGTGGTAAATTAGAACAAGAAGTCATATATAATAACGAGACAGAAGAGTGGCAGGGTAAAAGCCTAATGGAACTAGAATATGATCAGTCCTTTGGTTTTGATAAAAGTATTTATCTCAACACCGATATATATACAAATTATAAAAATGAAGCATTTACAGACCTAAAGATAGATTTAGATGAAGCATATTTTGATCTCTATTTAACCAACACTGATCTTAGAGTTGGTAAACAGTTAATTAACTGGGGTTCTGCTTATGAGATTAATCCTAGTTCAATGACAAATCCTTATGACTTAACTGCTTTAAATCCTACTGAAGAAAAACTGGGAGTACCAGCAGTCAAAAGCAAATATTACTTCAATAATACAACCTCTCTTACAGGAGTAATAATTACAGACTTTATTGAAAGTCCTGTACCTGCAAGTTTAAAAAGTACAATGGTTGGAGATATAAAAAACAATTTTGCAGAACAATTTGGAGAAATGATAGTAAGACAAAACCTACAAGTAAAAGAGTTCAAACCTGAAATTGATGAATTAAGTGAACTGGAATATGCAGTCAACTTTATGAAAAGAGATGTAAGAGGTTTTGACCTCTCAGCCAGTTACTTTAATGGTTATGAAGACCTACCTTCTATTACATCAGATTTAGAGAAGGTTGGACAGGATTTAGAGGATATAGCTATAGACTATCAAATAAATGGATTTTCATCAGATACAGCAAAATTAAATGTTGGCTATAAAAGAACCCAAGGTTTTGGTCTTAATGCTATAGGTTCAATTGGAAGTGTAGGAGTATGGTCAGAATTAAATTATCAAATCAATGAAGATGATGAAAAGACATTAGATGTTGTATTAGGTAGTGATTATACCTTTGAAAACAACCTTTACACTGTTGCTCAGTTTATTCACAGAAATTATCAGGATTATCAGATAGATCGTGGCGAAATGAATTATCTATTACTCCATGGTGATAAACCCTTTAGACAAATCCATCAAATCAATGCTAATGTAATCTATGATTTAGGAATAGGAAACTACATGTTTAATCCTGAAATGACATTTTCACTCAGTAACAATCTGGGCTTAGATCTGGGTACAGTTCTCACAGGAGATAGTAAAAACGCCGCTGGTTACTCAATATTTAACATGATGAGTGGTGAGAGATCCTATTTTGAACTAACTTATAGTTTCTAAAAATATATATATTAATAATTATATTTAGTCTAGTATAAAGCAGGGTGAGATGAGAGTCTTGCCCTGTTTTTTTATTTAGTTGAAAAAAGAAATTTAATTAATTTTTAATATTTAGCTAATATATCTTTAATCTTAGTATTATATAAATATAGTAGCAGAAGAATATTTTGATTTTTTTATCTAAATTAAGCTTTTTTTGAGAAGGGGGCGTTGATGTGGAAAATAAAATATATCAAAATATCTGGTTTAAAATTATCATAGTAAGTATAATCACGGTATTGACTATTTTATATTTATTTCAAACTTTTCCAGCTCAAGAACAATTAAATAAAGCTTCATTAAAAGATTTTACTTCTCATCTTAATATGAGAATTCCTTTAATGATGCAAGAATATAAAATTCCGGGAGTTAATGTAGCAATTATAAAAGATGGTAAGTTAGCATGGTCTAAAAGTTATGGTTATGCAGATCTTTCCCAGAATGAGAAAATGCAGATTGGTAATTATTGTCGGGTAGAGTCAATTTCAAAGTCTGTTACTGCTTGGGGAGTAATGAACTTAGTGCAGGAGGGCAAATTGGATTTAGACCAACCTGTACAAAATTACATTAAATCATGGAAAATACCAGATTCTACGTATTTTGAAGATAAAGTAACACCACGCTTATTATTAAGTAATACCGCTGGTATGCCTTTGGGTACGATTGGGGTTAGATATTCTCCACAAGGAGAGAAGCCTACATTAAAAGAACGTTTAACAAAAGATGCGGTATTAAGACAAACGCCCGGTAAAGGTTTTTATTATTCCAATACCGGTTTTAATATATTAGAACTACTTATTGAAGAAGTGAGTGGCAAAAGTTTTGCTGAATATATGGAAGAAGAAATATTAATGCCCTTGCATATGACAAATTCCACCTTTCAATGGAGTGAAGATATTAATAACAAGATTCCTAATGGGTATGATTCTAAAGGTGAAGAGATACCAGTTTATGTATATCCTGATAAGGCTTCTGGTGGTCTGTTTGCTACTGTAGAAGATATTGCAAGGTTTGTAAAAGCTGGGATGCCTCAATTTACTGAGAATATAAGTGTATTAAATGAAGATTATATTAATCAAATATATAATCCGGTAGTTGAGATCAACGGTTATTATGGTTTAATCTATGATTATTATGGATATGGACATTTTATAGAAGAATTATCAAATGGTAACTTTGCCATCGCTCATGGGGGTCAGGGTTCAGGTTGGATGACACATTTTCAGGCAGTACCAAAATCTGGGGATGGTATGGTGATATTATCTAATAGTCAAAGGAGTTGGCCATTTATTGGGTATGTACTGAGAGACTGGGCTGACTGGAGAAACTTAGGTTCTCTTGGTATTGAAATGATTCCATTAGCTACAAAATATATTTGGATGACAGTTGGTATAATCTTATTTGCCTTTTTATTACAAGGATGGAGATTAGGAGAGGATTACTATTTAAATAAAAGAAATCTTCATCCATCGGGGAGACATTATAGATATATAAGGATTATTGAGTTGATAATGTCCTTAACAATTTTCGGATTATTAATTTGGGAGATTAGTAAAGCCTATAGCTTTTTAGCTTCAGTCTTTCCTGTAGCATATCCATGGTTAGGAATAATTTTGTTTTTAGAAGCTTTTGTTTTACTCTTATCTTCTGTAAGTCCTAAAAATATTTAAGAATAAATTGATGGATTAAAGACAAGTAACCTAAGTGAATTAGATGATTTTGGCTATAAAAAATATTACATAATTAGTTAAAATTGTAATTTTGAGCAGGAATATGATTAAACATATCTAAATAGTTTAGTATTATAATTAAATTTTGGAGGTAGAAAAAGTGAAGAAAAAATCTAACAACATTTATACATATCTGGGATTATTTATCTCTTTATTTGGTATTACATTATTGAGTTCCCTTTTAAAAGGTATATATCTGTTTGGAAGTTCATATGGTGGAAAAATAAATTTTAGTAACTTACAAAAATGGATCTTGGTTTTATTTTTAGTTTTAATAATAAAATATTTAGAAAAAAGAAAAATCACATCCATTGGTTTCAAAAGTATACAAGT
>CAZXRH010000116.1:0-7152 GCA_964642575.1 uncultured Halanaerobiales bacterium
GGTTCATTGTTTTTTTCCTTTATATACATATATTATATTGTTGATTGGATTTAAAGTCAAACAAAAACAAATTATTATGGGAGAAATAAAAAGCCTTCTCAATACTATTAATATTGTATCAAGAAAGCTAGAAAGTAAATAAGATAACTATTTTAAGTTAATAATGGGATGGTTAACAAATTATAATGATTTTCAGGAAATACTAACTATTAACTTTTGTTTAAGTATTAAGCTGCTAACCTAAAATGGTACTTCGCATTCAGAAATTTGTTCACTTTTCTCACTTTCCTTTTGCTCTGAAAATTCTTCATCTTCCTTGATATTTTTTTCATACTCTTCCCATGTAACTCCATATGGTACTCCCCCAGAGGTATATCCGACAATATAGTAAAAATTTTCATCTTGATCATAATTTATATGTTCTTTTTTATCTGGCTGTTCAGCAGCCTTTCTTTGTGCTTCTTTTTGTTTTAAAATATTTTCTTTGTATTTAGGGTCAATTTCATATCCTAACATTTCTAATTCCTTAATTGCACAAATAAAATCTACCCCATACCATTTTTTATATCCCCGCGCCAAATTTTCACCGGTGTAGGTTGGTATCCAATGCTTTGCAGATTGTAACCTTTGTTTTCTATTAAATCTTTTCCTTCTCGGTGTTGAAGACATTATTCTTCCTCCTGGTCAATATATTTTTCCATTAATTTTTTTGCTCTTTTTATTCCTTTTTCTTTAAAATAGACAGATTTTGCTCGTTTAGTACCAAAAATTAAATCCTCATCCTTTAATTCATCAAGTATTTCAAATGGATAACCTTTCCAACTTCTTCTAATTTTATCATCTTCTGAAAAATCATTTTCTTCCCAAGAAGTTAGATATAATAATAATAAAGTTAGTTCTTTGATTTTCTTTCTCAACTTCTCTTCACCTCTAAGTTATTAACATTTTTTCTTATCAACTAATTTTTGAATACTTACTTAAAGAAACTTATTATATATTATACAGAGCTATAAAATATTTCACTTGAATTCGTAATTTTAATAAATCAAGGTTGATAGACAAACAGTGATTAAATATTCTTCTATATTTAAATATTATAGATTAATCCAGATTTAATAATCTTTCTTCGATATAATCTAAAGAATTCTCTTTATCTTCTAAATCAACATCAAAAGCCATTTTATATATTTTCTCTGCTTTTTTAGAGTCTGGCACCACTTTATATATTCCATACATATCTCCCCAGCCTATATAACCCCATACCCAGTTTGGATATTCACTAATTATTTTTTTGAATTTCTCATCACCTTTATCTACTTGTCCTAAATGAAAGTAGGAGGAAGCTTCAGCTCTTTTTAGCTCTCTAATAATGTCATCATTCGTCTTAGGTAATAATGTGAATATCTCGTGACAAAATTTAATTCTTTTGTTGAAATAATCTTTAACTTCTTTACCCGCATTATGTAAATACATTGCAAAATCATCTACCCAACTTACAAGATCTACATCACCTTTATAATCCTGGTTTACTTTTTCTAAATCATTATATCCATTATCTTTAAACCGAAGTTTTAGATAATCCCATACTTCTAACCAAATATCACAAGCTTCAACATCCCTGAATTTACTAGCTAAATTATATCCCTCATGAATATTATCAGAAAGCTGTTCATCACATTTTATTTTTTCTTCCGAGTAACGTTCACATAATATCCAGGCGGCTATCCAGATGAAGTCTTCATCATAACCTTCGGCAGTCAAATTATAAATTTCAAACCAGTGTTCAGTAATGTCTTGTGCAGAATGGTATTCTTTAATTCCCTCTACAAATTCATTTTTATCAAACTCCACTCCATAATATTTTAATCGTGATATTATGGTTTCCGTAGAAAGATTTTTGAAGTCTTCTTTAAACCAATGCTGATTTTTTCCTATATTTAATTTTTCTTTATCAATACAACATTTTTTATACTTTTTACCACTTCCACAAGGGCAGGGATCATTTCTCCCCAGCTTACTCATTCAAACCACTCCATTTATTTATTATTAATCTCATTATATCACAATATTAAACAAATAACTTATTTACAAGTTTCTGGTTATATAAGTCATATTACTCCTTTCCATATTTTGAATTACAGAAAGGTAAATTTATCTCTTTACTTTTCTATAATACTTCTTCCTTTACTACCTATATTAAATTGTTTAATAAAACATTCTTAAGCATAAGAAACTATATTTTAATTTAATCTATACTCAAACTCAATCTCATGTTCCACTTCTATACCAAAATGCCCTATTTTAGGAATCTCCGGCTTCTTTTCTCGTGCTTTATTAACTGCATTTTCATGAAAGGCAACCATATCAAAACCTTTTAATTGATAAAACCGCATAGCATGTACATTATCATTGGTAGTAATTAGCCAGACACGGTCACAACCTAATTCTTTTCCTTTTTCTACCACGGCTTCTATCAGACTGGTTCCTATTCCTTTATTTTCTTCAAAGGCATTTAGTGTAATAATCTCTAGGTCATTATTTTCATAATTATAAGTCACTATACCGACAACTTTATGATCTTTAACGGCTAAAAAACCGGGTAACTTCCTGATATCATGTTCCTGATTACGGGAAACTAAAAGAGTAGTGTCTCCCCACTCTTCTTTTAATACTTCTAAAGCTTTTGCTCTATTTTGTTTATTTATTGGTTCGATGTGGTACATAATTTCATCCCTCCAATTATTATCTTTTTATGGTTCTATAATATAATATTAATTAAACTTTTCTTTATCCCTTCATAAGATAAAGAAAAGTCCTTTAAAATACTAAATAAATAGCATTCAAAGGACCTTTATTAAAAAACAAGTCAGAAAAAGAACAGTTTCAATACACTTTCTATTTTAATGGTTATCACATTTAGAATTAAAAATCAAAGTTGCTAATTTAATAAATTGTCTGAAATAAAAAATAGGATGAATAAATAAATGTCAGGATACCGGTTAATAGATTTAAATAGATAATACTATTCGATATTAATAAATTGAAATTATTCTCTTCTTTAACTAATACTTTATGTATCAAAAAGGGTAGGATTCCACCCAGACCTGTAAACATTGCTATTATTAGCCCAATCATTGTTTTATTACTTAAAGCTAATAATCCATAAAATAATAACAATAATATTGGAATATGAAATAATAGAAAACCAGTTATTTTACCAGGCAATTTTAATATTTCCCATTCTTTTTCAAAGCCTGATTCAATTTCATGCAGAATTAATAAGGTAGCATTTAAAATATATAATAATATTAATAAATCCATCTTTATAATCGCCCCTTAGAAAATAATCATACTAATTATAATTAATAATAACCCGGTCAGAGCACTTAAATATAATTGTCGAATATACTTACGCCCCTGTTTAATAGATGGGTTTTTTAAAAGTTTGACTGCTAATGTTAATACGACAAGATCAGTCAAGGAAATTATTATTAAATAATTTAATCCTAGGGTACCAAAGAAGTAAGGTAAAGAACTAAGACCAATAAAAACGAGAAATAGTAAAAAGGATATATTAAGAGCATTTTTTCTGCCTATCAATATAGCTACTGATTTGGTGTCCCTCATCTTATCCCCTTCAATATCCATTGCATCTGCACCAATTTCTTCACCTAGATTAAAAAGAAAAACCATTAAACTAAAAATTATGACAGCAGTATTAAGTGAAGTACTAACTACTATGCCTCCCAATAAAATAGTAACCGCTACCGAGGAACTTACAAACAGATTGCCGAATAATCCCTTTTCTTTAAACTTCCAATTATATAAAAAGCCAATGATCCAAAAAATTATATATAAAATAACAGCTAATCTATTAATATAAAAAGAAGCCACTAAGCCTAAGAAAGTTATTATACCAGTAAATATTATAACTTCATTTTTAGAAACCAATCCTGATGGTAAAGGTCTTTCAGGTGCATTAACTTTATCAACTTCAATATCAAAATAATCATTTAAAATCATGGCAGCTCCTGATAGAAAAAATCCCCAGATAAACCCTAAGATCATCTCTCTAAAAGTAGGAAATTGACCCAAAGCAAGGATTTCACCTATGATAACACATATTCCGGCTGCAAAGGGTAATTCTGGTCGTAATAATTTTATTAATCCTTTTATCTTTTTATAATTCAGCATAAAAACTCCTTTTTGATTCGATATGTTTTTAAGTCTAATTGATTATAAATTTGCTATTAATTCATCTGCATTTTTAAATTTTATATAGTCTATATTATAATTTTTTAGTAAATTAATGAGTTTGTCTTCATGTTGGTTTGTTAAACTCTTTATCTTTTCTAAATCATTATCCTTGAATGCTTTTATTAAGTAAGGAAAATTGTAATTGTTATATACATCTCCTAACATGCTATGAACCTCCTGTTCAATGAGATGGGCAGTGAAATAAGCTTTCACATAATCTTTATTGTCACAGGCATGTCTTAATTTATTATAATTTGATTTGATTTCTTCATAAAATCCTCTAAATTTTTCTTCAGTAATTGCAACTTTAGGTTGTAATTGTTTTGCTTTTAATAACTCATCAAATTGGAGAATCATTCTTTTAGTTAATTCCTTTTTATTTTCTATACTTTTAGTTCTAACAGCTGAATTAAAATTATGTAAAAAATCATCTGGTAATACAGTAAAGTTTTTGAACTCGTTATTTATATTATAAACACCTTTTTTTATATAAGAGGAGTTCAATAATGCAACTATATTGGCTAATAAATTCAGAATATGTGAACAGTATGAATCAACTTCCTTATATCCTTTGCTCATATTATTCATATTAAAATATTTGGCTTTAGCTTCAGTTATTAGTTCTTGAGCTCTATTGATTAAAGTATTATTTTTATCATTCTTTGTTAACTCACTAATTTTTTGTTTTAATAAATTAAACTTATTTAGATCTGAAGGTTGGTTATAATAAACTACTACTCCCTCGGCAATGATTGAAGTATTATTTTCTTTAAAAGATGCTATCCTTTCTGCCCTTTCCCAGGATAACGGCCAAAAATCATACCCAATATCATTAATTATAAACTGCATATTCATTTCATAACCTTTTTCTGTTTTTGGAATAAAGAAAAAATCCAAATCTGATTTTTGATAAGCGTTACCTGTTATATATGAACCATAACAAACTACAACTGCAATATCATTTTTGTATTTACTATTTATTTTACTAAGTAAAGCTTTAATTATTTTTTTCTTTTCTCTTGGCAATTTAGGGATATCAATTCCCATGATTTCCAACTCCATTTTAGTAATAATTTTCATTTAAAATAATCTGTCTTTTTTAATAATTATAGTTTATATTTTTACCAGTTAACTATAGTTTTTAATTGCTACCCATTTCATTTAAAAAACGCTTTGTTTCAGAAGTAATTAAATTAGCTTTTTCATAATGAAGATAATGTCCACTGTCTAAAACTCGAGCTTTTCCTTCATTAACTTCTGATAAATACTCAATTGCTTTCTCCTCCCAGGATGGTATAATCTTCTCATTACTTTCTTTGGCGATAAAAAGATACATGGGAGTATTTTTGGGGATACCATTCTCTTTTACTTTTTGAGCATTTTCCATTACATAGTCGCCTTCACTTATCATATTTTTTGTTAAAGTACTTTTATAAAAAGTTGCAATGAGTCTTTCTTTATCTTCATTGGATAAATCTTCTGATTTAAGCAGGGGAAGATATTGTTGCATTGTTTCTTCTCCCATCAACCTAGTTATCCCTGTCCTAGCAATGAAATTCATTAAGTATAACTGAACTTTGCTGGGCATGGGAAAAGATGGATCTAAATAATAATCTGGGATTGCCATATCCAAGCCGATAATTGCACTTACTTCCTCAGGATATTTTTGTGCCCAATAAATTGCCTCTAAACCTGACATGGAATGTGGTAACAGCACATATGGTCCACTTTCTCCAGATAATTCTAAGGCTTTTTTTGTTTCGGTTAACATTGTATCAATGTCTCGGGGACTATCAGAGGTTTCACTCCAGCCATAACCGGCTTTTTCTACTACAGCAATTCTATATTCATCAGTCATTCTCATCCATAAGGGTTTAAAGTCAATAGTTGGGCTACTGGTACCCGAACCCGCCATAAAAACAAGGGTTAGATCTCCTTCGCCAGCGGTATAAACATGCATATCTCTATTATTGACCTTTACTACCTTACCTGGTGGTGGATATTCATCTGCTTCACTTCTTAATTGAAAGTTATGATACAATGTTGAAATAAATAAAAGGATTACTAACAATCCGGCTCCCAATAATAAAATTTTCCCCAACAGTTTAATGATTCTCATCTTCTCCTCCTGTTAAAATATATATTTTTTAAACATATTCTTTTTTTAAATTAAATTATTTCCTATCAATTATCTTTTAAGCATAGACCATTGTTTGATATCTGTATTTGGTAGAGTATCTTCTGAAACAACTTCAAAACCATAATTTCTATAGATATCAACATTGTAGGATGTATGGGTTTCTAAATAGCAGGCTTCTTTTCTACGGTCTGTATATTCGAGTAATGACTTTAACATTTTGCTCCCATGACCTTCTCCCTGCTTGTCAGGGTCTACACCAATTGCCATTAAGTATTGATGAGGCTTTTGAATAGCTTTTTGATGTATCTTTTCACAAAAATCTTCATATTGACTAAATCTATTACCAGCCTCTCTGCCTAACTTTAAAAGAGATAATCCTCCAGTTCTTAAAGTTCTAAAAAGATTAAATTTATAATTATCATAATCTATAAATAACATTAAACCTTCAATATCAGTTGAACTGGCATATGCTTTGCCATATATCATGGCATATTTTATAAAAAAGTTTGTAATGATTTTTATATTATCTTTATTATGTTTTTCACCTAAAATATATTTAAACATAGAATAATCCATAAAAGCATCTGCTAATACTTCTGTGCTCTTATCCAAATCTTGCTTTTTTATTTGATACAAATTGTTAAACTCCATAGGGTATCAACTCCTTTGTACTATAAACCAAAAATATATTTGCTTTTTTTATCATTATTAATCTTTCCACGTTAAAAATATTTAATATTATTTCAACTATGTTT
>CAZXRH010000117.1:0-7094 GCA_964642575.1 uncultured Halanaerobiales bacterium
TATGTTCAGCAAAAACATCATGTATTATATTTCTGGTTTCTTCAATATTTAAAGTGTCAATCTCGGGATAAACATTTTCTGCAATTATAATATGTTTCCCCTTTTTTTCAAACATCTCTTTAACTTCATTTTGTAAAACTTTATTTCCCGCATAAATATATGGTACATCGATATCAAGTGTACTTAATTTTTCGGCATTATTTATTATTGTTTCTTCTTCTCCATAATCTACTCCACCGGCCAACAATATTATATTCGGTTGAATCTTTCTTAACTCTTCTAACTGAGAATCCCTGAGTTTACCGGCTGTTACCTGTTTGATAACAGCACCGGCTCCTAAAGCGGCCTCTTCGGCTGCTTTTACGGTCATATCTTTAACTAAACCGTGTACAGTCATCTTCAAACCACCGGCTGCACTACTGGTCGCCATAAATTCTTCCCAGTCTAATTTATCAAAACCCTGTTTTTCTTCCAGATCAGCAATTGCACCTTTCAGGCCAACTGTTACATCACCTTCTAAAACAGAGGTTGGTGCAAAACCCTGACCAATAAAATCAGGGTCTGCACTATTTATATTATCAAAAGCATTTACTAATGTTGTAGTGCTACCTATTTCAGCTATTAATAGATCTACTTTCATATTTTTAACCTCCAACTACAGTCAAATCAAATTCCTTTTCTAATATATCTTTAGTTTCTGCTTTTGACTTTTTGATTTCATCAGCTAAAAACTCAAGGTCTATATCTTTTACTTCTTTAAGATCAGTATCTTCAATTACTTTTCTTAAATAAGATTTTTTAAGCTTCTCTAAATCTACATCTCTAGCCTTAATCTGGGATGGATGTTCAGGTATAATAACTGACTTACCGGCTTCTTCTTCATCAGGGTCTCCATTTCTAACATCTATTCCATTTTCTTTGGCAAAGTTAAGCTGTGCCATCGGATGTTTACCTGCTCCGGTATATTCAGTTTCTTGAACTACAATAATTTGATCTTCGTCCATCTTTTGGGCTAAATCAAAGGCCGCTGCCAATGAAGTATTACCAGCTGGTCCTCTTTCCATACCTTCAATTTGAGCTAAGGCTTCTGTGATGTAGAATACTTCACCCTGTTTAACAGTTACATATTCATCCATGTATCTTAATGCACGCGCTGCGTTGCGCGGTACATCTGCCCTATCAGGCCAGGTTGCAAAAGGAACACCAAAACCAGTATGACCAGTCGTAAAGGACTTTCTGTTAAAGTCATGGTCACTTGCCATATGTAGTCCACTTAAATCTACACTGGCTGCTACTATTTTAGTATCTTCAGCACCTGCTTTAATTAAGCCACGAGAAGTACCGGTTAGATTACCTCCCCCTGCATGGGTGATTATAACGGCATCTGGGTGTTTACCCTCTCTTTTTTCTAGCTCTTGAACTATTTCATAACCTAAGGGCTCAACCCCGGCAATTCCAAATGGAGTATAAAGAGAAGCATTGAAATAACCAGTATCTTCTAATACTCTAAGGAATGTATAAAATAGTTCTGGTCCTACACTTAATTGAAGTACTTCAGAACCATATGCTTCACACTTTCTGCCTTTTTCCAGGATTTCAGGTTGTCCTACACCCCGGCTGTCAAAAACTTCCTGGACAATTATAGACTCTAAGTTACGCATAACTGCCTGAGAAGCAACAGCTGCTCCGTAGTTACCACTGGTGGCTGCTACTACACCGGGATAACCTTCTTTTTCAGCGTGATAAACAGAAATGGAGGCTCTTCTGGCCTTATAACTACCAGATGGATTGGCAGCTTCATCTTTTAAAAATATTCTGGCTCCTTTACCCTCAGGAGCAAACTTGCGGGCTAACTTTGTAATATTTTTTAGTTCAATAAAAGGAGTTTGTCCAACAGCAGTTTCTCTTTGTATTTTTATTATTTCATCTAGTTTATAGCCGACTTCTGACATCATTCGTTCATAATCAAATCCTACATCTCCGGTCGCAAACCTTTCATAGTCAATACCGACCGCTTTTTTCATTATCTCATTTTTTCTAGCCATTACTGAATTATAGTCATTTGCTGCCAATCTCTACACCTCCTCTTCTTTTAAAATTTTTCTAATTTGAGGTCCAACCTGGAGCAGTTCCGGAATCATCTTACCGAATTTATGCTCATAGGGTGGGTTAACCTCAATTAATTCTCCCTTATGGGTTCTACCGATAACTGACTCAATTTCTACTTCATCACCAAGTTCTGCATCTTCTTTTAAGAACCCTTTTACCTTTAATTCTAAAGGAACTTTTTTTGTATCTTCAGGTACCTGGGGAGCTCTCTCACCAGCAGGAAGAACAACTTGATAGATTTGAACCCAACTTCCAGCTTTTATAACTTCTCCCATATAAATACCTCCAAAGTTTATATTATTTTTATTCCATTAACTTACGTGCATCACCGATCATTGCAGCAGGAACTGGTAGGTCTTTCATGGTAACTAGTCCAGCCTGTGCGTCAACTATAACAGGAATCATATTGATTGCTACAGCCATAGTTCCGATTCCACCAGGGATTTCTGGTTGAATTGACATATTAATATCTGGTGTACCTTTAATATTAATGTAATCTCCGGTTTCTGTACCTTCTTTTTCAGGATGAATTTGCTGTGGGTGTTCAAGTAAAATTACTTCTTCACCATTACTATATCCTCTTGCAATATGTCTACAACCCGCTACCATACCGGGTTCTACTTTAACATGAGGAGTTTCTCTATGAGTTTCAGATACGATAGGTTCTCTGGTCTGTTCAACTTTATCTAAGTCAATGCCTAAACGATCTGCAATCATCTGAATAGATTCTAAAAAGCCAATATGGCCTACGATTGAACCATCTTTAACACCTTTCTCAAACTCTTCAACGGTTGTTCCTACTCCCTGTGTTCTCATAACGGTAGGACCAAAGGGTGAAAGGTCATTAATTCTGGCTGCTTCGATTTTATCTACCTTAGCACAAGCACCACTTAAAGCAATAATCATTAAGTCTAAAACAAAACCAGGATTAATTCCAGTACCTAAAACAGATACGCCATATTCCTTGGCTAACTTATCTATCTTATCACTTAATTCTTTTTCCTGTACTTCGGGATATGCCATTTCTTCCGCAATTGAAATTACATTAACTTTCTTTTTGATAATTTTTTCAATCTGAGGATAAACATCTTTAACAAAAGAAGAAGTAGCCTGCAGTACTACATCTACATCTTCTGTAATTACACTCATGGGATCATTAGTTACTTTAACCCCTACTTCTTTATCCATTCCAAAAAATTCACTTACATCTTTACCTGCTTTTGACTCACGATGAGCAATAGCACCTACGATTTCAATACCTTTTTTGTCAACTAAGTACTTACCCATTCCACTTCCCATAGAGCCCATGCCCCATAGGACGACCTTAATATTTTCCATTTTGTATCTCCTCCTGGTTTATATTCTTTTTAGAACCTTTTTATGACATCTTCTAATGGAGTATATTCCATATCAAATGCTTCAGCTACTGCTTTGTAAGTAATTTCACCTTGATATACATTAAGCCCTTTAGCTAGAGCAGGATCTTCTAACATGGCCTGTTTGTATCCCTTGTTTGCAAGTTTAACTGCATAAGGAAGTGTACAGTTTGTTAAGCCAAAAGTAGAAGTTCTTGCCACAGCACCAGGCATATTAGCTACTGAATAATGAACTACACCATGTTTAGTAAAGACCGGATCAGCATGAGTAGTTGGATAAGTAGTTTCAATACATCCACCTTGGTCAATTGCAACATCTACGATAACTGAACCTTCGGGCATCTCTTTGATCATTTCTTCAGTTACTAAGTCAGGAGCTTTTGCACCTGGAATTAAAACTGCACCAATCACTAAATCAGCATCTTGAATTTCATACATGATATTATGCTCATTAGACATAACTGTTTTGACTCTACCATTAAATACATCATCAATATATCTCATTTGAGCTGGATTGATATCTAAGATTGTTACATCAGCACCAAGTCCAACTGCCATCTTTGCGGAGTTCATACCAACAATACCGCCACCGATTATGACAACTTTAGCAGGGCTTACTCCTGGAATACCGCCTAAAAGTACTCCTTTGCCTCCCTGAGGTTTCTCTAAAAATCTTGCCCCCTCCTGTGTTGCTAAACGTCCGGCAACTTCACTCATCGGAGTAAGGAGTGGTAAAGAACCATCCTCTAATTGAATAGTTTCATAAGCAATAGATACTACATTTTTTTCCATAAGAGCTTTGGTTAATTTCTCTTCTGCCGCTAAGTGCAGGTATGTAAAGAGAATTTGGCCATCTTTAAAGTAATCATATTCTTCTTCTAATGGTTCTTTCACCTTCATAATCATATCAGCTGCATCAAATACTTCTTTAGGAGTATCTAACATTTCTGCTCCGGCACTGATATACTGTTCATCACTAATTCCACTTCCCTCACCAGCATTTTTCTCGATAACTACCTTGTGACCCTCATTTGAAAAAGCCTTTACTCCTGCTGCTGTGATTGCAACACGATTTTCATTACTTTTAATTTCTTTGGGTACACCAATAATCAATTAAATCAACTCCTTTTAATTTTTAACATGATAATTGTAGCAAAATATTCACATATTAATATATATGCAAATATTATGCCAGCCATCTTCTATTGTACTATATTTTAGCCCCAACTTAAACCCAAAATCCTTGGAATCCATAAAGTTAATTCAGGTATATATGAAATTAAGAGAAGTGCACCGATTTCAGCAATAATAAACGGGGCAACTTCTTTAATGGCTTTTTCATACGGGACCCTCGCAATCTGGGAACCAACCATTAGTGTCATCCCCATTGGGGGAGTAGCATTACCGATATTAACATTAACCATCATAATCATAGCAAAGTGTAGAGGATCAAAGCCCAGTTGAACCATTACAGGAGTAACTATTGGTGCTAAAAGTACTACTGCTGGTCCGATATCTAAAAACATACCAACTATTAAAAAGAGTATATTTACCATTAACAGCTGGATTATATGGCTTTCACTAAGATTTATCATAGCTGTTCCCAATACTTCAGTTAAACCACTATAGGTTACTACCCAGCCTAAGATGTTAGCAGAACCAATTAAAAAGAAAACCACACCAGAAAGAACAACACTATTTTTTAAAGAATCATAAATTTCTTTCCAACCTAAATTTTTATAAATAAATATGCCAACTAAGAAAGCATAAAGTGCTGCTAAAGCACCGGCCTCAGTAATAGTTGTAATCCCAGATAGGATTGCTCCCAAAATAATAATGGGAGTTAAAAGAGCCCAGATTGCTTCTTTGGTAGCATCCCATCTCTCTTTCCAGGTATAGTGTTTTTCTTTAGGATAATTTCTTCGCATCGAAGTAACAGTACTAATGACTAAAAGTGCTAGACCAATAATAATACCAGGTATAATTCCGGCTGCAAACATCGAAATAACTGATACTTCTTCAAACATACTAGCATAAACAATCATAATCAAACTTGGTGGAATAATAGGCCCAATTACTGAAGAGGAAGCCGTTACTGCTGCACTATAGGCTGCTCCATAGCCTCTTTTTTTCATAGCAGGTATCAAGATATTACCGATTGCAGCTGTATCTGTTACTGCTGTTCCTGTTAAACCTGCAAAAAGGATACTGGCCCCAATATTAACATGAGAAAGTCCACCTCTAAATCTTCCCATAAAACTAAGTGCAAAATTTACTATCTTTTCAGTCATACCACTTCTATTTAAAAACTCTGAGGTTAAAATAAACAAAGGAATTGAAATTAATATAAAGTCTGAAACTGCTGCCAAAAGCCTGGTAGACATAATTGTAAAAAAGCTAGTTCCACCGGCCATAAACAATCCAAACATACCCGTCAAACCAATCGCATATGCTATCGGTACACCAATTGCTATAATAATGAAAAATACTACAAATACAATTAGCATAGCTTTTTATCTCCTTTCATATTTAATTACCTGCCTCTTCCATCAGTTCTTCTGAAAGATCAAGTTGAATTCTTTCTTCTATCATATTAGGTGCTGTGAAAAGGTGTATTAAATGGATAAGTGCACTCACTGGAATCGCTGCTACCAGCCACTTTGAACTAATTCTAACACTTCTTGTAATCATATAAGTATCATTATTATTAATGGTCTCCTGTAGGCCATACCAAAATAAAGCACCCATAAATAAAAATATTAAGGCAAAGATAATATACCTCATTACTCTTTCAAATTTATCAGGCATTGCCTTAATAAAACCTTCAACTCCCATATGCTGATTGCGCTTAAAGGCAGCTGCTATACCAAAAAGAGCACTCCAGATCATCAAAATTCTTTCAACCGGTAATGGCCAGGGGAGAGGGCTGCCTAAAATATAGCGAAAAAACGCCCCATATACAGCAATAATTAAAATTAATGCTATAAAAAAGGATGCTATCCTAATTGTAAGTTGATCTAAAAAATCACTGACCTTTTGTATATACTTCAAAACTTTCACCCCTTCTCTATATGTTAGTAGGGAATCCCCTTAAAAAGGGGATCCCCTTCTATTAATTGTTGTCATTAATAGCTACAATTTATTTTACTCCATAATTAGAAATTATTTTGCTGTCTACATCATTACTGATTTCTTCAGCTTTATTCCAGAATTCATCAACTTCTTCAGCAGGAATTCCAAAGTCTTCTGTTACCCACTCATAGAAGGCTGGCCTAAGTACTTCTTTCCACTCTTCCATAACTTCTGGGGGAGGATTATAGGTATCTTCAAAGTTTTTATTAGCTTCATCCCAGTCAAGCATTGATTGTTGGGCATTTATACCTCTTGCAATATCAATAGCTTCTTCAGCTGTTGTTAAAATAATGTTTTGTTCTTTTTCTGGCAAGGTTTGGAACCATTCATCACTTACAGACCAAACAGCTGTATTGAAGATAAACTTAATCCAGGATGTATAATCATTTACTTCCCAGAACTTAGCAAATGCATTTACATAAGGAGCATTAAACTGACCATCTGCAACACCACTAGCTAAAGCTGTTGTTACATCTC
>CAZXRH010000118.1:0-7019 GCA_964642575.1 uncultured Halanaerobiales bacterium
AGATTATTAAAACTAGTAATCACATAGGTACTCACTTAGATGGTGAAAGACACTTCTGGACAGCTGGTAGAGATATGGCTAGTATTCCTCTCGAAGATCTATTCGGAGACGGAGTTATCGTTGATATCAGTGATGCAGTTGGAGATTATGACATCTATACTTCTGAAATGATAGAAGAAAGAGTTGATGTTAAAGAGGGCGACATCCTCATTATAAATACTGGTTACCATAAATATGGATGGGACCAACCAGAAGCAGATGAAGAAAGATATTTCATGAAACATCCTGGACCAAACATGGAATTTGCTCACTGGGCAATGGAAAAGAAAATTAAATGGATTGGTGTTGACTGTGGTTCTGCAGACCATCCAATGAATACAGTTTGTAAAAAGCTAAGACCTGATTTAGCTAAAGAAGCAGAAGAACACCTTGGTGCTTCTTTAGACGAAGTATTCTCTGATCCAGAAAGTAGACAATTCATGCACACCAAGTTATTCCCTGAAGGAATCATTCACGCGGAAAATATTGGTGGCGAAATTGATAAACTTCTTAACAAGAGATGTAAAATTGGATTCTTCCCATGGAAAGGTGTAGACTTAGAATCCAGTATCGGTCGTTGTGTTGCTTTTGTAGAAGAAGAGTAAATTAAAATAAATCGGAATCCTGCTTTAAACGCAGGATTCCTTTATTTGATTTTAAATAAATAATATTATATGGAGGTATATTAATGAAATTAACTATCGCATTAGGTGGAAATGCAATATTACAACCAGGCCAGGACGGCACAGCTGAAGAACAGTTTGCTAATGTATTATCTACTAGTGAACAGATTGGTCAACTGGTAAATGATGGACACGAAGTAGTAATTACACATGGTAATGGACCTCAGGTCGGAAATATCCTTATTCAGCAGGATCAAGCTAGAGATTCTGTACCAGCTATGCCACTTGATGTATGTGGCTCACAAACTCAAGGTTTTATTGGATATATGTTACAAAACAGCCTACACAATGTATTTGCTGAATTAGGTTTAGATAGAAATGTTGCTACAGTGGTAACACAGGTTCTAGTTGATAAAGAAGATAGTGCTTTTGATGATCCTACAAAACCAGTAGGTCCATTTTATGATAAAGAACATGCTGATAAAATGATGGAAGAAAAGAATGAAGATTGGATCGAAGATAGTGGAAGAGGTTGGAGAAAAGTAGTTCCTTCCCCAATTCCAGAAAGAATTATTGAAGCTCCTATTATTAATGACTTAGTAAGAAATGGCGAAACTGTTATTGCATCTGGTGGTGGCGGAATTCCCGTTGTAGAAGAAGATAATAAAATTCATGGTGTGGAAGCAGTAATTGATAAAGACAGAGCCGGCTGTTTATTAGCCGAAGAAATAGATTCTGATGTTTTCTTAGTTTTAACCGATGTTTCTAATGCATATATTAACTATGGCGAAGAAGATGAAGAAGCCATTGGTGAAATAAGTGTTGAAGATATGGAAGAACACATTGAAAAAGGTCATTTTGGTGAAGGAAGTATGAAGCCTAAAGTACAAGCTGCTGTTGACTTTGTAGAAAATGGTGGAGAAATGGCTATCATTACTTCTATCGAGAAGGTAATTGAAGCTGTACATGGTAATGCAGGAACAAGAATTACCAAGTAGTTTTTAGATATTGACGGAGGTGAAATATAAAAATGATGCTAAGCAAATTTGAATATTTTAAGCCAGAAAGCTTAGAAGAAATTTTTGAATTACTTGATAAAAATGAAGGCGAATATGAACTTTTAGCTGGTGGTACAGATGTATTCGTTGATATGAAACACGGAAATAGAAAACCCGACTATATTGTTGATGTTAAAGGTATTGAAGAATTTAATTTAATTGAAGAAAGAGATGATGGAATCTTTATTGGTTCCACTGTAACTTGTAATCAAATAATTGACAGTGAACTGATGAATGAAAACTTTAATGTACTAGTAGAAGCTGCTTCTGAAGTTGCAGCTCATCAGGTTCGTAATAGAGCAACTCTTGTTGGAAACTTATGTACTACTTCTCCTGGAGCAGATATGTTTCCTCCGCTTTTAGTATTAGGTACTACAGTATTAGTTGAGAGCAAAGATGGAAGCAGAGAAATTCCTTTAGATGAATTTGCTACAGGTGTAAAACAAAATTCTTTACAAGAAAAAGAAGTTGTTAAAGGATTATTAGTACAAAAACATGCAGATGATAGTCAGGGAGCTTATCTTAAGAAAAGAAGAACTAAAGGTCCTGACTTAAGTGCAATTGGTGTAGCAGGATTTGTATCTGAAAAAGAAGAATATCTTGCATTTGCACTTGGTGCAGTTGCTCCAACTCCTATCTTAGTTGATGTAAGTGATATATTCTTTGGAGAAGGTTCTTTTGAAGAAAAACAAAATGAAATTCAAGATACAATTTTAGATAATATCAGTCCTATTGATGATGTAAGAAGTACTGCAAAATATAGAAGAAAGATGTCTCAAGTTTATACAAGAAGGATTCTTTCCAGAATATGGAAAGCGGGTGATAAATAATGAAAACCATTAATTTAACAGTAAACGGAAGAAATTTTGAGCTTGATGTTCAGGATAATGAAATACTTTTAGACACCTTAAGAAAGAGATTAGACTTTACAGGTGCTAAAGAAGGTTGTGGAGAAGGAGAATGCGGTGCATGTACCATCATTATGGATGGAGAAGCCGTTACTAGTTGTCTCATTCTATCTGTTGAAGCTGATGGTTCTGAGTTAGAAACCATTGAAGGACAATCAATTGGTGATGATATAAGTGATATCCAGGAAGCAT
Organism: uncultured Halanaerobiales bacterium; assembly: GCA_964642575.1. Taxonomy (GTDB): domain Bacteria; phylum Bacillota; class Halanaerobiia; order Halanaerobiales; family M55B127; genus M55B127. The sequence continues at coordinate 2,821 of CAZXRH010000118.1, forward strand.
TTATTGAAGAAAACGCTATCCAGTGTGGATTCTGTACACCTGGTATGGTTATGTCCGCCAAAGCTTTACTAGATAAAAATCCTGATCCAACCTATGAAGAAATAGATATTGCTCTCTCAGGTAATATTTGCCGCTGTACCGGATATTATTCCATTAGAGATGCAGTAAAACGTGCAGCTGAAAAGAGAGGAGGTAACAAATAATGAGTGATGAAATGATTGGTAAAAGTGTAAAAAGAATCAAAGCTTTAGAAAAAGTAACAGGTAATGCTACCTTTGTCCATGATATGGAAGTACAAGGTATGCTGCATGCTAAAATGAAATTAAGTCCTCATGCACATGCTAAAATTGTTAATATAGATACCTCAGAAGCCGAAAAGCTACCTGGTGTATGGTCCGTATTAACAGGTAAAGATCTACCATATAAAGTTGGTCTTTACTTAGTTGATAAAGATATCTTAGCAGTAAATAAGGTAAGGTATCAAGGTGAACCAGTAGCCGCTGTGGCAGCTGAAACTGAAGAAATTGCTAAAGAAGCGATCTCTTTAATAGATGTTGAATACGAAGAATTAGACTATGTTCTTGATGTAAAAGAAGCAGCTAAAGAAGATGCTCCTCTTGTACATGAAGATCTAGATGAATTAGAAAGTGCTCCAGTTTTCTTCCCGAAAGCTGACACTAATATTGCCCATCATACTAAGATCAGAAAAGGCGATATTGATAAAGGATTTGAAGAAGCAGATTATATTATAGAAAATGAATTTGAATTACCAATGGTTGACCACACTGCTATGGAGACACATACTTCCATCGCTCAGTGGAAACCAGGTAAGAAAGTGCAAATTTGGTCCTCCGCTCAATCTCCATTTGCTGTTAGAAATTTACTTGCAAATGGACTACATTTAAACCACGAAGATATTGAGGTAAAAGTACCTTATGTAGGTGGTGGATTTGGTGGTAAAGCTGGAATTCACTTTGAACCACTTGTAACTTGTCTATCAAGGGCTTCCCAGGGAAGACCTGTTAAAATTGTAATGTCCAGAATGGAAGAGTTCAACTCTGTACCGGTTAGACAGGGTTTATACTCTCAATTAAAAACTGGTGTTACAAAAGACGGTAAAATTGTTGCTCAGGAAACTGAGTTCCTCTGGGACAGTGGAGCTAATGCAGACTATGGTGTAAATGTAACCAGAGCTGCTGCTACCGCTGGTGCAGGTCCATATGAAATTGATAATGTAAAACTGGATTCAAAAACAGTTTATACAAATAAGATATTTGGTACTGCTTACAGAGGTTTCGGACACTTAGAAATTCTCTGGGCAGTTGAAAGACAGATGGACTTAGTAGCTGAAGAACTTGGTATTGATCCTTATGAATTCAGAATGAAAAATGCTTTAAGGAGAGGTTCAGTAACCATTACCGGGGAGCATATTGGTGATTCTCACGGTAAGGTAACAGAATGTTTAGAAGCAGTTGCTGAAGAAATCGACTATGAAAATAGAGGTTCCGATGATTTACCAGAAGGTAAAAAACGCGGAAAAGGTTTAGCATTACTGCATAAAGCACCTGCTATGCCGACAAATACAGGTACTGCTGCTTTCCTTAAGTTCAATGAAAATGGTACTGTAAACTTAACATTATCATTAGTAGACTATGGTCAAGGTACCTATACAGCTTTAGCTCAGATTGTATCTGATCAACTTGATATACCTGTAGATAAGGTTAATGTAGTATGGGAACAAAATACAGAAACTCAACCGTATGACTGGCAGACAGTTGCTTCTAAAGGTCTGTTTATGTCAGGTAATGCAACTATTAAAGCTTGTGAAGATATGGCACAACAGCTTAAAGAAGTTGCTGCACAGCCGTTAAGAGCTTCTGTAGAAGATCTAATCATAGAAGATGAAAAAGTTAAAATTAGACATCATAAAGATCAATATATTACCTTTAAAGAATTAGCAATGGGTTATACTTATCCTAATGGTAATGCAATTGGTGGACCTTTAGTAGCAAGAGGTAATTACATTGCACAAGGTTTATCCAACATTGATCCTGAAACCGGCCAAGGGCATCCTGCACTTGATTGGACTTATGGTGCTCATGGTATAGAAGTTATTGTTGATGAAGAAACCGGTGAATTTGAAGTAGTAAAAATTGCTTCTGCTTTTGATGCTGGTAAAGTAATCAATGAAAAGAATGTTATCGGCCAAATCCAGGGTGGAGTTATCCAGGGTTATGGTTCTGCAGTAATGGAACATTATCAGTTTAGTGAAGATGGTAGATTATTAACTAACTCATTTACTGACTATAAAGTTCCTTCAATAGCTGATATTCCAGAACTTACCCCAATAATTATTGAAAATGCTCAGGAAGATGGACCTTACGGAGCACGTGGTGTTGCAGAACACCCCATGATTTCAATACCACCAGCAGTGGCCAATGCTGTACAGGATGCAATTGGAATTCGCATTAAAGAAATGCCAGTTATTCCTGAAAAAATCTTTGAATTAATTGAGCAAGAAAAATAAGCAGCATATAATGTAAATAAGACCGCTGCCTGTAAAAAGGCAGCGGTTTTTTTAGTGAATAACTTGAAATTTTAATAAATTTCATTTATAGTAAATTTAAGAATATTTTTTAAGGGGTGTAGATATTGTATGTATATGCACTGGTAGGTGTCAGCGGCTCAGGAAAAAGCCATAGAGCGGCTTTTGTTGCCGATAAATATGATATCCCTCTAATACTGGATGACGGCCTTCTAATCTATAAAGGACGAGTATTAGCAGGTAAATCAGCTAAAAGGGATAAAAGAAAGATCCAGGCGATTCGGACTGCCATCCTACTGGAGGAAGATCATCTAAATGAAATAAAAGAAGCCCTAAAGGATGTAGATGAAAATAAAATATTAATCTTAGGTACTTCAATGCGGATGATAGAAAGAATTGTTGCCAATTTGAAATTAGATGGAATAGATGAAATTATTAAAATTAATGATATTGCAGAAGAAGATGAAATTAAAAAAGCAATTGATACCAGAAAAAATGAAGGTAAGCATGTGATACCGGTTCCCAAGATTGAAGTAAAATCAAGATTCCCCGGCTATTTTATTCATTCCCTTGAACTGTTTTTTGGCAAAGGTAAGGGATCTATAAAAAAAGAAAAGACAATTGTGAGACCGAAATTTTCTTATTTTGGTAACCTTGTAATATATAACCATGTGATTCGGGATTTGATTTCTTTTGAACTTTCCAAAGAAAAGATTATAATAGAAGTAAATTCAATCCATATTGAAAAAGAAGATAATGAGATTTGTGTTAACATCGAAATTATATTAAAATATGGTGTAGAGATAGTTGAATACATAAATAGTGTTCAGTGTAATTTAAATAAATCAATCGAAAAATTTACAGGATTATACCTTGATAACTTGAACTTTTATGTTAGTTCTCTTTATGTCGAATAATGAGGAGATGATAGCTTGTTACTAAAGGATAAAGTCGCAGTTGTTACTGGTAGTTCACGTGGTATTGGTGCGGCCACAGCCATCAAACTGGCTGAAGAAGGAGCAGATGTTGTAATAAATTATAATAGTGATGAAGAAAGTGCTCAAAAAACTGCTGAAAAGGTTAGAGAATTTGGACGTAAAGCATTAGTAATACAAGGTAATGTAGCAGAAATGGATGATGCAAAGAATTTAATAAAATCTACTATTAAAGAATTTGATAGAATTGATATTTTAGTAAACAATGCTGGAATTACAAAAGATGGTTTATTACTTAGAATGAAGGAAAAAGACTTTGGTGATGTTATTGATGTGAACTTAAAAGGTACTTTTAATTGTACAAAACAGGCCATTCGTTATATGATGAAACAAAGAAGTGGTAAAATAGTTAATTTAAGTTCAGTTGTTGGTTTAATGGGAAATGCCGGTCAGGCCAATTATTCTGCTTCTAAAGCAGGTATTGTTGGTTTTACAAAATCGGTAGCCAGAGAAGTTTCAAAAAGGGGTATCAATGTTAACGCAGTTGCCCCCGGTTATATAAATACTGATATGACAGAAGAACTTCCGGCAAAAGTTAAAGAAGATATGTTAAAAAATATCCCATTAGATAGATTTGGAGAAGTTGAAGATGTAGCAAATGTAATCATGTTTTTGGTATCTCCATTAGCTAATTACGTAAATGGACAAACTATAAATAT
>CAZXRH010000119.1:0-6973 GCA_964642575.1 uncultured Halanaerobiales bacterium
GAAGACATGGATGAAGTATTAAAAGAAGTTGTAGATTCCAGTCAATATATTGCTAATGTCTATGTTATGGATCAAAGCGGTATGCAGGTTTTTAAAACAACTGGTGAACTGGGAAGTAGATCTGATAGAGGATACTTCCAAACTGCAATCAAAGGAGAACCGACCTTTTCAGATGTAATCATTTCGAGAAGCCGGGGAGTACCAATTGTAGTTCATGCCACTCCCATTGAACGTAATGGAGAGGTAGTAGGAGTTTTAGGTGCCAGTATTGACCTCGGTATTTTAAGCACATTAGCTGCTGAGACTAAACCAGGAGAAACCGGTTATGGCTTTATTGTTGACCAAGAAGGAAAAACAATTGCCCATCCTGATAAAGAAGTTGTCATGGAAAACAAGGATGTATCCCACTTAAAACCAGTACAAAATGTAATGCAGGGAAATAGTGGAAATGCCCTTTATTCATATGGAGGCGAAGAAAAACTATCATCCTATACCTCGGTAGATAAAACGGGTTGGGGTGTTGTTGTCCAGTTGACTTCCAGTGAAGCATTTAGTGAAGTAAACAGTACAATCTGGAGAACTGTTATCATAATTGGTATTACTATCTTACTTGGACTGGCAGCTGCCTATCTATTAGGAAAATACATTACTGCCCCAATTATGGCAGTAGAAGAACATACCAGTCAAGTGGCAGAGGGAGACTTAACCAGAGAAATTTCTGATAAATTCCTAAAAAGAAAAGATGAACTGGGTAGTTTAGCCAAGTCAGTTAATAAGATGACGAAAAACTTACAAGATGTTGTTCATGAGATTTCTGATATTGCCAATAATCTTTCATCTTCTAGTCAGCAGTTATCAGCTTCTAGTGAAGAGATATCAGCTTCTGCTGAAGAAGTTGGATCAGCTATTGAAGAAGTTGCTTCTGGTGCAGAAGAACAGTCTGCTCAAATTGATGAAACCAGTAAAAATGTAGAAGGCCTTGTCGATCAGGTAGAAAATGTAAAAGAGAAATCAGATGATATGGACAATCAGGCTGATAATGTAATGGATAATATTGAAGAAGGTAATGAAGCGATCGATGATTCTATTGATCAGGTTAAAGAAGTAAAAGAACAGTCCAGTGCTGTTTCCAATAAGATCAATGAACTTGGTCAGCTCTCACAGGAAATCGGTAATATTGTTGAACTAATCAATGATATTTCAGCTCAAACCAATCTATTGGCCTTAAATGCAGCAATTGAGGCTGCTCGAGCGGGAGAAGCCGGCCGTGGATTCAGTGTTGTTGCAGATGAAATCCGTGAATTAGCAGAAGAATCATCTCAGGCTACTGAACAGATCGCCGGACTAATTAATGATATTCAATCTGGTGTAAAAGAAACCGTTGATCAGATGAATCAAGCCGAAAAGGCAGTTGATAACAGTGTAGGTGCAATTGAAACCACTGAAAATTCATTTGATAAAATTGATGATGCTGCTGAAAACTTGAGAAATCTGATTGATCAGATTACACAATCAGCTGAAAAGATGGCAGCTAACACCAATGATGTAAGTGCTTCAATAGAGGAAATTTCTGCTGTAAGTCAAGAAGCTTCCAGTAATGCAGAAGAAGTTGCAGCTACTAGTGAAGAACAAAGTTCATCTACACAGGAAATTGTAAGATCAGCAGAAGAACTCGCTCAAATGGCTGAACAGCTATCTGAAACAGTAGATAATTTTAAAGTATAAAAAATAGATAATAGAATAAATCATTTTAAGGAGGAACAACAGTGAGCGACAATAATGAATATTTAGAAATGTTTTTTGCCGAATCAGAAGAATATATTATGATCTTAAATGACAACATACTAAAATTAGAAAATGAGCCGGAGAATATGGATGTATTAAATTCCTTATTCAGGGCTGCTCATTCTCTTAAAGGTATGGCTGCAACTATGAGGTTTAATAACTTAACAGAGTTAACTCATAAGATGGAGAATATGTTAGATCAGATTAGAAATCACAAAATGAAGGTGAGCACTGAAATAATAGACTTGCTATTTGCAGGGATTGACTATATTGAAGAATCCGTTAAACAGATCAAAGAAGACGGTAATGATGATATTGACTTCAGTGGTTACTTAAAAGAACTAGAAAAGAAAATTGAAGAAGATGCTGGAGAAGAAGTCATGGTAGAAGAGACAAATGATAATAATGAAGACAGTGATTATTTAACCCTTTCAGATGATGACATTTATACCATTGAGGACAATAAAAAAGAGTTAGATACCGTATATGCAGTTAATGTACATCTTGATAAAGATACCCAGTTTAAACAGGTAAGGGCTTCTATGGTCTTTAAAGCAGCTGGTGAACTTGGCCATATTTTCAAATCAGTCCCCGCTGCCGCTGAAGTAGAAGAAGCTGAAATTGATGATGATACAATCAAATTAATCATGGTATCTAATCAGGACCAGGAAAATATTGTAGATGAATTTGAAGGAATTACTGATGTATCAGAAATAGAGATCAAAAAAATAAATACTGAAATAGCGGAACAAGAAAAGAAAGATAAACCTAAGAAAAACAAGAAAAAAAGCACTTCTTCAACTTTTGAGGTTTCATCCTCAGTTAGAGTTGATATCGGAAAACTAGATAAACTAATGAACATGATCGGTGAGCTTTTAATCAATAAAACAAGGCTAGAAGCCTTAAACATTGATTCAGAAGGTTTTAAAGATGTTCTACCTCAGCTTGATAGAGTAACCATGGAATTACACCATACTGTAATGCAGATCAGAATGGAACCAATTGGTGTTATGTTTAACCGCTTTCCACGTATGATCAGAGATCTATCTAAAAGCAGTGAAAAAGAAATTGACTTTATCATGGAAGGTAAACAGACCGAACTTGATAGATCAATTATTGATGAGTTAGGTGATCCTTTAACTCACCTGCTTAGAAATGCGGTAGACCACGGGATAGAAAAACCAGCTGAAAGAGTTAAAAAAGGTAAAGATGAAACCGGAACAGTGAACTTAAGAGCTTATCAAAAGGGTAGCGAAATCATGATCGAGGTTGAAGATGATGGTGGTGGCATCAATGTCGATAAAGTTGTCCAAAAAGCCCTTGATAAAGATGTAGTAACCCAAAAAGAAATTGATGAGATGGACAGAGATAAAAAGCTTCAGCTAATCTTTGCACCTGGTTTAAGCACTAATGAACAGGTCTCCAATGTATCAGGCCGAGGAGTTGGGATGGATGTCGTTAAAAAGACGATTGAAAGCCTAGATGGTGAAATCTATATCAGGTCAGAAGAAAACAAGGGAACTAAGTTTGTAATTTCCCTACCACTGACTCTTGCTATTCAGGATGCTCTGATGGTAAAAATTGATCATGAGATTTTTGCCATTCCACTAAGTGCAATCAGTGAAACCTTAATGATCGAATCTGATGAGATTAAACAGGTTAAAGGCTATGATGTGATTGTCTTAAGAGATAAGACAATCCCACTGATTGATAGCCGGGAGAGTCTAAACATTGCAATTGATGATGACTCATATAAAGATAAGGATGAAATGCCGGTTGTAATCGTTAAATCAGGTGGTAAAGAAATTGGTCTTATCGTAGGAGAATTACTCTACCAGCAGGAGATAGTAATTAAATCCTTAAGTGATTATTTAGACAACGTTAAAAATATTAGTGGTGCAACCATTATTGGAGACGGAGAAGTTGCCCTCATACTTGATGTAAGGGATATAGCATAAATAGAAAGGTAAGGTGTAGAAAATGGCTAATAACACAGCAACTGCTGTAAAGGCAGAAAATACTGCGATTGAAGAGCAGTATTTAACATTTAAAGTAGGAAGTGAGATTTACGGACTTAAGCTTAAACAGGCCAAGGAGATTATTAAACCACCCAAGGTAACTAATGTGCCCAATACAGAAGAATATATCCTGGGTGTAATCAATTTAAGAGGCCAAGTTATTCCCGTTATAAATTTAAAAAACAAGTTAGGATTAAAAGAAGAGTTCCAAATAGATACTAATGCCGAAAATACAAAAAAAATAGTAGTAATCAATATCAAAGATATGCTGATTGGACTTTTCGTAGATGGAGTTAATGAAGTTATCAATCTTTCACCTGATGAAATTGAAGGTGTCTCTGATAACAGAAGTGGAATCAGAGAAGAGTTTATTCAGGGTGTATCTTCATTTGAAGATTCTCTGATTATCGTACTTGATATTGATAACCTGCTTTTCGATGAAAAAGAAGAGAAAGGGGCGTAGTAAAAGATGGAAGCATATACCAACATGGAAGAAAATGCACAAAATAATATTACAGGTCAATATATTAAATTTAAAACAGGTAACCAGGCTTTTGGCATAGATGTTTTAAACAGCCGTGAAATCGTTAGAGAAGAAGAAATAACTTCTATCCCAGATTCACCGGAATTTGTGAAAGGAGTTATAGATTTAAGAGAAGAAATTGTTCCCATTGTAAATCTTCAAGAATTATTTAATATCAAACAAGAAGATATTAAGGATGTAAAAGAAAAAAAGATTATCATTATAAAAGTAGATGGAACTTTAATTGGACTAGAAGTAAACAAAGTAGATGAAATCATTGAAATAGATAAAAAGACAATTAAAGATGCGCCTTCTATTACAAAAAGATATAATAAGGACTACATTCAAGGAGTAGCTAACCACAACGATAAACTATTTATCATTCTAGATGTTAATAGTATCTTTTCGGAAGAAGAGATCAAAAAAATTAAGAGTGTTAAATAAAACAATTATTTTGACAAGGCAAGGAGGAAACAAATGAAGAAGGTACTTATAGTAGATGACGCTGCTTTTATGCGACTTAATTTAAAGAATATCATTGAAGAAATGGGCTTTGAAATTATTGCAGAGGCTGAAAACGGTGTACAGGCCGTTGATAAGTACAAAGAGCATAATCCAGATTTGGTCACAATGGATATTACAATGCCGGAGATGGATGGCATTAGTGCCACTAAAAAGATAACTAGCTTTGACGATAATGCGAAAGTATTAGTCTGTTCTGCCATGGGACAGCAAAGTTTAGTAATAGAGGCTATAGAAGCCGGGGCAAAGGACTTTATTGTAAAGCCTTTTGAAAGAAATAGAATTAAACAAGCAATGCAGAAGATATTTAACTAATTGATATAATAAGATATAATTAATTCAAATAATAAAAGCATATCAGACAAGATATTTAGGAGGATATGGCTATGATAAATGTACTTATTGTCGATGATTCAGCCTTTATGAGGCAGATTTTCAAAAAGAATATTGAAAAAGAGTCCGATATGAATGCAGTAGGTATAGCCCGTAATGGTAAAGATGCCTTAAAAAAGATAAAAAGGTATCGACCAGATGTCATTACCCTTGATATAGAAATGCCGGAAATGGATGGTTTAGAGACTTTAAAGGTCTTAATGGAAAAGGATGACTTTAACATTCCGATTTTAATGGTCAGTGCCCTAGACCAGAAGTCAAATGTAATCGATGCCCTTGATTTAGGGGCTTTTGACTTTTTACCCAAACCATCCAATAAAATTTCAATGGGTATTGAAGAGATCACAGATGATCTAATTAAAAAAATAAGGGCAGCCTATGAAAGTAATAAAAATAGAGTTAAAACCAAACAGAGAAAACCGGTAAAGAGTAAAGCGACAAATAAGAAGATAGATAAATACCCGATAGTTGCTATCGGGTCTTCCTCAGGAGGACCAAATGCCTTAAAAGAAGTACTAACTGCTTTTCCCAAGGATTTCCCCGGTGGCTTAATCGTTGTTCAGCATATGCCGGCTGGTTTTACCAAGACCTTAGCGGAAAGGCTTGATAAACTGTCAGAAATTAATATTGAAGAAGCTAAAGAGGGAGATCGAATTAAACGAGGCCAGGCCTTAATTGCCCCCGGTAATTACCATCTTGAAATCATAGATGGTAAAGTAAAACTAAACCAAAAGGATAAAAAATGGGGTGTAAGACCCTGTGTAGACTATATGATGGAGACTGCTGCAGAATATTACAGTTCCCGTGTAATTGGAGTTGTTTTAACCGGTATGGGCCATGATGGGGGCTTAGGTATGAAAGAAATAAAAGACCACGGCGGCTATTGTATCATACAGGATAAAGAGTCTGCCCTGGTATATGGTATGCCACAGTCTGTTAAAGATCAAAATGCTTACCACGAAATTGCACCATTAAGTGAAATACCGATGAAAGTTATGGACATAATAGAAAGGAAATTTTAATGATGAATGAATTCCAAGCATTTAAACAAGAGGCATCTGAAATATTAAACTTAGACTTAGGTGGCTATAAGGAAAAAAGAATTGAACGTAGAACCAAAAGTCTAATGAAAAGATATGAAATAAGTGATTTTGAAGAATGTTCAACCAGGTTAAAAGAAGATATTAAATTCAGGGAAGCCTATCTTAACCATTTTACAATAAATACTTCTGAGTTTTTCCGCAATCCGAAAAACTATGAATATTTAGAAGATAAGATCTTACCACAACTTCTAGAAGAAAATCGAAAAATCAATATCTGGAGTGCTCCCTGTTCCAATGGTGCAGAACCATATACGATAGCAATCTTATTAGAAGAAATGGGTGTAAGGTCAAGTAACTACTATATATTAGGTTCAGATCTGGATCCCGAAATCCTCTCTGCTGCTAAAAAGGGAGTCTACAGCCCAAGTGCTGTTAAAAATGTACCTGATAAAATCTTTGATAAGTATTTTGAAGAGATTGATGGACAGTTTAAAAGGTATCAGCTTTCTTCTAAAATACTAAATAAAGTTAATTTCGAACAAAAGGACCTGATAAACGGTAAATTTAAAAAAGACGACTGGGACCTTATCATTAGCCGGAACTTCTTTATTTATTTAACCAAAGAGTATAAAAACTTAATGATAGAAAAGTTCACTAATGTTCTTAAAGATAATAGATACTTCTTTATC
>CAZXRH010000120.1:0-6876 GCA_964642575.1 uncultured Halanaerobiales bacterium
GTTTTAGTAATTGAAGGTGGTATTGTAAATATACCTGGCAATGTTAATTTTAACTTTAATTTTGGTGTTAAGGGTCAAAATGCATATGCCTGTATGGCAGAAACGATGTTATTAACTTTAGAAAGAAAATTCACAAGTTATAGTCTAGGACCTGATATTGAAATTGAAAAAGTAAAAGAGATGCAAAAGCTAGCTCAAAGACATGGTTTTAAATTAGCTGGACTGCGAAGTTACGGGCATTTATTAGAAGATAAAAAGATAGAAAAAATCAAAAATAACAGTAAACAAAAAAGTACCGCTTAATCAGTGGTGCTTTTTTTATAATTAATTTAATAAAGGGGTTTAATAATTGGATGTTTAATATTATAATTAAGACAAGAAACTTAACTTAGATAAGGAGGGAAGTTATGCGCAGAAAATTTTTTACATTTTTGATTACTTTATCTATTTGGATAATATTTGCAGGTAAGGTCACCACCGATGTTTTAATAGTCGGCGTGATTGCTTCCCTTGTAACTACCTGGCTATATAGTGATTTATTGTTTAGGAGTTCAAATAGAAAAAGAGATTGGACCTTTTATTTAAAGAAATTATTATATATCCTTATGTTTATACCGGTCTTTTTTTATGAAGCGTTTATGGCAGCTTTAAAAGTTTCAAAACATGCTTTTGAAAAAGAACCATCTTTTTCACCAGGAATAATTAAAGTAAAGACTTCTTTAAGGAATATTACAGCTTTAACTATTTTAGCAAACCTGATAACATTAACACCCGGAACACTTACTTTAGATTTTGATATGCGGGAAAAAGCATTTTTTATTCACTGGATAGATGTTACAACAGTGGAAGAGGCTGAAGCTCGTAAAGAAGTGTTTGAAAGATTTGAGAATTGGTTAGAGGTGATCTTTAGATGATTATAGGAATGGCAATTTTCTTAGTAATACTGGCAATGGTAACTTCTTATAGATTAATTAAGGGACCGACTATTACTGATCGTTTAATTGCTGCTGATACAATAATCATATTTATATCTCTGGTTATTATGCTGTTAGCATTATTTATCAATATCAGAATGCTTATTGATATTGTTTTAGCATATGCAATTTTATTATTTGTTGATGTTTTAATCTTTGCTAAGTACTTTGAATACAAGGAGCTGTATAAATAATGGCCATTAGATTAATCATTTCATATATTTTTATGGGCACAGCCATGATTTTTGCTGTTATTACAACCATTGGTTTAATTAGATTTCCCGATGTATATACCAGAATACACGCTAGTGCTGTTGTCTTAACTATCAGTGCGGTCATGCTTTCTATAGGGATTGCAATTTATGTTTGGGAATTTTATTTAAGCATGAAAATACTATTAGTAGGTTTGATATTTTTAATAACAAACCCTCTAGCAGTTCATGCTATTGCAAGAGCTTCTTACCGTAGGAAAATTGCCTGTCCAGAGGTGGAGAGTATAGATGAATATTCTAAGTATTTAGATGGTGATTCAGAATGATTATATTAAAATCGCTTTTAATAATATTTTTAATAGCAACTGCTTATATGGCAATTACTTTTAAAGAAGAGTTAATTTCGATTATCTTCCTATCGATCTTTTCGATAACTTTAACAACTCTTTATTTGATTCATAATGCTCCTGATGTAGCTTTGGCAGAAGCTGTAATCGGAGCTGGTTTGAATACAGCAATCTTTATGACAGTAATCAGTCAGGTGAGAGAAGGTAAAAGTATATTCAGAGAGGATGATTAGATGTCTAAGACAAAACACATATTTACGGTTGTAATCTTATCCCTTTTAGGGGTAACATTATTAGTGAATTTTGATAAATTACCCGGGCAATTTGAATATGCAAACAGCATCTATCATCATATTACCAATAATGGTGTTTCTGAAACTGGTTCATTGAATTTTGTTACTGCAATTTTATATGATTATAGAGCCTATGATTCTTTGGGAGAAAGTACTATTATCTTTGGAGCAGTGAGCGGGATTGTGCTACTGCTTTCTAGAAAAACTTTACCGGTATCTTCTCATGGACTATCATTTATTGTAAAAAGAACTTTTGGAATGTTGACTCCTTTTATCTTCCTATTTGGTATCTATATAATATCTCATGGTCACCTTTCACCAGGAGGAGGATTCCAGGGGGGAGTAATATTAGGTGCTATTTCAATTATCTTTAGTATAGTTTATGGAAGTGAGTTTGATTATAAAAGATATAGTCCCACTACTAAAACTCTGTTAGAAACTAGTGGAGCATTGCTTTTTATTGGTCTGGGTTTATTAGGAGTAATAATGGGAGGTAACTTTTTAGTAAATCTAAAAATATTAGATTCAGGTGTGGGTACCCTCTTGAGTGGAGGAAGTATTCCCTTTATTAATATTGGAATAGGTTTTAAAATTGGAGCCGGACTTGCAATAATTTTCTATAGTATGATTCAAAAAACATTTAAAGAGGAGGTGAACCTGTGATAAACAATCTGGTTTTTGTCATTTTATTCTTACTGGGATTTTATGCTATCCTGGTTAAGAAAAATCTCATTAAAATGGTAATTGGTTTAAATATTATGGAGGGGGCCATCTTTTATTGGTTCATTTCAATTACAGATAGGGGAGGAGCTATACCAATTGTTAATGGTACACAGGTTGCATCTCAAATGAATGATCCTGTACCACAAGCCCTAATCTTAACAGGAATAGTCATTGGTGCTAGCACATCAGCTTTTTTACTTACTCTTGTCATTGAATTAAACAAATTCACTAGCAGTACCAATCCTGACCAGATTGGGGGTATGATAGAAGATTGAGTATAACCTTAATTTTATTAATCATCGTACCTTTAGTAACAGCAATCTTAATTCCTTTTATTGATGTTTTCAGCAATAGTGCCCGAAAAGTGCTTGTTGCTTTTGCTACATTACTGGAGTTTTCTATCGGAATGTTTATAATTGCAAGTAACTTTAATGCGATTATGGACAACTCTTTTTTTCTAACTTATTATCTTGGAGAGTGGATACCCCCGATAGGAATTACTTTGAGTATGGATATGTTGTCATTGTTTTTTTCAACTTTGATTTCAATTTCCCTGCTATTAATAGTAACCTATTCAATTGGATTTATCGGTCATCATGAAGGTAAATATTATGTACTGATATTTTTGATTTGGGCAGCTATGCATGGGATTGTTTTAACAGGTGATATCTTTAATCTCGATGTATTTTTAGAACTTTTATTGATAACATCAGCTCCTTTAGTCGCTTTTAAGAGAAACCGGAATGGCACTGAAGCAGCTATTAAATATATGTTTTATGGAACCATTGGTGGTTTATTTGTCTTCATAGGTGTAGTATTAGTGTATTTTAATTTAGGTACTTTAAATTTTGCTGATATCTCACAAAATTTTAGTAATCTTTCATTATTTGTACAAAAAATTATTTCATTTTTCTTTTTAACTGGTATTTTTATTAAGATGGGAGTGTTTCCCTTCCATTTTTGGTTATCAAAAGCTCATAGTGCCTGTCCTAGTTCGATTAGTGCACTTTTATCGGGTGTAATTGTAAAAGTTTACGTCTATGTTTTTATTAGATTGTTTTGGAATGTGATTGGTTTTGATGTATTAGTTGCAACCGGTTTAAATCACGTTATTTTAGTTATTGCTTTAATATCAAGTATTATCGGCCATATTATGGCCCTTTATGAAAATGATGTGAAGCGAATGTTAGCTTATTCTACGATTGCTAATATTGGGATGATTATTGCCGTATTAATGATAAATACTAAATTAGCTTTACTGGCTGGACTTTTACATGTGGTCAGCCACCTTTTGATGAAAGTTTCTCTCTTTACAGCTACCGGTTATTTACTGCAGTTTACACCGGGTCATAAGAGAGCTGATTTAAAAGGAGTAGCCCATAAAAACATGTTAATTTTTTCTGGCTTTACAATTGTGGCGGGAGGTATGGTTGGTTTTCCACCCATGATTGGGTTTGCCAGTAAGTGGTATGTGATTAAAGCATTTTTAGCAGATGGCTTACATTGGGGCGCATTAATAATCATGTTAGGAAGTATATTTGCTTTTGTTTATTATATTAGGTATGTTATTACAGGTTATAAAAAGATCAGTTTGGGACCACCTGATAAGTTTCGCCTTATATTAACTGTTTTTTATAGAGAGCAAGTGGTAACAGATATTGCTTTCTTTTTTGTGATTGCAGTAATTGTTTCAGGTATCTTTTTCAAACTGATGTTTGGACCTATTGAAGGAGCTGTACAAGTCATACAAAATCCATCTTTATATATAAATGCAGTCTTGGGTATGTAATAGACAATCATTTGATTTAACTAGGGGGTTAAATAATTGGATGTAATAATATTGTTATTAATAGTAATTCCATTAGTTACAGCAATTTTAATCCCGTTAGTTGATATATTAAAAAAAGATAGTAGAAAGTATTTAGTGCTTTTGGGAGCTTTGTTGGAGTTTTCTATCTTTGTTTTAATTATAATAAATAATTTCGCAAAGATAAAAGAAGGGACTCTTTTTTTAAAGTATTATATGGGAGGCTGGCTACCCCCAGTAGGAATAATATTATCTATGGATATGTTGTCCTTTTATTTCTCTGGCCTGGTAACATTTGCCGTTTTGTTTGCTATCATATATTCCATAGGATATATCGGCCACCATGAAGGTAAATATTATGTGTTAATGTTTTTATTATGGTCTGCTATGCAGGGGATAATATTATCGGGTGATTTATTCAACTTTTATGTATTTATTGAACTGATATTAGTATCTTCATCTGCCTTAATAGCCTACAAGCGAAATAGAAGAGCAACCGAAGCTGCTATCAAGTATATGGTCTATGGAATTATTGGCGGTTTATTTACCTTTGTAGGTGTTTTATTAATATATTTAAACTTAGGTACTTTAAATTTTGCAGATGTCCATAATCAATTATCTACAGTTTCATTTCAAACTCAGAGTTTTATTGCTGTGTTTTTCTTAATAGGTTTATCAATAAAGCTGGGTGTATTTCCCTTTCATTTTTGGATTGCCGAAGCTCAAAGTGCGGCCCCTAGCCCGATTAGTGCATTACTCTCGGGGATTGTGGAAAAAATATATATTTATACTTATCTAAGAATATTTTGGTCTGTATTTGGTTTTGATCTATTACAAAAAATGGGGATACACCATGTGATAATTTATGTAGCTTTAATTTCTACAATTATCGGTCATGTATTAGCTTTATATGCAAATGATATTAAAAGAACGCTGGCCTACTCTACAATAGCTCACTTAGGTATTATTGTCGCTGCTTTAACTGTAAATACTAAGTTGGCTTTGTTAGCTGGACTTCTCCATATATTAAGCCATCTTTTAATGAAAGTCTCACTATTTACAGCTACCGGATATATATTACAGCATACACCTGGTCATAAACGAGAAGACCTTAAAGGGGTGGCATATAAGAACATTCCAGTCTTTATTGGCTTTATTATTGCAGCCGGTGGGATGATAGGCCTACCTCCGATGATCGGTTTTGCTAGTAAATGGTATGTTTTAAAAGCCTTTTTAGCTGAAGATTTACATTTTGGAGCTATTATTATAACAATTGGTAGTATTTTTGCCTTTGTCTATTATATAAAATATATTATTGCTGGTTTTAAAAAGATGAAATTAGGACCACCAGAAAAGTTTCGTTTGATTTTAACTGTGTTTTACCGTGAAAGAGTGGTAACTGATGTTGCATTATTTTTTGTGATTGCTGTTGTCATTACGGGTATTTTCTTTAAAGTGATTTTTGGGCCAATTGAAGGAGTTGTAAATGTAATTCAAAATCCTTCTTTATATATTGAAGCCATACTCGGAGGTTAGAAATAAGTTTCTAAATTATTTTAAATTTAAGATTAGGTTAGTGATAAAAATGAATGATCTATTAATTATCTTAATTATATTTCCTATATTAACAGCCTTTTTGATTCCCTTAATTGATAAATGGGGGAAAGAAAAAAGAAAATTGTTAGTGATTAGTTCCAATATAATTGAACTGACTTTTTTAATTAGTTTTATCATGATTAACTTTGAAAAAATCAAAAGTGGTTTATTTTATCTTGAATATAATTTAGGGGGATGGCTGCCACCATTAGGTATTATTATAAAAATTGATATGCTTTCATTGTTTTTCTTAATCCTTACCAATATTTTGATGTTTTTATTAATATTATATTCCATCGGTTATATTGGTCATCATGAAGGTAAATATTATGTATTGATCTTTATTATGTGGGGTGCCATGCAGGGTGTGTTAGTAACAGGTGATATCTTTAACCTGTATGTTATGCTTGAATTAATCTTGATAACTTCAGCTGCTCTCATTGCATTTAATAGAAATAGAGCTGGAACTGAAGCGGCTATTAAATATATGTTTTATGGTGTTATCGGCGGACTATTCATATTTGCTTCAATTATTTTAATATATTATACATTAGGTACTTTAACTTATAATGAAATATCTGCTAATTTTAACAGTATACCACGAGATATTAAAAATTTAATTGTTGTGTTTTTCCTTACTGGAATTTTTATTAAAATAGGTATATTTCCTTTGCATTTTTGGGTGGCCAAAGTTCAAAGTGCTAGCCCTACCCCAATTAGTGCTTTAATATCAGGTGTGTTACTCAATATTTATCTATATGATTATATTAGGTTTTTTTGGGATGTATTTGGATTTGAAGTTTTAACAGATTTAAAATTAGATGTTATTATAATTTATCTTGCTGTTTTATCAAGTATAATAGGTTATATATTAGCTCTTTATGAGAAAGACCTTAAGAGAATGTTAGCATATTCTACAATTGG
>CAZXRH010000121.1:0-6876 GCA_964642575.1 uncultured Halanaerobiales bacterium
AAATATTTATAGCAATAAAGAATATTAAAATAATACCTTTTTTATAGTAAAAATTCTGATAAAGCATATAAAATAAATCGATATAATAATTTTATAAAACTAACAAAGAAAGATTGGAGTGATCTTATGTTTATCGGGGTAATTCAGGAAGTAGGCAAAATAATAGAAAAACGTATAGAAAATAATATGATATATTTAACTATAAAAGCTCAAGAACTAATAAATGAGATAGAGGTTGGCAATGAAGTTAGCATCAATGGGATTGCAGCAATTGTAAATGAAGTGACTGAAAAAAATTTCAAGGTCTTAATAGATTTAAGTATTATGATCAATAACCACATTGATAATTTAGAAGTTGATACAGCCGTAAATCTTGAAAAAGAAATACAACCATATAAATATGAAGGTAGTCATGTTATAACTGGAAATATTAATAATGTTGGAGAGGTAATGTCAATTAAAAAAGTAGATGATAAGATAAAACTTCAACTTCAAACTGTAAAAGATCTACATGACTATTTTAATGAAAACAATTCAATAGCAATTAATGGTATAAGTTTAAATATCAGTAGGTTTATTGACGATGAAATTGAAATTGAGATAACTGATTCTATTTGGGAGAATACTAACCTAAAGTTATTAGAAAAAGGAGACCAAGTATATATAGAAACTGATATTGTCGGGAGATATTTGGGAAAAATAATTGAAAAAGAAAAAGAAATGTCAGAAAAAAAGCAGATAATTAAAAAAGATCTTTTAAAAGATGATGGTTTTATTTAGTAATAAATATAGTGTTGAAGCCTATTATGATCAATGTTAAAAAAATACTTTAATTTCAGAAAGATTTGTCTTATAATAGTAATAGAAAATAAAATATAAAACTAACAGGGATTGGTGAAATTCCATACCGGTGGTAAAGTCCACGAGCTTTTTTAAGTTGATCTGGTGAAATTCCAGAACCGACAGTAAAGTCTGGAAGGGAGTTAGTATAATATCTAATATTATGTATATCATATAACCCTTCCATTATGGAGGGGTTATTTTTTTTGATTCTATATTAATAAAAATGGAGGTCTTGTAATGGATATTAAAGATGATACATATTTTATGAAAAAAGCACTTGAACTTGCCAAAAAAGGTGAAGGCTATGTAAGTCCCAATCCTCTTGTAGGTGCAGTAGTGGTTAAAGAAGGAGAAATAGTAGGTAGTGGATACCATAAAAAAGCCGGTACTCCTCATGCTGAAGTACATGCTTTAGAAGATGCGGGTGAAAAAGCAAGTGGGGCCACCCTTTATGTTAATTTAGAACCCTGCTGTCATATTGGAAAAACGCCAGCTTGTTCTTTGAAGGTTATTAATTCTGACATAAAACGGTTGGTAGTTGGGATGATAGACCCCAACCCAAAGGTGGCGGGACAGGGTATTAAACAATTAGAAAAAGCTGGTATTGAGATAATAACCGGGGTATTAGAAAAAGAGGCCAAAGAGCTTAATGAGATATTTATTAAGAATATGCAGGATAAAGCACCTTTTGTTTATCTCAAGACGGCTCAAACTATAGATGGATTTTTAGCAACTCGGACAGGAGATTCCCGCTGGGTTACAAATGAAAAAGCGAGAGCTTATGGTCATAAGTTAAGGCATAAAGTAGATGCCATCTTAGTAGGTAGTGGAACTGTTTTAAATGATAATCCCCGCCTTACCACTAGATTGGAAGATAATACGGGAGTTGATCCGATCAGAGTAGTTTTAGATAGTAAATTAAGAACTCCCCTGGATGCTAATATTATTAATCAAGAATCAGAAAGTAAGACCATAATTTTTACCAGTCAAGATTATAATCAAAAGAAATTTAAACAATTTCAAGAAAAAGAGAATGTAAAGGTCATAATTTTAAATAAAGATAGTGATAACCAACTAGATTTAGATGAGATGTTACAAATACTTTTTGATATGGAAGTAATGAGTATTTTAGTTGAAGGTGGAGGTACAGTTAACCATTCCTTTATACAGCAAAATTTAGTAGATAAAATATATACCTTTATAGCACCTAAATTTTTAGGAGGAAATGATGGAGTACCTGCCTTTAAAGGTAAAGGTGTTGAAAGGATGAAAAACTCCTATAAATTAAAAAATATTGAATTTGAAAAGGTCGATGATAACTATCTTATGATTGGTAAGCTAAGTTAGAAAGGAGTGGTAGTTTGTTTACCGGGATAATTCAAAAAGTTGGTACCTTTAAAAGAAAAACAAAAAAAGGTAACAAATATCAATTAGTGATAGATGTTGATGATTTTTTAGATGATGTTTCAATTGGAGATAGTATTGCAGTCAACGGAGTCTGTTTAACAGTTGTTGATTATAGCGCTAATTCTTTTACAGTAGATGTAATGCCAGAAACCGTAAAGGCAACCAATATTG
The DNA here is from genome assembly GCA_964642575.1 of uncultured Halanaerobiales bacterium. Classification (GTDB taxonomy): domain Bacteria; phylum Bacillota; class Halanaerobiia; order Halanaerobiales; family M55B127; genus M55B127. Next base: position 2,422 of record CAZXRH010000121.1, read on the forward strand.
ATAATCTCCAATCTGGTGCAAAGGTGAATTTAGAAAAGTCACTTCAGCCCAAAAGCTTTATGGGCGGTCATATAGTAAATGGACATGTTGATGGAATTGGAACAATTAAAAGTATCAAAGAAGAAAAAAATGCAAAGATATTTACGATCGAAGTAGGTAAAGAAATTACTAAATATCTGGTTGATAAAGGTTCTGTTGCTTTAAATGGTATAAGTTTAACTGTAATGGATTTTTCAGATGACACATTAAAGGTTTCTTTAATACCAGAGACAATAAGAAGTACAAATTTAAAATATTTAGAACAGGGTGATGAGATTAATATAGAAACAGATATCATTGGAAAGTATGTGCACAAAATGTTAAATGATAAAAAGCAAAATTACAATGATAACAAAGAAGGAATTACAAAAGACACACTTAAGAAAAATGGATTTATTTAAAAGGGGTTGAAATGATGAATAATATTGAAGAAGCTCTAGAAGACATTAAAAAAGGAAAAATGATTATTGTAGTTGATGATGAAGATAGAGAAAATGAAGGCGATCTAGTCATGGCTGCTGAGAAAGCAGATAAAGAAAGCATTAATTTCATGATTAAAGAAGCCCGAGGTTTAGTTTGTGTGCCCTTAGAAGAAGATAGAATAAATGAGCTCAACTTACCACAAATGGTTGATAAAAATACCGATAAACATGAAACTGCTTTTACAGTTTCGGTTGACCATAAAGATACTACAACTGGAATATCGGCTTATGAAAGGGCTCTTACTATACAAAAATTAGCTGATGAAGATAGTAGAGCAAGTGACTTTAATAAACCGGGCCATATCTTTCCCCTCACTGCTCGTGATGGTGGTGTGCTAAGAAGAGCAGGCCATACTGAAGCAGCTGTTGATTTAGCTAAACTAGCTGGTTTAAAACCTGCTGGGGTGATCTGTGAAATTATAAATGAAGATGGAAGTATGGCAAGAATGCCCGAATTAAAAGAGTTTGCTGAAAAACACGACTTGAAGATAATAACAATTGAAGATCTTATTAAATATAGGAAAAAGAAAGATAAACTAATTAATGAAGAAGCTTCTGCTGAACTACCCACCCATTTTGGTGATTTTAAAATAAAGGTATATACAACTGAAGTTGATGATAGAGAACATGTTGCGATTATTAAAGGAGATGTGGCAGGTAAAGAAGATGTCTTAGTAAGAGTACACTCTCAATGTATTACCGGTGATATCTTTGGTTCACTAAGATGTGACTGTGGTGAACAGCTTGCTGCTGCCCTGCAGATGATTGAAGAAGAGGGTGAAGGTGTTCTTTTATATATGAGACAAGAAGGTAGAGGTATTGGTCTGGCAAACAAGATTAAAGCCTATTCTTTACAGGATGAAGGTATGGATACTGTAGAAGCAAATGAAGCATTAGGATTTGATCCAGATCTGCGAGATTATGGGATTGGTGCCCAAATCTTATCAGAACTAGGTCTCCATAAGTTAAGACTAATAACCAATAATCCCAAAAAAGTTATTGGATTAGAAGGTTATGGGCTTACAATATCAGAGAGAATTCCATTAGAGATCGAACCAAATGAAGAAAATGAATTTTATTTAAAAATTAAAAAGGACAAAATGGGCCACTTATTAGATTTAGATTAATAAAAAAATATTTATAATAGGAAGGTGTTAAAATGACAAAGGTGTATGAAGGTAAACTGGTAGGTAAGGGACAAAAAGTTGGTATTGTAGTGGGGAGATTTAATGAATTTATTTCATCAAAATTATTAGATGGAGCCCTGGATGGATTAAAAAGACATGATGTATCAGATGATGATATTGAAATAGCCTGGGTACCTGGTTCTTTTGAAATCCCTTTAACAGCCAAAAAGATGGCTGATACCGGCAAATATGATGGCATTATTTGTCTAGGGGCTGTAATTAGAGGTGAAACCCCGCACTTTGATTATGTTTCAAACGAAGTTTCCAAAGGAGTTGCAAAAGTTGGTTTAGATACTGAAATACCTGTTATTTTCGGTGTATTAACAACTGATACAATAGAACAAGCAATTTCAAGAGCAGGTACTAAATCAGGTAATAAAGGCTTTGAAGCTGCTCAGACCTTAGTTGAGATGGTAAATTTATTTGAAAATATTTAAGACATAAAAAAATATTTTTTTCCTAAGGACCCTATAACTATTATGGGGTCTTTTTTTATTTTGTAAAAAGGCTTGACAACATAATAAATTTATATTAATATATATTTATCGAACAATGTTCTAAACATTGTTCAAAACGATGTATAAGGGTGATAATATGTCAGAAACTGAGTTTACTACTAAAGAGAAAATAATAAATAAAACAATTGAATTAATGAAAAAAGAAAAAGACTTTGAAAAGATAACAATGAGGAATATAGCTCAAAAAGCCGATGTTGCTGTAAGTATGCTTAATTATCATTTTCAATCAAAAGAAAATTTAATAAATAAAGCAGTAGAAGCACACATTGGAGATGTTATTAGAAGTTCAGAAAATAGACACAGCAATATGGAGTTAACCCCTGAACAGAGATTAAGATCTGGTATTAATGCTGCTGCTGATTTTATAGCTAATAATCCTGGTGTATCCCGAGTATCGATTTTAAGTGACCTCAAAAAGGGAAGAGTTGATGACAACAGCAGCCATATTTTTCAGTCTATATATAGTCAGTTAAAGGAATATTTTAAAGATCAAAAAGATGAGGTAACTTTAAAAATATTAGCCCAACAACAATTAGCTGCGTTACAAGAAATATTTTTAAGATCGGAAGTATTTAAAAAACAAACTGGTTTAGATTTCTTTGTAAAAAAGGATAGAAGGATGATTACAAAAAAGATAGTTAACAATATATTAAACGAAAGTTGAGGAGAACAAATGCGAAATATTAGCACCTATAATTTAAAAGAACAAGGTAATTCAGCAAAATATTATAAAGATATATCTCAATTTACAAACTTAGTGATTAAAAAAATAAAAGATGAATTTTCAAATTATATCACTGAATACTCTTTTTATCACAAATTAGATGAACCAAAATACATGAATGAAGAGAAATGTTTAGAGTTATTAACTTGGGCTATATATTTTAATAACTATAATACAAAAGCTCATAAGAGTAACAGAATCCTAGAAAATATATTACTAAAATTAAAATTGATTCGCAAGAAATATTCACATATGAAAAAGGTTGTTGACCCCATATGTGGATTAGTCATTACAATTAATGAATTATTATCTCACTTTATAAACCGAGATACTAAAGCAATAAAAGTTTCTCATAAAAGATTGCTAACCTGGTTAGAATCGACAGGTGAATTTGAACAAGAGGTAAAAAGAATCGAAAAGTGGTATGCTTTTTACTTAAAGTTAAATGAGGAAAACAAAGAAGAATTTAATCAAAAACTTATCTCTTTAGCTGTTTGGTTTGAAAATAATAGTAAACTTCAGTTAGGTAATTATACTAGTAAGGTAGAAAGTTTTCTATCTAATAATAATAGAAACTGGCTTTTAAATGAGAATCAATATTTTATTCACAAAAAGAGAGTAGAATATCATTTAAACATGGTGGGAGCTGAGATCTTAAATCAAGTATATAAAAGTGATTTTCAAAAAGTAGAGAATAAGATAATCCTATTACCAAAATGTATGAAAATAGATAAAAGGAATTGCCAGGCTAAAAAACAAACAATAGGAAAGCTATGTATGGGTTGTAATCAAAACTGCAATATCAATATTATAAAAAATCAAGCAGCACAATATAATTATAAAACTATAGTTGTAGGTCATGAATCAAGTCTTGCAGATAATAAAAAAATAAAACGAGCTTTTGGAGATAAGTCTGCGATTATTGGTGTTGCTTGTATATTACATCTAATAAATGGCGGTTGGAAATTAAAAAATGCAAATATACCTGCACAATGTGTGTTACTTAATTATAGTGGTTGCAAAAAACATTGGAGGGAAAAAGACATTCCCACAGAAATAAATTTAGATAGTTTAAGGAATATTATGGAAAACAATAAAACAAAGAAAAAAGGTGTTAAAAATGAATATTATAGCAATATTAGGTAGTCCTAAAGGAAAAGGTAATGGATATAAAGCTATTCAAGAATTGGAAACTTATTTAAAAATTAAAGATGAAATTAATTTTAAGTACATATTTTTAAAAGATATGGATATCAAAAATTGTAAAGGCTGTTTTTTGTGTGTATCCAAAGGTATTGATATGTGTCCTTTAAAAGATGATAGAGAACTAATAGAAAAGGAAATTGAAAAAGCCGATGGTATTATACTTAACTCCCCTGGCTATGTTTATAATGTGAGTGGGTAAATGAAAAACTTAATAGATAGATTAGCATATCTAAATCACCGCCCCAAATATTTTAATAAAAAGCTATTATTAATAGCTAATGGAGGTTCAGGACTTGATA
>CAZXRH010000122.1:0-6706 GCA_964642575.1 uncultured Halanaerobiales bacterium
ATCCTTCTCTAAGTCTGACACCAGAAGTAGATACCAGTGACATTAAATTAAATATGGAAGATTATGAAGACCAGGACTTTACACTTGTACACAAAGCTATTCTATTAGTACTCGGTATAACATTATTCTTTGTAGTATATGGAATGCTCAATCTGGGTTGGAGTATTAATGACATGTCAGCTGTATTTGTGTTAGGTGGGTTATTAGCAGGTGCACTGGCTCGTTTTACCCCTAATAAAATTGCAAAGTTAATGGTAGAGGGTTCCAAAAAGGTAATTTTAGGTGCTTTAATAGTTGGGGTAGCGAGAGGAGTACAGTGGATATTATCTACTGGTGGAATTACAGATACCATCATTTATTCCTTGTCTGCACCCCTAGAAAACCTGCCGGGCTGGATTACAGCCATCGGTATGTATGGAGTACACCTGGTAGTTAATTTCTTTATACCATCTGGCAGCGGTCAGACGATGGCTACCATGCCGATTATGGTGCCTTTAGCTGATGTAGTTGGAATTACAAGACAAACTGCAGTTCAGGCTTTTCAGTTTGGTGATGGAATAACTAATTTATTATACTTCACTTATGGTACTTTACTGTATTTCCTTTCAGTTTCAAAAGTATCATATCAAAAATGGTTTAAGTTTATCTGGCCTTTGATTTGGAAAATGATCGTTCTTTCCATAATCTTTTTAATTATCGCAGTTCAAATAGGTTATGGACCTTTCTAATATAATCTAATAATCTGAAGCTGAATGGACAGGAAGGTGTTAAAACATGTCACAATATAGAGTACTAACAGAAAAATACTGGACAGAAATCATTAATTTTGCATCAGAAATGATACAAATTAAAAGTTATTCAGGTGAAGAAGGTGAACTAGCAGAGGTAGTAAAAAATAAGATGGTTGAACTTGCTTATGATAAAGTGTGGATCGATGAAGCAGGCAATGTGGTTGGCAAAATAGCAGGTAGTAAAAACAAAAAAGGTATAATCTTAAACTGTCATTTAGATACTGTTAGTGTGGGTAATGAAAAGGCATGGGAATATCCACCTTTTTCAGGAGAAATTACAGATACTGAGATATGGGGTAGGGGTGCAAGTGATACCAAAGCTACTTTTGCTTTACAAATCTTTGCTCCTGCCATTTTAAAAAAAGAAAATATGTTACCAGATTGTAATATTTATGTGACCGGAGTTGTTCATGAAGAGGATAGTGGTATTGGAAGTAATATACTATCAAAAAATATATATGCCGATTATGCAATAGTAGGAGAAGCAACGGAAAATGATATTGCAATTGGGCACCGCGGTAGAATGAGGTATGATATTCATATAAAAGGTAAAGCTGCTCATGCTAGCACACCTAAAGAGGGGATAAATCCACATTTTTTCCTTTCAGAATTCATAAAAAAACTAAAGGATTTTGAACTAGAGAAAGATGATTTTTTTGGTAAATCGACAATTGTACCCACTATAGTTAAATCTAATGAAGAGAGCTCCAATATTATACCAGGTGAAATTATATTAACACTAGACTATCGCAATGTTCCCTCTGATACGCCCGAAAAAGTAGAAGCAAAACTTAATAAATTAATCCAATCTATTAATTATGAAGGAGAAGTTATTATTGATAGATATAAATTTAATGTTAACTGCTATACCGGAATGAAACAAGAAGCATATCAGGGTGCACCTTCTTTTTCCATCTCACCTGATAAAAAATTGGTAAAAGATGCAAAACAAATTTTAGAAAAAGCACTACAGCAAGAGATAGATATAAAAGAATGGAAATTTGCAACTGATAGCGGCTATTATAAAGAGCAGGGTGTAGATGTCATCGGATTTTCACCAGCTGAAATAAAGTACTGCCATACAGTTAGAGACAAAATAAATCTTGAGATGATGAAAAAAGGAATGGTAGGATATTTAGCCTTAGTTAAAGAACTATGTGATTAAGTAATATAAAAAGAAATAAATAAGTGCCCCGGTTATTTAGCCGGGGTGATTTTCTTATCATTACCTAAACAGGAAGTGTCATATTATGCTAAATAAATTAGACCAGAAAATTAAAATATTAATCTTTATGGTTATTGCTATGGTCTTAAGTTATCTGACTTGGTATAATTTTTCTGCACTTTTAAACTTTATTATTGAAGATATTGAATTAAGTGCTGGACAGATTGGTATTATATTATCCTCTTTCCAAGCCGGTTATGTTTTAGCTGTATTATCTACAGGTTGGTTGGCAGATCAGATTGGTGAAAAAAAGATTGTATTGATTGCCACTTTTGGTACAGCAGTTTTTTCTACGCTTTTTGCCTTTTTAGCAGTTGATTTTTGGAGTGTATTAATCCTGCGATTAATAGCTGGAATTTTCTGTGGAGGAATCTATGTACCCGGTATGTCATTATTATCAAACTGGTTTTCTCCTGAAGAAAGGGGGAAATCGATTGGAGCCTATATCGGTGGTCTAACCTTTTCTTATGCTGCTTCCTACTTTTTTGCTCCCATGATTGCCGGTGCCTATAACTGGCAAATTGGTATTTTAGCCACTTCTTTACCAGCCTTTATTGCTGCTTTTTTAGTATACAGATATGTTGTAGATGCACCTGAAAAGATAAAAGCCAAAAACTCAATCAGCAAACAGAAAGTAGAAGTTGAGCAAAAAGATATAAAGCCTGCCCCGGAAGGTGGATATAAAGGTCCGGCTTTAATTACCTTCAGTTATATTGGACATATGTGGGAACTCTATGGTTTTTGGGGATGGGTTGGTCCCTTCATGGTCTCGGTAGCAGTAGCAGCGGGTTATGAGTATGTGCATGCTTCTGTTTTAGGTGGACAACTTGCTTCCTTAATTATATTAGTAGGTGCTCCGAGTGTCTGGCTTATGGGGTATATCAGTGATAAAATAGGAAGAACTAAAACTATTTTAATCTGTTCTATAGCAAGTTTATCAGCCCAATTTATCTTTGGCTTTATGCACGGAAAATCATTGGTCATAACAGTTGTTTTAGGGATTTGGATTGGTTTTTGGGTAATTGCCGATTCAGCGTCATTTTCAACCGGAATGACCGAGATGGTTAAACCCAAAATTAGAGCAACTTCTTTAGGTATTCAAAACTCAGCCGGGTTTTTAATTACAGTTATTTCTCCTGCAGTATTTGGATATGTTCTAGAATATTTTAATAATGTAGAAAATATTACTTTTGCAACACAATGGGTTTTACCTTTTGCAACTTTGGGAATAGGGGCATTGTTAGCACCGATCGCAGCTGTTTGGTTAAGAAAAAACAAACAAGCTAAACTAATGAGTAATGGTAAAAAATAATTTATTAAAAATACTATTTATAAAATTCAATGTGAGTTGATTTCCCTTAAATATCTATTAAAGGTATTTGAGGGTTTTTTAATGTCATCAATATATTTATTAAAAATAGTATAAAAAGAGTCCATCTTATCGTAAGTAATATATTTCTCTAGATAAAATGAGTATAAGTGAATAATTAGTCTATTTGATTGAGGATTTTTTATTAAGTGATATAATGAATAATACAAGCACAATATTAATTTAATATATTTAAAAATTAAAAAGTGGGAAGTTAATATTGCCGAGGTGATAATAAATGGAAAAAATAACACAAACTTTTGAAAAATTTTTAAAAGAACAAGAGAAAAGGTTGTCTAAAAAAACATACCAGAAGTATAAAAATGTTATTGAACTTTTTGAAAATTATTTAAATGGTTATGCTTATAAAAACTTAGAAGATGAAAACTATCAAAAATTTGAAAAGATGTTTAACCAAAAAGGAAAGCAGTACTGTGAGATTTTTGCTGTTCAAAATCTAAGTTCAGTCGAGTTTAATGAATTTTTATCATATTATATTATAAGAAAAGTGATGGGATCTAAGAGTTTAATGAAAGATACCGGTACTGTCTTAAGAAAGTTTACTACCTGGCTGCATGAAAATGAATATCTTGAAGACAAACAATATGAGATGCTCTACAGTACAATTAATGATCTTAAGGATGATCTGCCAAAGTTAGAAGTACTTTCTGATCTATTATATGAAAATGGCCGAAAAAACAGTATCTATACCTATGATGAATATAAAGAAAGTAATTATGTGATCAATAGAATTGAAGAAGGTAAACTATGGTTAGAGGATTACATGGACCAAGAAGAGATAGTAGGACCAGTCTATGTAACAGAAGAGATTAGCAGTAAAGCTCAAAAAGATTGGTCTGTTTATCTAGTACTGGGAAGGGTAGAAAATAACTGGTATATTATTGAAAGTGGAATGGTCTATCCTTATTAACAAACATAATGTCTATAATCACATTATAGATTTTATTAATTTAGTACAAATTATATCTGCAAAGAACATTCAGAAATAATGTTGAGTTAATAGAGAGGGAGAATCATGATGGATATTAATAAATTAATAGAACTTTCTCAAAAACCAAAGTTGTATGAGAGAAGTGAATCAGAATTATGGGATGACCCTCATATTTCTAAAAAAATGTTAGAAATTCATTTGGATCCTGACTTTGACGCTGCGAGCCGTAAAGATGAGTTTGTAGATGAGTCGGTTAATTGGCTGGTAAATGAAGTGTTTACAGAAAAAGATCAAAAGATATTGGATTTAGGTTGTGGTCCCGGCTTTTATTCTAAAAGGTTGGCTGAAGCCGGTTATTCTGTGACAGGAGTAGATTTTTCCAAAAAATCAATCGATTATGCTAAAAAGCAGGCTGAAAAAGAAAATCTAGATATTGAATATAAATATCAGGACTTTTTAGAGATGGATTATGAAGACGAATTTGATGTAGTTTTATTAATCTATTGTGAACTAGGTGCTTTAACTAATGAAGAAAGAGATATCCTGCTTGAAAATATAAATCAGGCTCTAAAATCAGGTGGTAAATTTATTTTTGATGTATTTACAGCCAATAATAGAGGACAAGATGATTTAGGGCAAAGTTGGGAAACTGCTGAAAAAGGTTTTTGGGACAAGAGCCCCTATCTAGCTTTGACTGAAACCTTCTTTTATAAAGAAGCAGATACATATCTAAATCAAACTATTGTTGTTAATGAAGAGGAAGAAATTAAATTATATAGAATATTTGAACACTTCTATAACAAACAGTCCATTTCCAATGTTTTAGATGAATTCGGTTTTATTAATCATTCATTTTATTCTGATGTAGCTGGAAAAAGGTATGTAAAAGATTCCAATACCCTGGCTGTTGTTACAGAGAAATTATAGTATTATTAATTAAATTTATATTGAAAAGGTGATAATATCAAAGGAAAAACAATTATCATTGCAGCAGTTATCAGTGGAGTGTTGGCCAGTTCCTTATCACTTAATATTGATAGCTGGCTTTTTACAATTTTGTTGGCAATAATCATTGGGCTTGTCATTGGTTTTTTAACTAATATATTAACAGGAAATCAAGATGAATCATAAAAAATATATTTTAATTAAAAATAACCTCTTTGTACTAGCCAAATAGTATTTAAGAGGTGTTTTTTTATTTAACAAAGCGAGAGAAATGGTCGACAAAAATTTGATATCAAAATATTTTTAAAAAAATTTAAAAAACAACTCATATTGCTTTGCTAAGGGTCTTAACAAAGTATATAATATAGATATAGGAAACAAAATAAGAGTATTAATAATTATATATATTTAAGATCAAAAAAGCGAAATAAAAATTCTGCATCCTAAGTTTTTAGCTTTTTCTAACCTGATGAATCTCTAATAAAATTCAAAAAGGAAGAAGGGAGTATTATGACCTTAGGTAAATTTGAAATCAATCAAGTTGGAATAATTTGCCAGAACAATGACGAGTACTATATTAAATTGGATAAAAAATACAAAGTAGGTTTAAAAAGCTTAGAAGGTTTTTCACATCTCCAGTTGTTGTGGTGGGCTCATCTTGCTGATACTCGTAAGAATAGAGAGAAAACCCTTTTTGGTAACCTTTTTAAAAAAGGACCAGACCAAATGGGAGTGTTTTCAACTCGGGCTCCGGCTCGCCCTAATCCCATAATGAGCAGTATTATTAAAGTAAAAAGTATTGATTTCAACAAGGGAATAATTCACACTTCTTTTATTGATGCAGAAGAAAACTCTCCAATTTTAGATATTAAACCCTATTATCCTATGGAAAGAGTTAAGGATTGTAAGGTGCCTAACTGGTGTCAGGATTGGCCAACCTGGTATGAAGAAACTTTAGGTTTTGACTGGGAGCAGGTAATCAATTTTCAAAAAGAACTTTAATTTTTTATAAATATAGTATTAACTATTTAAGTCTTCTTGAATACTATATATTTAGTATTTAAGAGGACTTTTTTTGTATATTGAGCAGGTATCTTATTGGATTTAATCAAATATATTATAGGTATATTATTTTTTATGGAAAATTCATCTATTAAGGAGAGAGTATTTATGGACCATAACACAGTCAAAGAACAGTATAATTCAATGTCCTTTTTCTATGATGTTTTATATGCAAGTTATAACCTTAAAGATTTTGAAGACGAGTTTCTTAATAAAAATAAGGAGTTGCTTGCTTCATTACCTAAGGATGCCAAAATATTAGATAGTGCCTGTGGTAAAGGTGTACAGGCGGCAGCTTTGAAAAAAGAAGGTTTTGATGTTACTGCAACTGATATTAGTGAAGAAATGATTAATTTAACCAA